>JBDTVF010000438.1:0-2501 GCA_040007325.1 Ginsengibacter sp. | reverse complement strand
GGCGTGCCGATGATCTTATCCTGGTATTCCCACCCGGTTTTATAAAATCCGTTGTTATAAAAACTTTGCCTGTCTGATGGCTCTACAAAGCTCAGCATGTTTTTCGTATCTAATAATTCAACAACAACTTTCTTTAAAACACTATTCGGTTTTTTCGATGCGAAGCTTAAACCTATAAGCCGGTCAACGTTTCGTATATCAACATCACGGCCTGTTTCAAAAGGCGTTTGGTTATACCCATTTATAATAATCTTATCGTTCTCCCATTTAAAGCCTGCCTCCAAAAGGCCTCTCTGGTCGCCGGGCCTGTTAGGCAGCGTTCCGTTTGTGCTTGTGCCCACACTTCCATCATCTGCTGCCCTTACAAACAAAACATCAAAAAAGCCTTTTAGCGATCTGTCAAGTTGCAGATTTCCTCTTCTTCCTCCCCACTCTGCAAAATGTTGCACCCCACCATACAGCTTAAGTTTCTTTTTGCCTAATTGTACATAAAAAATTTTCTCGTGATAGTAAGCATCTTTCATATACCTGTTGTTGCCAAACCACCCATGGCTCAACTGGCCTTTAAAACTTACAAAGCCGTTGGTAAAAGGCACAGGTATATAATCAATTACTGCTATACCAATTTTGGGTATTGGCAAGGCATTACCACTTACGCCTAACGAACCTGATGAAAGATTGTGATCAATATCTCCGGTAGTTTCTTCATAGCGGCCCGCTCTTAACTGCCATTTTTTATAGCCGGCCTTTACATAGCCTTCTTCTATAAATGTTTCGCCAAAATGTTGGTTATTATAAACGCTTAAGCCATAGCTGATGTAAAACTTTTGACGGGCGGAGTCTGAACTGGTGCCAGGCTTTTTGCCCAGCCAGTGAAAATTTGCCAGCCTTATATTGGTTGAGAGATCAGATTTCCGATCTGCTATAGTTCCGAATTTATTAGAGACCATCCATAGAGGCTGGTAATCTTTTGAAGCGATTGTACCTATTGTTCCCAAATCAATCTTTAAAGAATCAGCAAACTGGGCCCGGGTGCTGAAAGCTAAAGCCACAAGCGGTATGGATAACAAAAAAATAATTTTCCCGATCATACTATTTAAGCAGTTAGAGTTTGTACTAATAAGGCATTTGCTAATGTATATATTCTCTTTTAAAGAAAAGAATTTTCACAGATTTAAAGATCATTCACCCCCCACCGGGTCTTTATTACGAACGATTCTTCTTTATTCTTTTCTTAACAATTTATTTTCTGGAAAATGATGTCTCCCGGCATCATAGTAAAAATTTTCCTTTTAAAATTTAACGCCATGACCAGAACAAACAGCTTTTTACTACCCATTTTATTATCCCTTTTATTTTTTTCATTTTATCGCCGGGCCCATCATTCATCAGCTCAAACGAAAAGTCGTGTGTCAGATAAACCAGTACTAAAACCCAAAGATTCAATTTCTTCAGGTTCGAAAATACAGGTAGTGTTTGCGCTAGACGCCACTGGCAGTATGAGCGGGCTCATAGGTGCTGCAAAAGAAAAAATATGGTCCATAGCTGGTAGTCTTGCCCAGGCTGATCCTGCGCCGAAAATTGAAATTGGCCTGTTGTTCTATCGAGACAGGGGCGACGCTTTTATTACAAAACACGTAGAGCTTTCGGACGATCTCGATGAAGTTTATGAAAAGCTCATGCAAATAGATGCTGATGGTGGAGGAGACAGCCCCGAAAGCGTTAACCAGGGACTGAATGAAGCCGTAAACAAGTTTCGGTGGGATAGCTCAATCCAAACCTACAAAACGATATTCCTTGTGGGCGATTGTCCCCCGCATATGGATTACGGTAACGATGTTAAATATCCTGTAACCTGCACAGAGGCTAGACAAAAAGACATTGTACTTAATACTATACTAATGGGTAATGATGAGCAGGCTAAACGTATCTGGCGCGAAATTGCAGCGTATAGCCAGGGTAGTTATACACAAGTAAATATGGATGCTAATGATATTGTAATAAATACTCCTTATGATGAGAAGATTGCAAACATTTCAGATCAGCTCGATGATAACAGGCTATATTATGGTAATGAATCTGAAAAGGCCATTTCTTCAGAAAAAATTGCTAAAAGCAAAATTATTTCCGGGGCGTCAAGGGCCAACATAAAAGCCCAAAGGGCCGAATACAATTCTTCCAAAGTGGCTAAAGACGTTTATTACGGGAACAAAGAATTGCTGGAAAGTTATCGCTTGAAATCAGTTGACCTGGAATCTATTAAAAAGGAAGAACTGCCGGAGTCAATGAAAGGAATGACGACAGAACAAATGAAAAAATTCGTGGAAAACAGGATTGCTCTTCGTGATAGTTTAAACAAGGCATTGACCCAACTTACTCAGAAACGGCAAATTTTTATTGAAAATGATCTTGCCAGGCGGAATCCAGGCATTGTTGATAGTTCATTTACCAACCAAATTTATAAGAGCATTCAAAAACAAACAGAGAAGAAAAAGATATAT
>JBDTVF010000437.1:0-2519 GCA_040007325.1 Ginsengibacter sp. | reverse complement strand
GATAGAAGGTAGAATTGTTTACTTAATTAAATAGATTTGCGAGGTATGATATTGAATCGCTTAGTTTCCGTGCTGGTTTTAGCCACTTTCTCTTTTTTTGCAAAGGCGCAGCAAGTTCATTTTGTTTATTTGCAAACTGAAAATGGCCAGCCGTTTTATGTGAAGCTGGATAATAAGGTCACCAGTTCTTCGCCGGCCGGTTATTTGATTCTGCCAAAGATGTCAGAGGGAGATTATACAATATCAGTTGGTTTTCCGAAAAAAGAATTTCCTGAAGAAAGCTTTAAGGTATCATTAGATAAAGAGAACAAAGGGTTTCTTCTGAAAAATTTTGGGGAAAAAGGTTGGGGACTTTTTAACCTGCAATCTTTTGCGCTTGTAATGGGCGAAAATGCCAATGCTCCTTCTTCCGTAAAAACGTTGGAGGATGATCCTTTTTCAAGGATGTTGGCAAGCGTTGTAAAAGATTCCTCTCTATTAGAAAAACAACAACCTTCCGTAATTAATTCCGTACCGGACAGCCCTTCGGTAAAACCGGCAGATACTGTCACCGAAAACAATACAGCTCAAATAAAAGTTCCGGATACTACGGAAGCCGTTAAAGAAAATGCCTTGAATGCTCGAGACACATTGGTTGTTATGCGTGATACCACACAGGTGGTAGTCGAAACCCCGCAACCGGTAATAAGCTCGGGTATCGTGCGGACATTACAAAAAAAGGAAAAGGATGGTGTTGAAATGGTTTATGTAGATAAAAGTGATGCCTATTCAGATACTATAAGAATTTTTATGCCTGTAGATACAACTTCTATACAAAAACCTCTTACGACCGGGTATATTACTAAGAGCGATAGTGCAACCCAAAGCCATACAACTGATACCGCGACGGGGGCGATACGAGATTCGATTGAAAAAAATAATGATGCCATAGCAATCACACCGGTAGAACTCAAAAAGGAATCAGATTCAATCCCGGTAAGGGATAATTCACCGGGCAGTGCGAATGATTCTGCATCAGAACAATCAGGGCCACCAGCAACGCTTGATATAACGGGAGAAGAAATTAAAAAGCAGGCGACGCCTGCGACAGAAATGCCGAAGGTGGTTAATTCGTCTTCTACCAATTCCGATTGCAGGGAGTTTGCGACTAACGAAGATTTTTTAAAATTGCGAAATAAAATCGCCGCTGAAAATAATAAGGATGATATGGTTAAAGTTTCAAAAAAGTATTTTAAGCTTCAATGTTATAGCACCGAGCAAATAAAAAATCTTTCTCTATTGTTTTTAACTGATGAAGGCAGGTTTCAGTTTTTTGAATCTGCTTATGCGTTTACTTCTGATTCTAGTCAATATCACACACTTCAATCTCAACTAAAGGATCCATTTTATGTAAATAAATTTAGGGCAATGATCCATAAATGAGTTTTATAAATCTTCTACCTGTTAATGCCACGATACTTTATAGAGGTTTCATATAACGGTGCCCGGTACTCGGGTCTCCAGGTTCAAAGAAATGCCCGTACCATTCAGTCAGCGCTGGAGGAGGCATTGGAGGTATGCTTTAGAAAAGAGTTTTCTCTTACAGGTGCTTCCCGTACCGATGCAGGTGTGCATGCATTACAGAATTACTTTCATTTTGATTGCGATGAAGAGTTGATGCCGGAAGCTAATGATGGAAGGAACAATGCCGGCAACAGACCTAAGCAGTTGTACTCTTTGAATTCGTTATTGCCATGGGATATTGTAGTACGTAATATTATAAAGGTTAAGAACGATGCCCATTCACGTTTCGATGCCACAAGTCGGGAATATCAATATCGCATTTATCAAAGCAAAGATCCGTTTCTCAGGGACCGGGCTTTTTTTTATCCTTATAGAATTGATGTCAACCAACTTAAAGAAGCAGCGGCTATTATTTTAAATGCAAATGATTTCACTTCTTTTTCCAAAAGAAATACACAGGTAAATAATTTTACGTGCTCACTTAAGCAAAGCGAATGGGCCTGCTCTAATGAACTTTTGGTATACAATGTAAAAGGGAATAGATTTTTAAGAGGGATGGTGCGCGGGCTTGTGGGCACCATGCTTCGTGTAGGTTCAGGTAAAATTTCGGTAAGCAAATTCAAAGAAATTATTGAATCCAAAGATTGTGGTAATGCTGACTTTTCAGTACCTCCGCAAGGACTGTTTTTAATTAGTGTTAACTATACATTTATTTGAGATACAATCCTTTTTTGATCTTCACTTGTTGAGAAAAAATACTCGCTAAAATAATAGAGCATTCAAATGCAGTCTTGACAAGGGGTTCTGCATATGTTAACAAAATATCTTCAAATTATTTTGGAAGGAAAGGTTATAGCATACTATCTTCGCAATCCGCTTTTGAAAAAAAGCATTAGTTCTTCTCAAAAAAATCATCCCACACAATAAATTTCAAAAAGTTTTTAAGAAATATTTGGTGGTGGAAATAAAGGCACTTACTTTTGCACTCCCAAATAAAAAATGGGTGGTCAAAAAAG
>JBDTVF010000436.1:0-2521 GCA_040007325.1 Ginsengibacter sp. | reverse complement strand
AATTCGAAAACAGTAGTTTTCAAGAAAATGGTTGGAGATTGTGAAGAGCCAAATTTTTTAAATTCCTTTCTTGTTAGTATAAATACAACTCAATCTTTTGGTATTTATGTTGGGCAGGATTTACTCTCTTCTCCTCACGTTTCCCCGGAGCAGCCTCCCGATTTACTTGTAGCCTAATTCCGCTTTTCAATTCATTTGGTTTGTACACTATTTAAAAAGTACAACCGATACTGGTGGGTAAAGTTTAGCAATCAAACTGCTTAGGCAGTCTTACAGGCTTTGAAAAATGCACATAACAGTTACGTGAATTGAACTAATTACATGAAAATTTAGACGCTTAATTTTTATAAACATCACCGTACTACAAGTAAATCGATTTACAATTGAAACTATTAACTGAACAAAAAATATATTTCACGTTGCGAATTGCATCAGCAATGTGTTTCATCGGGCACGGAGTATTCGGCATCATAACGAAGCCGATATGGGTAAATTATTTTGGTGTTTTTGGAATTCATAGTGACACTGCATGGCAGCTAATGCCGTTGGTGGGAGTGATAGATCTTTTGCTCGGGCTAGCCATACTGTTTTATCCTGTTCGTGCCGTATTTGCGTGGCTGGTGATCTGGGGTACTGTTACCGCACTGTTGCGGCCTTTATCGGGCGAACCATTTGCTGAGTTTATCGAGCGCGCAGGAAATTTCGGAGCGCCACTTGCCTTCCTGGTTTTTGCAGGTCTAAAAATTCCATCGGTAAAAAGTTTATTTATACCAGTGCGTGATAACATCCAAACCGATACCAGGACGATGGAAAGATTAGTCCTTTGCCTGAGAGTTATAACGTTCTTACTCATTGCCGGGCATGGCTGGCTGAATCTTATAGAAAAAAAGACATTCTTAGATATATACCGCTCACTGGGCTTTGCTAATCCAGGCACTACCGCCCAGGCTATCGGGTTGTTTGAGATTGTCGCGGCATTTGCAATAGTCATCCGGCCGGTGCGGTCTATTGTCTTGATGATCTTCTGCTGGAAGGTTCTCAGCGAAATATTTTATCCTCACTATGGTTTGTTTGAATGGATAGAGCGCGGAGGCAGCTACGGCACTTTGCTCGCTTTATGGTTTGCACTTAATATTGCTCCCCATACCGCAGGAATAAGATTTAGCTCCTGGACTAATTTATTTTTTGAAAGGCACAACAGACCGGCTCTTAGGGAAACTATTTCTAATCTTAATCAATCGGGCAGATGAAGAAGTTACTGATCATTTCTGCTATACTTTTTGGATGCGATGGGCATAGCCCCGACAGTATCGATACAGCGCATGTGGAAAATCTTGCAAAAGATTTTATGAAGACGACGGTTATTCCAAAAATGAACGACCCAAAACCGTACGAAGTAGTTGATGCCAAAGTGGTAGTGAAGCGGGTGTCTGATCACATAAATGATTACAGGTTTGTTTATGATCATTTTTCAAAAAATCATTTTGATTCAGTTGAAAATAGAAAGAACCTTGACTCTGTGATTCGTGCATCAAAACACCCTGAGTCAATTATCAGCGTAACGGTGAATGTTGGCTACAGAACAAGGTATCAGCGTGGAGATGTTGTATTGGACAGTATTAAGTTGAAATATGATTACAAAAATGATAAAATATCGTATTGGCCATTTTGACCAATATCGATATTAATTTAATTATTAAAGAAGCTTTACAAATTTTTGAAAAAATGAAAAAGAAACCTGCCTTTTATCTGTTGCTAATAGCGATGTTCTCGCTTGTTCTTTATTCTTCATGCAAGCAAAAAAACCATGATTACACTAAGGTGATGCATGACCCTTATTTGTATGCCGAGGTAATGCACAAGCTGAATTATGTTATCATCTATGACATATTCACGCCACCCGTTGCTTCGCGAATTTTCGCCTATTCTAATCTTGCAGCTTATGAAGTGTTAGCTAAAGAAGGCAAGCACTACAAAACGCTGGAGGGTAAAGTAAATGGCCTACAAAACATTCCTGAACCGCCAAAGGATGCGAAGATAGATTTTCCTTTTGCATCAATTATTGCAATGACCAAGGTGGGTAAGCAGTTTACTTTTTCTGATGATACAGTAAAAAATATCATTGATTCAGTAAAGCTCCTGGCGCAAAATTCAGGAATGCCTGACGATCTTTTCGATAACTCCGTAAAGTATGGAGAGCAGGTTGCAGACTCTGTGATTTCCTGGAGTAAGAAAGACAACTATGCTCAAACACGTGGCTCGCGTTTTACTTTATCCGGCGAAGAAGGACATTGGTCGCCTACGCCTCCGGGTTATTTTGACGCAGTAGAGCCCATGTGGAAAACGATGCGGCCGGTGGTAATGGATTCTGCTAATATGTTTCCTCCGCCAGGATTGCCAGCTTTTAGTAAAGACTCTGCAAGCGCTTTTTATAAAATGGCCATTGATGTAATGTCAACAGGAACTGGTCTTGATTCAAATCAAAAATGGATTGCCAATTTCTGGGATTGCAACAGTTTTA
>JBDTVF010000435.1:0-2529 GCA_040007325.1 Ginsengibacter sp. | reverse complement strand
CGCTTTCAAAATATTCTGTAAGATTTGGCTTTTCTATAAAGTTTATTTTATCCATCGTTTTCTCCACTACAGCAGTCATATCCAGGAAACCAATACGATTATTTAGAAATGCCCATACTGCAATTTCATTGGCCGCATTGAGAACACAAGGCAGGTTGCCGCCTTTCTCCAAAGCGATAGTAGCCAGTAATAAGTTGCGAAAGGTTTTTATATCCGGTTCTTCAAAATTCAGGTTAGGAATTTTCCGAAAATTGGCCCGTTTGCTATCATTAGCAATCCTGTAGGGAAATGCAAGGGCATATTGTATCGGCAATTTCATATCAGGCAAGCCCATTTGTGCTTTCACGCTTCCATCTTCAAACTGCACCATGCTATGGATAATACTTTGGGGATGGATAACTACTTCTACCTGGCTCGGTAATAAATTAAAAAGCCATTTCGCCTCAATCATTTCCAGGCCCTTATTCATCAACGTCGCAGAATCGATAGTCACCTTTGCCCCCATACTCCAGTTGGGATGCTGCAACGCATGATCTCTTTTTACATTTACAAGAAAATTGGGTTTTTTACCAAGGAACGGCCCGCCGCTGGCGGTTAAAATCACCTTTTCGATCTTATTCCTGGTTTCCCCAACGAGACATTGGAAGATAGCCGAATGCTCGCTGTCTACCGGAATAATTGGTGCACGGTTCTCTAAAGCTTTTTGCATTACAATATCTCCGGCAACCACCAGCGTTTCTTTGTTAGCAAGTGCTATAGCTTTTCCTTTTCCAACAGCCTTTAGTGTAGGCAGAAGACCTGCAAAGCCAACTATGGCAGCTATCATCATGTCATAGGTATCAAAATCTGCGACCTCCTCGAGGGCCGCTGCGCCGCAAAAAACTTTCGTGTCGCTTGAACTTAAAGCCGACTTAACTTTTTCGTATTTTTTTTCGTCGCCAATGACAACAGCATTGGGCTGAAATTTTAAAGCCTGCTTTATTAACAGCTCATCATTATTCTGCGCTGTTAAAATTTCTACTTCAAATAAATCAGGATTCGCCTCTATTACCTCTAAAGCCTGCGTACCAATGGAACCTGTTGAGCCAAAAATTGCAATCCTCTTTTTTATTTGTTCGTCCATACTATTATTCTACTGTTTCTGATGGTTTAAAGGTATGTGGTTTAAGGTATAGGGTTTAGGGAAACCCAACACCCTTCCGGCCTTTCACCTTCAACCTTCTGCCTTTCACCCTGATTGGCAATTTACTCCAATAATTTTTGTAAAGCATCATTCACTTTTGCAAAATTGAAGCGGGCTGTCACCTTCTTCATATTGTCTGTGATTGCTTGTGTTTGCAGATTGCCGATTGAGCCTGCATGTGTATGATTGATGTGAGGATCGTAAGTAAACTTCCCTTCCTGTATATCTTCTGCAACCTTTTTGTAAGCGTCTCTTAGTGGCATACCCTCAAGCACCAGTTTATTCATCTCTTCTACCGTGAAAAGATATTTATACTTTTCATCCTCCAAAAGGTTCTCTTTCACTTCAATATTTTCAATCATCTTGTATGCCATTACCAGGCACGAATGCAAATTTTCAAATGCCGGAATAATATGTTCTTTCAGCAATTGAAAATCCCGGTGATAGCCAGATGGAAGATTTGCAGCCATCAACATAATTTCATTTGGCAATGCCTGGATGCGGTTACAATGACCACGTATTAATTCAAATACATCCGGATTTTTTTTATGAGGCATAATACTGCTCCCGGTAGTGAGCTCTTCAGGAAATGAAATGAAATCAAAATTCTGGTTGAGGTAAAGGCACGCATCCATACTCATTCTAGCCAAAGTAGCAGCAATATTAGCGAGGGCCTGGGCCACTATTCGCTCGGTTTTACCACGACCCATTTGTGCATACACCACATTATAGTTGAGATCATCAAAGCCCAATAGTTCTGTTGTAAGCTCCCTGTCTATCGGGAACGATGAGCCGAAGCCTGCTGCAGAGCCGAGCGGATTTTTATTCACTATTTCCCATGCGGCATGCAAAGCAATCAGGTCATCGGCAAGGCTTTCAGCGTAGGCGCCAAACCAAAGACCAAAAGAAGATGGCATTGCTAACTGCAGGTGCGTGTAACCGGGCATGAGATGGTCTTTGTACTTCTCACTTTGACTCAGCAACAATGAAAAAAAAGTATTCACTTCCTGTACAAGATCTTCAATTTCACGCCGCAGGTAAAGTTTAATGTCCAGTAACACCTGGTCATTCCTTGATCTCGCACTATGAATTTTTTTACCTGTGTCGCCCAGATTATTTGTTAAAAGAAGCTCTACTTGTGAATGAACATCTTCTACGCCACGTTCCAGGAAAAATTTGCCATCAATTATATCGTTGTAAATATCCGTAAGTCCCTTTTTTAATTTGTCAAAATCGTCATGCGTCAGGAGGTCAATTGAACGCAGCATTCTGACGTGCGCAAGTGAACCTAACACATCGAACGGAGCCAGGTACATATCGAGCTCGCGGTCTTTTCCAACGGTAAA
>JBDTVF010000434.1:0-2547 GCA_040007325.1 Ginsengibacter sp. | reverse complement strand
GGCTTAAACCACAGCCGCATGGCATATCTCTTTTCGCCCCAAACGGATATAGAACTTACACCCGGAATAGTTTGTAATCTTTCAACAATATTATTTTCTGCATATTCTGTAACATCCAGGAGATTACGAATATTGCTTTGCACTGTAAGGGCAATAATTGGCTGGGCACTGGCGTCAGCTTTCGAAATTACCGGCGGTGCATCTATATCCTGTGGAAGCTGCCGCGTTGCCTGTGATACCTTATCACGTACATCATTAGCCGCAGTTTCAAGATCTGAGCTTAGCTCAAATTCAACATTAATGTTGCTGCTTCCCTGGCTGCTTGATGATGTAATATTTTTTACACCGGCAATACCATTGATAGCTTTTTCAAGCGGCTCCGTTATTTCCGATTCAATAATATCTGAGTTTGCACCGGAATAAGAAGTTCGAACGGAGATATTGGGCGGATCAATTGCGGGATAATCTCTAACCCCCAAAAACTTAAAACCAATTACACCAAATAATACGATTACCAGGTTCATCACGATGGCAAACACGGGACGCCGTAAACTGATGTGTGAGATATTCAAGACTCTATTTTGTAAATGAAGAAATGTTTATTTTACTGCCGGGCCTAAGATTCAATAACCCTGTGGTGATGACTGTATCACCAATATTAAGGCCACTTAGTATCTCGATGCGGGCTGAATCTCTTTCTCCTGTTTTCACTACGTTAAACTGGGCTACACCACCTTTTGAAATGATTACTTTTTTATCCCGCGCCTCGGGAATTATCGCTTGTGTGGGTATCATGATCGCGTTGTTATTATTGCCCATATCGAAATTCACTTTTGCAAATGAGCCGGCTGTGATATTTTTGTCAACATTTTCAACAATTGCATGCACCTTAAGGCTCCTGTTGTCTTCTGTAATTCCTGATTCGGTGGCAGCTATTTTAGCGCTATACTTTTTATCTGAAGTTTCGTTAGTAAAATTGATCACGTTGCCAATCGCAATTTTCGGTGTGTATTTTTCCGGAACTGAAAATTCAAGCTTTAACTTACTTATCTGCCTTATAGTGGTGACTATAGTTGTTGGTGTCACATAAGCACCAATACTTATATTCTTAAAGCCAATCTTTCCATCAAAAGGTGCCCTGATAATCGTTTTATTTATAGATGCATTTAGTACCTGCATATCTGCCTCAATGGTACTTACATTTAATACACTCAAGTCATAATCCTGTTGGCTGATACCGCCGATTTTTAAAAGATCGGTTTGCCGTTCCCTCGTTTTTTTAGCAATTTCCAACTGCACATTTAGCTTGTGTAACTGGGCTGTAAGATCTCCGTCAAAAAGCTTCGCAAGTAAAGTTCCCCTTCGTACAACACTCCCTTCTTTGATGGAAAGCATTACAATTTTTCCGGCGACCTCCGGGTGTATTTCAGTTTCTTCAAATGGCATTAGCGTTCCTGCCACATCAATGCTCGAATTTAAAACTGAAGGCTGTACAACATATCCTTCAACACCAAGTGACGCACCGGGCCTCGGTTTATTTTCTTTTTTAGAAGATGGCGAAGGGTCTTTAGAAGTGTTGCCGCAGGAGCTTATGTAAGATAAAAAGATAAACCCTGCAAAGACTTTCCAGTACTTCAATTTCATTATGTTGATTTCCTGATTATTAAAACTTTATATAAGACGGCAAATTTGAGAAAAACCTTCGCAATCAATTTATTCGCTTACAACCTTAAGGGTAGCTTTTACTTTATTGGATGTATGTATTAATTCCTGGCGCTCGTTACTGAGAATAGTTACATGTCCCATTTTACGACCGGGCCTTGTTTCTTTTTTGCCATAAATGTGCACAAAGACATTGTCGAATTCCAGCACCTGCATTATCCCATCGTATTTTGCCTTTCCATTGTGGCCTTCTTCTCCTACGAGATTTACAATAGCCGCAGGAAGGATGTGCTCAGTGTTTCCCAGCGGATATCCAAGAATAATTCGCCAAAGCATATCAAATTGTGAACTATAATTTGCCTCAATAGTGTGGTGACCGCTGTTGTGAACTCTCGGGGCAACTTCGTTTATAAGCAAATTGTTAGCCATATCAAGAAACATCTCTACGGCGAAAATGCCGGCACTTTTAAAATTTTTAACAACGGTAAGCGCCATCGCTTCCGCTTTCCATAATATGTTTTCTTCAAGTTGCGCAGGGCTTAACTGGTACTCTAATAAATTGAAATCTTTATTGAAAATCATATCAACCGGCGGATAGATCGCAACATCTCCGGTTCCATTAGCAGCTACAATGATTGAAATCTCTTTATTTATTTTAACTTCTTTTTCAAGAATTGCAGGCTCGTCGAATCCTTTTAATAGGTCTTCTTTGGTTTTTAAAATCTTTACGCCTCTTCCATCGTAACCACCCAGAGCTACCTTATGTACTGCAGGTAAAAAAGCGGCGTGGTCCTGTAATTCAGCATTATTTTCGGTTATTAAAAACTCAGCTGTAGGAACCTGGTTTTCCTGGTAAAATTTCTTTTGAAGAATTTTATTTTTTAC
>JBDTVF010000433.1:0-2558 GCA_040007325.1 Ginsengibacter sp. | reverse complement strand
AGTATTACGATTTTAAGCCAGTGCCCGAAGAAATGAGTTTCAGGGAGCAACTGTTACACATTGCTCAAAACATGCAATGGCTTTCCACATCTTATTTGTTCCAGGATAAAAATAAAACAAGCAATGATACTGCCGCAAAGACAAAAGCTGATGTCATGAAAGTATTAAGCGATGCGTATGATATGGGTTTCGCGGCGCATAATAGCGTCAAGGCAAAGCAACTCGATGAAATCGTTCCCTTTTTTGCAGGCCCTATGTCGCGAAGGCAAATGCTTATTCTTATGCACGACCATCAGTCCCATCACCTTGGTCAAATAATAGTTTACTTAAGGCTTAAAGGAGTTAAGCCGCCTGATTACATCGGATGGTAAATTTTATTTAATCCCCCGCTTTTGCCCTGATCTTTTTTATTGTAGAAAATGCGCCGTACAATACCAGTGCTGCTATAAATACGTAAACCCAAAGTGGAATATTTCTACCGACAATAATTAAGTATAAATAGGCAGAAACAAAAAAGAAACCTGTGAGCAACAAGGGTAATACAAAAGATTTTTTCCGTCGAATATTTTTAATGGTCCACCCCAGGCAAAGAAAGAAAAATGGAATAGCACCAATATAAATTCCGCCAAAAATGTAAGGATTCACATGGTACTTTTCACCAAGCGACAGGAACCATTCTTTTATCGTAATCCACCATTCCATCAGCTAAAAATTTTATAAGCAAAGTGTAATAGCTTTTTTATGTTTTCGGTTAGGCCTCGAGATTTATACTCTACAACAATCTTTTGATTAATGCGTGACGCTACAGGATAGGGATATATTTTATTAAATATTGCATTGATAGAAATACCCTTTGTGTTTGCCAGAATTAATTCCTGTACCAGTTCCCCGGCACCGGGCGCTATCATTGTACCTCCGAGTATCTTTTGTTTCTTTAAAAAGCCTTTTTTGCGGATGAACAAAATCATTTTTGCATATTGAAAATTATCAACCACGGCCCGGTCATCGTCTTCAAAACCCTGCTCCAGTTTTTCATAAGAAACCCCTCTTTCCTTTAATTGCTTTTCACTCAATCCAAAAGTCGCCAGTTCAGGATCAGTAAATGTAACCCACGACATGTGATCATCGTTTAATTTTTTATTTAACGGAGAAAAGAAATTATTTAGCAGGATTCGTGCATGAAATTCTGCAGCATGAGAAAACTTAAGATCACCAGCCACATCACCACAAACGAAAACATTTTTATTAGTAGTTCTCAAATATTTATCAATAACTATACCTTTTTCTTTTACTTCAATGCCGGCCTTATTTAATTGCAAAGTCTCAAGGTTTAGTTCCCTTCCAATCGCCACAAAGACAGCATCAAAGTTTACTGTAAGCTCTTCCCGATTTTCTATCTTTACTTTCGCTTCATTAGCAGAAGTAAATTCTGTGACGCTCGCTTTGAATAAAAATTCTATTCCTTCTTTTCTTAATTGCTGGCATAAAATTGCAGCAACGGTTTTCTCATCATGTTCCAGGATCATTTCACCTTTATGTACTACCGTTACCTTACTTCCCAGCCTGCTCATTGTTTGTGCTATCTCTATGCCAATTGGGCCGCCGCCGATCACGAGTAATTTACCAGGCAGCATGTCGATATGAAAAATACTTTCATTATCATAGTACGTCACATTTTTAACTCCAGGCACTTTAAGTTTCCTGGGTTTTGAACCGGTGGCAATTACTATTTTTTGTCCGTTATATTTTTTTCCATCAACTTCTATTTCATTTTTACTTGTAAAATGCGCATCACCCAAAGCAACATCAACACCTTGCTCACGCAACCAGGAAGCGTTTTCATGCTTTCTTATGTCTTCCTGCCGGTCGTATATATAGTCAACTACTTTTTTTATATCAACATTGCCGTTCACCTGCAATCCAAAATTTTCCGACTCTTTTGCATTCCTTATAATTTTTGCCACATGAATGATTGCTTTACTTGGCACGCAACCATCATTCAAACAATCGCCGCCAATATCGCGATCACTTTTAGATACCATTAAAGTTTTGAAGCCTGCTTTCGCCATAAACAGGCCAACACTCAGCCCCCCGGAGCCACATCCTATCACAATAATATCGTAAAGGTCTTCATTCATAGTTGATTATTATCCTGTCTTTATGTGTGGATTAGTTTGGTGTAAAATGTTCTATAGTTTTTTTTTCTTTAAATATAGCCCGTTACATTTACACCTAAATATTTTACGATATGCATAATCTTTTAAAGAAATCATTAATTGTTATTACGAGCCTTTGCCTGCTAAATATTGCTTCAGCGCAACTCCATGGAAAAGTTATTGAGCAGGTAAATATTAAGAGTAACATTCTTGGTAAAAATGTTGCTTATACAGTCTACCTGCCATCGGATTACAGCACATCTGAAAGAAGTTATCCCGTAGTTTACCTGCTTCATGGATATACTGACGATAACACAGGATGGTTGCAATTTGGAGAAATAAACCGGTATGCAGACAAAGCGATTGCCGATGGCACCATACCTCCTATGATAATTATAATGC
>JBDTVF010000432.1:0-2562 GCA_040007325.1 Ginsengibacter sp. | reverse complement strand
GGAATAAGCGGAATTTCATTTTCCTCGCAAATATCCAACACTTCTTCGCCGCCTTTATTCTCTCCATACGCAGACTTGTGGGTAATTCTTTGCGAATGACCGTACATATTTTCAACCGACGCAATCTCTCCCATTTTCAAAGCCATTTGTAATTCATCTGAAGTGACATTGCTAACACCCACGTGGAGTATCTTTCCTTCCTGTTGCATCTTAAACATGGCTTCCATTGATTGCTCAAGTATAGTTTCCGTGCCATGTATCATCCTGAAGTGCACGAGCGAGACACGGTCAATTTTAAGTGTCCGCAAATTATTCTCGATACTTGCACGAAGGTTTTCAGGTTTGTTATAAGCTATCCAACTCTTGTCCGGCTTACGGGTGCCACCAACTTTAGTGCAGATAACAAGGACGTCAGGATAGGGATAAAGCGCTTCAGCGATTATCCTGTTTGTAACATCCTCACCGTAATAGTCTGCCGTATCTAAAAAATTTACACCGCTTTCAATTGCTTTCTTCAAAATTTGTAAAGCCTCAGGCCTGTTAGGTGGTTCTCCATAAATGCCGGGGCCGGTAAGGCGCATGGTGCCATAGCCAAGGCGATTAACGTTTAGTGGTTGCTCGCTTTTTCCTGCGATCGTAATAGTCTTCGGTGATATCATAATAAACTTTTTAAATAAACACTGTAAAACAGAATTGGTTTAGAAGAGCAGCAATAAGTGTTCTTTTAATAATTAGCGGCTTAATCTTTCACAAGATGCTGGTTGTATCCGGCAGCGATCAATTGATTATATGCATCCCAAACCTTATCTGGAATTTCCTGGCGAATTTGAAAGCCTTTCGATGGATAAATGCTTATTCGCTGCAAGTCTCCTGTCATAATATTAATCACCTTTTCTAAAGGAATTTCATCATTAGGATAATCACTAAGGGAAAGCTGCGGAGAGGTAACAATTAATTTTTTATCAGGCCAGTGCTTTTTAAAAGTCGCGAAAGATCTTCGCTCCATATATGGTTTTTGAACCACAATAAAGCTTACAGGATCTATTCCTTTGCTTTGCAATAATTGTTGTGTAAATAAAATATTTTCACCGGTATTGGATGATTTATTTTCAATCAAAATATTTTCCGGGGGTACTCCTCTCCTAATTGCTACTTGTGCAAATTGATCCGCTTCTGAAACATCCCAAATTTCTTTAGTAAAATTTCCAAGTCCCCCTGACATGATTAAAAGCGGCGCCCAACCTTGCAGATAAAGTTCAGCAGCCCTGTCTGCAACGCGGAGGTCGTGGCTTCCAAGCGCAAGAATACAATCAGAATTCTCAAGCTTTTGATTCACGTGATGATAGTCCCAAAGGATTTGTGCTAAGTTGAAAATTTTTTCGTCAATCATTTATTAAAAGCAGTGAAGATGTTTTTCAATAAGTTCCTGTAGGAAAGCAAGTATAAAGATGAAAAAAATCATTAATATTCCATGATCTCAATTTTCCTGAAATCCATTGGATGACTGTTCGATTGTAATGAAATGTAGCCATCTCTTACGCGGTCATCACCATTAATGACAAATTTTTTTGCAAGAGCATTCGCGGCTATGTACCTGGGATTTTCAAACTCAATTATTTTTTCCCCATTTACAAAATGAATGATCTTTCCATCCCGTACATCAATTTCTGCAGTAACCCACTTGTTACCACTAAAAGTTTTTTCTACAAAAGGAGTTGTGCAATAAGAAGTGTTTAACTTGCCGTGAATTTCTATAGTCATTCCGGATGCGCAAATTTCACCGCTGGGACGATCTTCCTTTCCATTCCCACCAAGCAAATTATACTCGAGGCACACAGGAAAAGGTTGGTCCACTTTCATGGTCTTAGGCGGTTGGCAATAATATTGAATGCCTCCATCACGGTATCCCCAAGGCGGGCCACCAGGTGCCGTATTACCTATGAATCTATACTGGACACGAAGCCTGAAATTTGTAAATTTTTTATCGTAAAACAGCGCCCCAAATTTTTTATTAAATCCATCATCATATTCATCGTACCTGGTTTTAAGAATACCTTTTTCTACGCGGAAGGTATTACCAAAATTTTGGCCCAGCTTATACCCGGCTATTTTGGGTATCCAGTGATCAAGAGTCTTTCCGTCGAAGAGGCTAACCCATTTACTATTTTCTTTTGGCGCTGATGCGATCTTATCTGAATGACATGAGTTCAGCATGGCAAAAGCAAAAAACATAGCTAACAGCGAAATCTTCATTTGATCATTTTAAAATATCAAGGTAATGAAAATTGACGTTGAATATTTTCAAAGCAGAATATTCTTATCAGTCAGCATGAGAGGAGAATCACGAAATAGCTTATGGTTAAAAGGGTTTAATTTGCGACTATTCATTACTATTTCCATTCATTAAAAATATAAAGTTTTACAATGAAAATTTTTCTAACTGCATTTGTCGTTGTTCTCGCATTGATGGCAAATGCGCAGGATCAGGATTCTTTATCCATTAAGGATTATGCAAGAGCCGAAAGCTTTCTTCCTTTTAATACGCAGCAATATATAGACCAT
>JBDTVF010000431.1:0-2562 GCA_040007325.1 Ginsengibacter sp. | reverse complement strand
GCAAACATCGTAAAATAGAAGTTATCAAAAAAACAAAGTTGATAAACTGAGCGAACGGAGCAATATATATATTCAATGGTTATTTCTTGCCGGAAACAACAATTACAATCTCGCCTTTTACATTTTTTTCGCTAAAATGATCATGAACTTCCTGGAGTGTTCCTCTCACATTTTCTTCAAATATTTTTGTGAGTTCCCGGCTTACAGAACATTGCCGGTCATTACCAAAATATTCAATAAAGTCTTTTAAAGTTTTTACCAGCCGCATTGGGCTTTCATAAAATACCATCGTGCGTTCTTCTTCAGCCATTCTTTTTAAAAAAGTTTGCCTGCCTTTTTTCAGTGGTAGAAAACCTTCGAAACAAAAGCTATTGATTGGCAGGCCGCTATTGACTAATGCGGGTACAAATGCAGTCGCGCCTGGAAGACATTCTACTTTGATCTTCTGCTTTATGCATTCTCTTACTAACAGAAATGCAGGATCGCTTATACCGGGAGTGCCGGCATCTGTAAGTAATGCCATCGTTTTACCGGTGCTTAATTGATCGACAAGATGATTGTAAACTTTGTGCTCATTATGCTGATGATAAGGTGTAGATGGCTTTTCGATGTTATAATAACGAAGCAGCTTAGCTGAAGTACGCGTATCTTCTGCAAGTATTAAATCTACCGATTTGAGAACCTCTATAGCCCGGAATGTAATGTCAGCAAGATTACCAATTGGAGATGGAACTATATAGAGCATTTAATTAGCTGATTATCTAATTAGCCAATCGGCTGATTATGTAATTGAGATGGTATATTCCTCCATTACCGGGTTGGCCAGTAATTTTTTTGCAGCCTCTTCGGCAATGGTTTTAGCGTCACTTTTATCGCTTGCATCAATTTGCAATTGTATGTGCTTACCAATTCTTACATCATCAATTTTTTTTATGCCAAGGTTGGAAAGGCCACCCATTACGGCTTTTCCCTGCGGATCGAGCAATTCTTTAAGTGGCATCACTTTTATTTCTGCAACAAAATTCATGGGGTTTTAATTTTTGAAGTTGATAACGATATTATGATGTAAAATAAAAAAATAACGGGTGCCGCAAGCCAATGCAAAAAAATGGCCGCTAGCACAGCGATGGCAAGCAGTATCACCTTTGGCATATTATTTTTCAAAGTATAATCAGGAAACTTTAAAGCCATCATACGAATCCCCGAAACCATAAGGTAGCTCAGTAAAATAATTAATGCGTACAGTAGCCATTTATTTATGAGCAGGTTATTAATGCTGCCAACAGTATTAAAGTGCAGTATAAGCGGAAAGGAAGCTATCAATAGTCCTACAGCGGGTACCGGCACACCCTTAAAACTCAGGCTTTGAGATTCATCAAGATTGAATTTAGCAAGGCGGTAAGCCGCAGCACAACTTAGTATAAATGCCGGCGCAAGAGCTAAAATAGAAACGTCAAGGCCATTTTCTTCACGTGCGTAGCTAAACTTAAGCAGTTGGTATAATATCACTCCTGGTGCCACACCAAAACTCACCACATCGCTCAATGAGTCCAGCTCTTTTCCAAGAGTGCTTGTTGCCTTAAGTAGTCTTGCCACGAACCCATCGAGAAAATCGATACATGCAGCTATGATAATACAAATGGCCGCCCATGTGAGTTTCTCCGGAAGGTTAAAGCTACTGCTGAAATCATCATTCACATAAATGATCACGGCATTGGTTTGCAAAGCAAATACTACAGCCATACAGCCAAAGAACAAATTGAGTAGCGTGAAGATGTTTGGGATTAAACCCCTAATACCCCTAACCCCTGAAGGAGGATATTTATCACTTAGATTTTCCGAAGCGTTATTGGCCATATAAATAAAAAGTTCAAAATGCTTTTAGGAGGTTGCCTTACTCCCCTTTAGGAGTTAGGGGGTTTTCATCATCCCTTCAATCTCCTCAACAGTTATCGGGATGTTCTTCATTAAGTCTTTGTTTCCATTTTTTGTAATCCAGAAATTGTTTTCTATCCTCACACCCATTTGCTCTTGCTCAATATAAATGCCGGGCTCTATAGTAAACACCATCCCTGCTTTTACGGGTTCATTGCGAGTGCCAACGTCGTGTACGTCTATTCCTAAATGATGAGAAATACCATGGTACAAATATTTTCTATATGCCCGATTATCAGGGTCTTCGTTCTTAATATCAGTTTTTTTCAATAAACCTATTTTCTGAAAAATTATGGTGGCTTCATCGCCAATTTTGTCGGTATAATCAACTATACTAATTCCCGGCTTTAATATACCCGCCGCATATTGATGGAGGTGCAGGCATGCATTGTAAACAGTCTTTTGTCTTCTTGAGAACTTTCCGTTTACTGGAATCGTACGCGTAAGATCAGCGGCATAATTACCATAGCTGGCACCGAAATCCATTAATATCATTTCCCCATCTTTGCATTCGTTATTGTTGCTCACATAATGTAACGTTCTGGCCCGGTCTCCACTGGCAATGATGCTGCCGTAAGCCGGTCCGGTAGCTCTTTGAGATAAAAAGGAATGCCATATTTCTGCGTC
>JBDTVF010000430.1:0-2565 GCA_040007325.1 Ginsengibacter sp. | reverse complement strand
TACACTAAAGACAAAGAATTTATTAAGATCATCAATAAAACACATTTCGCTTTCCTGAGTCACGAGCTTGGTAAAATAAAAGATTCAGCTACGTCCTCCACATCAGGCGGGGGAACTTATACCCTTAATGACAGCGCTTATACTGAACATCTCGACTTTTGCAGCGACCGGCAATGGGAGGGAAATTCATTTGAATTTAAAGTGCGTATAAACGGGGATACCCTTGTTCAAAAAGGTATCGAGAAAGTGGAAAACATTGGAGTAGACAGGATAAATATTGAGAAGTATATAAGAGTAAAGAGCTAAACTTGTATCGCTCATTAAAGTTCAAAGTTTGATTTCATACAAATACATTTTATAAAAAAAATTTATGGCATTAGAATGGAAAGGCGTATTCCCAGCGCTTACAACACAATTTACCAGCAATGATTCGTTGGATCTCGAAATGTTTAAGGTGAACCTGGATGCCCAAATGAAAGCAGGTGTTCACGGGCTTATTTTAGGAGGATCACTTGGCGAAGCAAGCACATTGACTATCGATGAAAAATCAACACTTGTAAAGTTTGCAATCAATCATGTAAATGATAAAATACCAATAGTGCTCAACATTGCGGAAGGGGCAACACGTGAAGCAGTTCAGCAAGCTGCCCTTGCTGAAGAATTGGGTTGCAAAGGCATCATGGCATTACCGCCGATGCGTTATAAAAGTGATGAAAGAGAAACAGTAACTTATTTCAAGGAACTGGCAAACTCTACAAGCTTGCCAATCATGATCTATAACAACCCGGTAGATTATAAAATAGATGTAACGCCTGATATGTTCGCAGAGTTGCTTGAATGCAAGAACATACAAGCTGTGAAAGAATCGACAAGAGATGTAACTAATGTAACGCGTTTGATAAACCGGTTTGGCAGTCGGTTGAAAATTCTTTGCGGTGTAGACACTCTTGCAATGGAGGAATTATTAATGGGCGCTGATGGCTGGGTGGCAGGGCTTGTATGCGCCTTTCCTGCAGAAACAATGGCAGTGTATAATCTGGTAAAAGCAGGACGCATAAAAGAAGCAACTGAGGTAAACCGTTGGTTCATGCCCTTACTTGAATTAGATATTCATCCAAAGCTGGTACAATACATTAAACTTGCTGCTGCGCAGGAAGGGATCGGCTCAGAAAATGTACGTGGCCCGAGACTTACATTGGCGGGCGAAGAACGAAAAAGAATATTAAAGATCATCAATGATGGCATTGCATCAAGATTGGATCTTAAAAAATATTCTGGCGCAGGAAAAACGCTACAGGCCGCCTCAGAACCGGTTTAGATATAAGACTTCGAAAAAAGAATTTCAAGTTTCCCCAACGCATTTCTTATTCTAAAAAATGCCGTCACAATTTATGAAACATGTTTTTCATTGCATAGATGCTCATACTTGTGGTAACCCGGTAAGGCTCGTTGCCGGTGGCGGCCCTAATTTACAAGGGAAAAACATGAGCGAGAAGAGACAGCATTTCTTAAAAGAATTTGATTGGATACGAAAAGGATTAATGTTTGAGCCACGAGGTCACGACATGATGAGTGGGAGTATTCTTTACCCACCTCACGATACAGAAAATGATGTCGCTGTATTATTTATTGAAACAAGTGGCTGTCTCCCGATGTGCGGTCATGGAACCATCGGCACCATAACAATAGCCATTGAAAAAGGATTGATCAAGCCAAAGACACCGGGTATAGTACGCATGGAAGCACCCGCAGGGCTTGTGATCACGGAATATAAAAAAGAAGGTGACAAAGTAACTTCGGTGAAGCTCACGAATGTTGCATCATTCCTTGCAGCAGAAAATATAAAAGTTGAATGCCCGGACCTGGGCACGCTAAAGGCCGATGTTTCTTATGGTGGAAACTTTTATGCCATCGTAGATGAACAGGAAAATTTTAAAGGACTTGAAAATTATACTGCTGATCAGTTAATAAGCTGGAGCAGGGTTATGAGAAAAAGGATCAATGAAAATTATGAATTTATTCACCCTGAAAATCCTTCTATCAACGGGTGTTCGCATATACTTTGGGCAGGAAAAATAATCGATAAAAATTCAACTGCAAGAAACGCAGTTTTCTATGGTGATAAAGCAATAGACCGATCGCCATGCGGTACCGGTACCTCAGCAAGGATGGCTCAATGGTTTGCGAAAGGAAAATTAAAGCAAGGAGATTTGTTTATTCATGAAAGCATTATCGGTTCGAAGTTTATTGGGAAAGTAGAAGGTATAACTGAGGTTGGCGGAAAAACGGCTATTATTCCATCTATCGAGGGATGGGCTAAAATTTATGGTGATAATACCATCACTATCGATGAAGAAGATGACCCTTATGCATTAGGCTTCCAGGTGATTTAAAATGCGGGAAACACAACTATTGAATACCTACAATATTTTTCAATGTCCCAATATGATCAATCGTGATTTCAATTTCATCATTTACCTGCAATGTAAAATCATTTGAAGGCACAATGCCGGTGCCCGTCATCAGGAAAGCACCATTCTCAAAATCACATTCCCTGAATAAATA
>JBDTVF010000429.1:0-2570 GCA_040007325.1 Ginsengibacter sp. | reverse complement strand
TGAGAAAGGTTGCCGATGAAATAGGTGCTTTTGTTTATTGCGATATGGCGCATCCGGCCGGGCTCATTGCAAAAGGGCTTTTGAACTCACCGTTTGAGCATTGTAATTTTGTTACCTCTACTACGCACAAAACATTGCGTGGGCCACGGGGCGGCCTTATCCTGATGAAAAAAGATTTTGAAAATCCTTTTGGAGTAAAGGATAATAAAGGCAATTTAAGAATGATGAGCCACTTGTTGGACATGGGTGTTTTCCCAGGTACGCAAGGTGGGCCGCTTGAGCATGTTATCGCAGCTAAGGCTGTAGCCTTTGGAGAAATACTTACAGATGATTTTACTTCGTATGCCAAACAGATCCAGGTAAATGCGCAGGCAATGGCAAAAGCCTTTAATGCAAGAGGCTATGATCTTATAAGTAGCGGTACAGATAACCATCTTATGCTGATCGACCTGCGCAATAAAAATATTACGGGGAAAAAAGCGCAGGAAACTTTAGACAAAGCCAGCATAACTTTGAATAAGAATGCAGTGCCTTTTGATGACAAAAGCCCTTTTGTGACTTCTGGAATGAGAGTGGGAGTGCCTGCAATAACTACAAGAGGACTAAAGGAAAATGATATGGAAACCGTAGTGGATTTGGTGGACAAGGTGCTGATGAATGCTGACGATGAAAAAATAATTGCATCAGTAAAGAGCGAGGTAAAAGAATTGATGGAAAAATTCCCGCTCTATCCTGATTTAGATTGATTATAATAAACCTTAGCAAAAAAAAGTTTCATGATACAACGTGTACAAACTATATGGATGATATTGGCAGCACTAATAACCTTTCTCACCATAAAATTTTCATTTTATAGCGGCACACTGGCTGCGGATAATGCCTATCATGTGCTGATGGCAACTGACAACTTTTTAATTCTTATTCTAACAAGTGCACTTGGAACCGGTGTCATTATCAACATCTTTCTTTTTAAACACCGAAGTGTGCAATTTCGAATTATACTCTTTGCATTGCTCGCAGAATGCATACTTATATTTCTTTATATCCGTGAAACAAATAAATATTCAGCAGGAAGCTTCAGCCTGTGGTCTGCACTTCACTTGCTAATAATCGTGTTTTTAATATTAGCCGCAAGAGGTATTTATAAAGACTCAAAGATGATTAAAGAAAGTAACCGGTTGAGGTAATAGTTATAGATATTTTCCCGTATAACTTTCTTTTACCCAAAGTTGATGTAAGCATTGATACTTGTTGTGCAACTTTCCGCCTAACTATCCTATATTTCTTTTGGTTAATTTTATTCTATGGATCACTCAAAAAAATTCTCACTGGATAAAACATCTTTTCATGCAATGACACTCCTGGAAGCGGATAACCATTATGGCTACTGGAAAAATAAAACGCTAAACGAAAGACTTGAGGCTGCATGTTATCTTATAAATCAATTTTACGGTACCACTCCACAAACGCCTGTTGATAAAAGTGTATTTACAAAACGCAAACACGCGAATGGCTAATATTTTCAACGAACATTTTCGTGACTTTATAAAAGCGCTTAATGATAATGAGGTGGAATACGTACTTGTCGGAGGTATGGCTGTAATCTTACATGGGTATGTTCGTGGTACCGGTGATATGGATATATGGGTAAATAAAACGAAAGAGAATTATCAAAAATTAGTTAAAGCATTTACACTTTTTGGCATGCCGGTATTTGACATGACGGAAAATGCTTTTTTAGGAAATGAATTCGACGTTTGGGGTATAGGAGTACCACCTGTAAGAATCGAAATAATGACTGCCGTAAAAGGATTGGCCTTCAATGAAACACACAACCAGTCTCAATTATATAATGAAGATGGTTTGCAAATTATATTCATTCATCTTAATCACTTGTTACAGGCAAAAAAAGCAGCAGGCAGATTCAGAGACCTTGACGATATAGAGCAACTTGGTAAACAATGATCTCAAACTGAGGGTTGCGGAAATGAATCAGGGCGGAAGATTGGCTTTACGATAATTCAATGTTTACTTATGTATCAGAGTTTCACGGAAGAGTATTATCTCCGGGAGAATATACAGTGAAAATCCTATTGGAAAGGAAAGGCTAAGCTGATTTTTTTACTGTATTGATTTTTACTTACTGCGCCGTTTAGAAAAAAAATTACAAAAAAAGGGTGAAAACACCCTATCGATGAATTACATATTCCGGTAGCTTTAGTAAACAATTCACCCCAAACTACGTGTCCGCACCCGACATTCTTTGATTAAAATTATTTTTTTATTCACGTCGGGTTTTTCACAACAGCAATTTTCAAATCATAATAAATTTTCCGTGAAACCCCGCCGCATGAATGGTGTTACAACCTTCTTGCTACCATAACTCTCATTATATAATTTCTCGTGATGGGTACTAAATGATTGGTGAGTGATCTTTTAATAAGAGGAAGTTACCTCGAACGTCGAGGACTAAATGAATTTTAAGTATAGATAGTTATACGATTGTTTTTCATAAATATTTCCCTGTATAACTTTCTTTCACATTCTTGAGCCCTGATGGAACTCCGGCG
>JBDTVF010000428.1:0-2602 GCA_040007325.1 Ginsengibacter sp. | reverse complement strand
GATATTGACCATGTATACCGTGGGCTCACTTACAGACAAGGGGGCGAAGGAGAGTATGGAGCTTTCCCTCTGGCAGCCGTACAATCTGCTAAAAATGATTTCGCCGGAATTACAGACGTAGCAATGCTTAACAGGGGTTTAGTCAATATTAAGTCAGGTAAAGATGAAACCTTTACGGAGGCAGTTAGTTTTACAGACCCGTCATTTTTTACGTTATTTAATTTCCCGCTCATTGAAGGCAACAATGATTTGAATGACAAGAGCGCTGTTTTGATAACGGAAAATATGGCAAAAAAATATTTTGGAAACCTTGATCCCGTTGGGAAAACATTGACTTTGTATGCCGGAGAAAAATTCGAGTTTCCACTCACTGTAAAAGGTGTTTTGAAAAACTCTCCGATGAATTCGACTATACAGTTTGATTTTATAACCCGCTTCGATAATATGATGCAGGAAAGCGGAACAAAGGTTGGCAACGGCGACTGGAGTTTTTTACTTGATGCCGCATATTTTAAAATCCCTAATCCGGCAGATGTTCAAACTGTTGAGCGGGGGATGAAGCGTTATTTGGCGGTGCAGAATAAAGCAAGAGAAGATTGGAAAGCATCTGGATTTAAATTAATGACGGTACGTGAAAATGCATCGCTTAATAATGTTCTGCGATCAAATAGTTTATTCGAACGCCCCGGAGATGCTGCTGCTTATGGTGCGTTCTATACGGCCATACTCATATTGCTTTGTGCCTGTTTGAATTTTTCGAATACAACGGTTGCGCGGTCCAACCGCAGGTTGAAAGAAATCGGCATGCGTAAGGTAATGGGCAGTTCTTACAAGCAGTTAATTGTACAGATGCTATTGGAGTGTGCAGTAATTGTATTCTTTGCCATACTGTTGTCAGCACTTCTTAATTATTGGTGGCTACCAGTTTTCAACAACATGTTTGTATATGTAAATGTGCAGGCAAATTACCTGGGAGATTTGAATCTTCTGATTTTTCTTACAGCAATGCTTGTGTTTACAACTTTACTGGCAGGTGCATACCCTGCATTTTATATCAGCCGTTTCAATCCATCGAGCATATTTCGCGGCAGTATAAAATTCGGGGGCTCCAATTTATTCTCCCGGATAATGTTGGGCTTGCAAATATCTGTTTCGCTTATTGCAGTTATTGGTGGTATTGCATTTGCAAAAAACGCAGCATTTCAAAACACTTTTGACTTTGGCTTCGATATGCATAACATTATAGGTGTGTATGTAAAAGACAAAAATTCTTATGACGCCTTAAATAATGAAATGGCGAAGATGCCCCAGGTAACAGCACTCGCTGGCACAAAAAATCATATTGGTTTTGATTACAGGAAAGAGGTGACCGAATCGGAAGGAATAAAAAAGGAAACAAAATTTCTTGAAGTCGGTAAAGATTATGTGCAAACAATGAATCTGAAAATGACCGCGGGAAGATCATTTGAGAATGCCTTGCAGGGAGATTATGACAATGCAATTTTGGTAACTGAGAAATTTGCGGCAATGTATGGCTGGCATCCTTCAGATGCATTGGGTAAACAGGTGCATGTGGGTACCGTCACTTATTCTGTTGTGGGTGTGCTTAGTGATTTTCATCCGGCAAGCCTGTTTGAACCTGCAGATCCTGTTTTGATGAAACTTACAATGGAAGATAATTATCGCTGCCTCATCATCCAGGCTAAAAAAAGTAATTTGACAAGTGTATACAATGCTACCCAAAACACATGGAAAAAATTATTTCCATCACAACCATTCAATGCATTTTACCAGGATCAAATGATTGCTGAGAGTTATCGTGTAAGTACAGCTATTGCAAAAATATTTTCGTGGCTCGCATTAATAACAATCTTACTCACGGCAACCGGGCTGTTTGCACTAATATCACTTACCATTTTAAAACGGATGCGTGAAATTGCTTTAAGAAAAGTAGTAGGTGCAAAACCCAAAGATATTTACCTGCTTATAAATAAAGGCTATTTCTGGATCATTCTTGCAGGAACTGCATTTGGATGTTACGCCGGATGGTCATTGGTGGAATTATTATTGAACCAGATCTATAAAATTAATAATGGTATAGCAACATCAACAATGATCATCTCTGTTATTGTGATGATTGGCATTGCATTGCTTACTACGGGAATAAAAATCTGGCAGGCAATAAAAAGAAATCCGGTGGATCTGCTAAGAACGCAATGATAATGGCAAGCGCTAAATACATAAACAAATTCTATGTTTAAAAACTATTTCAAAACCGCATTCAGAAGTTTGATCCGTAACAGGAATTACACTATTATCAACATCGCCGGATTGGCTGTTGGTATTGCCGTTTGTATGATGATCTTTATTATCATACAATTTCAAACAAGCTTCGATAATTTTCACTCAAAGAAAGATCGCACCTATCGTGTGTTAACCGAATATCATCATGCAGATGCAGCAGATATTTCTTATGGAAAAGACGTTCCTTTTCCAATGCCCAAAGCACTGAAAACTGTTTTTCCCCAAATAGAACAAGTGGCTCCAATTTTTGCAAGCCAAAATGATGTGTTGCTGATACCTGATAATAATGGAACTACGG
>JBDTVF010000427.1:0-2607 GCA_040007325.1 Ginsengibacter sp. | reverse complement strand
TTTATTCGCTAAAAATATCAGCAAACTCCTGGTCCCATTTGCCGGTTTTACCATAGTCTACCACCCTGCCTACTTCTCTGCCATCTTTCATTACAATGATCGTGGGTACACCAGTCACATGATAATCTTCAGCAATTGAACCCGTAGTTTTTTTATACCTGTCCACGCCGTATAAGGTAATCCGATCTTCAGGAAAGCCACTTGCTTCCTGCATTTTAAAAAATTTAGGCAGTACAAAATGGGTGTCTTCACACCATGTGCCACCGAAGATCACAATGTTCACATTGTTTTTATTCAACTCCATACCTTTTACGGCAGCTTCATTCGGTACAGGATAAATTTTTTGGCTTTCAGCATACCACTTGCTGTATACAGGATCATTCTCAAGGTCGCTTTTTGTAATTATGCCTTTTAGAATTTTTTCACCCGGCTGAACAGAGTCTTTGAGAACTTCATATTGCTGCGCATAGGTAGTAAACGTAAATGCCATTAAAGAAAAAATGGCTAAGAAGAAATGTTTCATAGTACGGCTATAAATTGTTCTTTAATTCCAATAAAAATAATTTAATTTTTTGCAATGATTCAATCATTTCATATCTCTCTCCGGCAGCCTTATTATTTTTTAAAAATTCTTTAGCGCCTTCAATAGTATATTTTCTTTCCCTGAGCAGGTGATAGATCATCTTAAGATTTTTCACATCTTCGGGCCTGAAGAACCGGTCACCTTTTTTATTTTTTTTTGGCTTAAGAATATCAAATTCATTTTCCCAGTAGCGTATCAAAGATGTATTTTCTTTGAACATGATTGCGACATCGCCAATCGAATAATACTGCTTTTTAAAAAGCGTTTCGTCGTCCGGAATATCCACCAGGCCCGGATTAGCGCTCATATCCTTCAGGCTTTTTCTTCCGCGCTTCGATTTGGGAGCCTCCAGCTCGTGGACTAATTCTTTTACATGCTTATTTTTCCCCTCCTGGGAATCATCAAACTGAAAAGTTATTTGGGATAATGCCATTAATCAAGACTTTTAGCACTGCCTGTTGATGCAATTTTCAACAGCCTGTCAAACTGATCCGGAGTGAGATCATTATAGAAAAAATAAACCGGGTCAACTTCCTGGCCGTTTACATGAACTTCATAGTGACAATGCGGGCCGGTACTTTTTCCGGTGCTACCTACCCAACCTATAACCTCGCCTCTTTTTACTTTCTGACGGTTCCTGGCTTTCACTTTTACCATATGGCCGTATAAAGTTTGATAGCCATATCCGTGGTTGATCACCACTTTGTTGCCGTAACCGTCTTCTGAAAATCCCGATTCCACTACGACGCCATCTCCGGTTGCATAAACGGGTGTTCCCTGGGGTGCAGTAAAGTCAAGGCCTTTATGCATTTTCGGAGTTCCGTATACAGGGTCAATTCTCATGCCAAAACCGGAAGCGATCCTGTCAAGATCGCGATTGCTTACCGGTTGAATAGCAGGAATGCTTGCAAGTTTTTCGCCCTGGTTCTTTATCAGTTTTTCTACTTCATTGTAACTCGCAAACTGGTAAGTGATTCTTGCGCTAACATTATTGAGCGTTTTTGCTAACTCGTTGCCAAGCTCATCATCGTTAATAGCAGCCACTTTTCTAGCTTCATTTTTTCGCTCGGTAACTTTTGCCCTTGCACTATCAGGTAATGGATTTGCTTCAAAAATGGATCTGTACACCTGGTTATCTCTTTGCTCAAGCAAAGCCATTTTCTGCTGAAGATTTTTTGACTGGTTTACAAGCATATCATAGTTCTGTCGCATTTTTTCATAGCGTGCCTCTGCAAGCTTAAGCTGAGGTGATGGAATAAAACGAAATGCGAGAGAAACCAATATAAAGGATGTGACCAACGCTGTCGTGATGAAACCAAAAAAACGCAACAATTTTACTCGTAATGGTGTAACCAGCTTCTCGTAGCGTAGTGTATTGGTGTTGTAATAATATTTTATTTTTTTCATCCGATAGAAATCAAGAAGGAGAGAGAATTAATAAAATTGTCAGAAGATAAAGCTGTTTGTAAATGAGATCAAACCAAATACCTTTGCCGTTTTCAAGTCAGATTATAACGGGCAAATATAGCCTGATAATCCTCAAACTCAATCCTAAAATTCTTTAACAGAATGTTGCAAAGCGCGGAAATAAGAAGGCAATTTTTTGATTTTTTTCAATCAAAACAACACACCATTGTTCCATCTGCGCCCATTGTAATTAAGAACGATCCAACGCTGCTTTTTACAAATGCAGGGATGAACCAGTTCAAAGAATATTTTCTTGGAAATAAGCCCGCAGCTCATTCACGTGTGGCCGATACGCAAAAATGTCTTCGTGTAAGTGGCAAACACAACGATCTTGAAGAAGTGGGTGTAGATACTTACCACCACACCATGTTTGAAATGTTGGGCAATTGGAGTTTTGGAAGCGCAGTCGGCGAGCCAATACCTTATTTTAAAAAAGAAGCTATTGCATGGAGTTGGAAGTTGCTTACCGAAGTTTATAAAATTCCTAAGGAGAATTTATATGTGACCGTATTTGAAGGCGATGATAGTGATGGATTGCCAAAAGATGAAGAAGCAAT
>JBDTVF010000426.1:0-2610 GCA_040007325.1 Ginsengibacter sp. | reverse complement strand
ATCCCGAATGTATTCAGCAGTTTCCCACTCGTTAATTTCACCACAAATAAGTACATCAGGTTTTTCTTTCCTAAGCAGGTTTATTTGAGAGGTGCCTCCTGCAGCTCCGGGCATTAGGGCAATCTTTCTACACTGTTGTGAAGAGTCGCCGATAAACTTTAGATGTTCAATCCCCAATTTGCTTTTTAATTGGCCTATCAATTCACCTAAAGAAATAGCCGGAAGCGAGAGGATATCAGGATTGCTCTCATCATAATATTGATGCCATCCAACAGTATCGATTACTCCCATAAGCACGCCATCTGGTTTATGTGAATGAATGTAGTCATGAAAACGCCACACCACTATTTTATTTTTTTCCAATAAATTTTTCTTGTGCAAATACACTTCATCTTCTTTAAGCCATGCCACATCGTCGAGGTGATTGTAAAAAGTAGGTTCGTGGGCTATAATAAAATTAGCACCGAGATTAACAGCGTGTTCTATAACTGCATCGGTCGCGAACATAGTGGTAACAATACCGGTTACCAGCCAGGAAGCATCTCCGGATTTAATAGTGTCGACAGTTTTTGAAAAAGGAGCGCCCGGAATAGATGTAAGTATCAAGTCAATTACTTCCTGTACAGTAAAATTTCTATTGCGACCCGGATTTTCATTGGCAAAGCCACCAAGAGGCATTGTAAGTAAGGGTGCCACACCAATTGCCTTAACAATTGTTCCTACAAACTCACGCCGATGCCAGCGTTCAGCTTTTTCGCCATTCATTAAATCAGCCATTGTAATTTTTTTTTAAAGTTAAAAAACAAAGACTGTTAGTTCAAAAAAAACATTGCAATAAGCTCAATTATTACCGGGTATTTTTATGGATGCCGATAGCTCAAATGATGCGATGAATTACAACTGCAAATAAAATTTTCAGTACGATCTCAATTGTAGATCCAGATACAACTTCTTATAAGCAAATATTATCCGGCAATCTAAGGGACGGTTTTTTGCTCGTCATAAATTTTGTTTAAAAGTATTTAACTACAGATTTCGAACAAAATGAATTGCTATTTTGTCTTCTGTCAACTAAAATAGTTGCCTGTCTTTTAAAGTAATATTGAACGACGGATAGAAATCCCAAAATGAAATGCTATAAAAGATTTTATTTTCCAAACAGATGATCATGACCACCTACGACCGCGATCTACATACCCGGTTTCAATATTCAACCGTGCCTTGTCAAATAATATTAATTTCAGCGATCAATAAACTTTATCAAACACATGGATAATCAAGAAAAGTTGTTAGATGAAGTGCGTAGTTATGTTACAGATTTATTCCACGAATACCAGCGAATAAATTTGGTATATCACAACCTTAATCATACACAAAAGGTTGTAAAGAGAGCAGGAGAAATAGCAGCTAATTTTTCACTGAGCGATACGGAATTATTTATTGTTTTAGTCGCGGCTTGGTTTCATGATACCGGTCAGCTTGAGGGCGGTCCGAAGGATCACGAAGACAGGAGTGTCGCAATTATGAAAACTTTCCTAAAAGAAAAAAAAGTTCCAAAGGAAATTATTGGTAAGATTGAGGATTGCATTTGTGCGACAAAACTTTTCGAGAATCCGAAAACCGTATTGGAGGAGATTGTTTGCGATGCGGACACTTATAATCTTGGAACTGAAGAATTTCTTACGACAGATCAATTACTAAAAAAGGAATGCATACTTAGGAATATTCCAGTAGATCACTGGGAGGAAAAAACGCTGTCATTGCTTGAATGCCATAAATATTTCACGCCTTATTGTAAAGCACTTTTGAAGAAAGGAAGAGAACGAAATATTGAATTGGTAAGAAGTCTTTTGAAAGTGGATGAAGCTAAATAAATATTCTACTATTATCTTCCTTGAATAATTTTCTCAAAGTCATAATCAGCTAATATCTTTTTCATAGCCCGAACCTATTTCTGCGGGTACTACTTTCTTTCTATGATTGTTATCAACAATCTACGCATGGAAGGTAACACGATAAACAGCAGCGGAAGTGAGATAATAAATCCGCCTATAACAGCTATGGCCAATGGCATTAAAGCGATGATAGCGGCAAGGGCGGCTATTAGCTTTGGATGCAGTTTGGCAGAAATAGCATATACAATCGATTCATTCACGTTTTTATTATTTTGCGTTTCTTTAAAAGTTTTTACTGTTAGCTTGAGTTCTTAAATTGATAACACTTAATCATTTTAAAAAGATCCTTTCTGTGCATAGATATATAAAGCAAATGAATTAGGTTTTATTTTATCCTTTTCAAAATCTGCGGTAGTCAAATATAAATTATGTGTGCCCTTGTCTAAAGCCATCGTTTTAGCGCCTATCCTGGTTGAAAGTTTTTGCAGGACTGCATAATCGTTTTTTGACTTCTGCACTATTATCGTTACAAAACCATCACCGCCTGAGCAAAAAATATACTTATTCCTTTCATCGAAGTAAACACCATCAACCTTTTCACTAATAGGTAGTGAAGCAATTATTTTTCCTGATCTGCTGTCTAATATTGCCAGTTCATTAATACCTCTGCAGGCAACAAAAAGCCGGTTGTTTTTTAAATCGGCGGCCATACCCG
>JBDTVF010000425.1:0-2648 GCA_040007325.1 Ginsengibacter sp. | reverse complement strand
TAAGTGCAGCGGGCCTACAAATGCGGACCGAAGTGCCGGCCATTCCTCAACAAAATGTGAGAATAGCTTTTTATAATTTTCACCATCCGGCCCCATCTCATTAATTGTTGCACTCAAAGAAGATTGTATTCCCACGGCTGAACCGTCATCGAACGGATGTGCAACTGCATAAGGCGCCTTGATATATTCAAGTCCGTACTGCTCAAGATTCAATTGTTTAAAAACGGGGGAGTCTTCCCCAAGAGGATGAACGGCGGAGCATATATCGTGAATGAATCCGGGGAGCGTTAATTCAGCAGATCGCATGCCACCCCCTAAAGTATCCTTACCTTCAATTAATAACACCGCAAGTCCTGCCTGCTGCATGGTAATAGCAGCGGCGAGCCCATTGGGACCTGAACCTACCACGATAGCGTCAAACTTTTCTTTCATTCAAACTGGTCGATTATGCATTGACCTTTGCAAAAATCCATTTTTATTTTTCAAATAAAGAGCAATAAGAAAAGCAACACAACAATACTCAATAATATCCTCTGTTTATTTTAGGAAAATATTTGGGCAATAAAACCTTTTATTTTTTAACCGCTTTTAAATAGGCAGAAGTTATCAAAAAAACGGTATCGATATTGCTGCAATTACGTTGATATGGAGAATGATCCCAATACGAAAATTGACTCACATATTGGCCGCACAAAAAAACAACAAACGTACTGGCTTACACGCTTTTTTATCCTGCGCTTACTTGGAATTATTTATGCTGTTGCTTTTCTTGTAGCTATCAACCAACTCATTCCATTAATAGGTTCCGATGGCTTGTTGCCGGCAGGGATTTTTCTAAGCCAGGTCAAAGATGCATTGGGCTCTGTTACCGCAGGCTTTTTACGACTTCCATCCATTTTTTGGTTTTCGCATACTGACAATACTTTACTCATAGTTTCATGGATTGGTTTTATACTGTCATTGATTGTGGCTGCCGGTTATGCAAATGCAATTGTGCTTGCAGTGCTTTGGTTTCTCTATATGTCCATCGTGCACGTAGGGCAGGATTGGTATGGTTACGGTTGGGAAATCCAGTTAATGGAAACAGGGTTTCTCGCCATTTTTTTATGCCCTCTTCTTGATATGCGCCCGTTTCCCCGTCGTCCGCCGCCGTTTCCAATCATTGTTTTATTCAGGTGGCTGAATTTCCGCATTATGCTCGGCTCAGGTTTAATAAAAATACGAGGCGATGAAATTTGGCGAAATGGAACTGCTCTTTATCATCATTTTGAAACGCAGCCAATTCCGGGGCCACTTAGCCGGTGGTTCAACTTTTTACCTCACCGCATTTTGAAAATTGGGGTTTGGTTTAATTTCCTGGCGGAACTGCTTGCTCCGCTATTTGTTTTTTGGCCACGTATAGCGCGACACATTGCTGGTGTAATTATCGTGTTGTTTCAACTGTCAATTATTTTAAGTGGTAATCTTTCATTTTTGAATTGGCTGACGATTATTCCGGCACTCGCCTGTTTTGATGATGGCTTTTGGATGAAAATTGGTCCTAAGGTCCTTGCAAAAAAAGTTGACTTCGCTTCTCAAAATGCTATTGTATCCAAACCGATGATTGCTACAGTGTGGGTGATCACTGGTATTGTAGTTCTCTTGAGTATACAACCTGCACTTAATTTACTCTCTTCAAAACAGGTCATGAATACTTCATTTGATCCATTTGAATTAGTAAATACCTATGGTGCGTTCGGAACCGTAGGACAGGAACGTGCTAATGTGATATTTGAAGGAACGATGGATGCAGTTGTTACCGATACCAGTAAGTGGACGCCCTATATTTACAAAGGCCTCCCTGTTGCGCTTGACAAGAGGCCGCCACAAATTGCACCGTACCAATTGCATTTAGACTGGCAAATGTGGTTTGCATCTATGGGTTCACCAGATGAATACACTTGGACTTTTAACCTGGTATGGAAACTATTACATAATGATCCGAATGTTACATGTCTTTTCGCAAACAATCCTTTCACCGAAAAGCCTCCTCAATTTATAAGAGCTATCTTATACAATTACACATTTGCACAACCGAATAATTCAAAGGGCTTTTGGTGGAACCGCAAACGAATAGGCCTCTGGCTTCCTCCGTTGTCGGTGAAAGATTCAAGCCTTAGCATTTATGTAAAAGGAATGGGATGGACTAAATGATTATCAACCTAAAATTTAGCTTTAAAAATCACTATAACGTTATCGCATACCTCGCAAAAATAGAAGCAAAATTATTTTCCTAATTTTTCGGATTGATAGATTATTACAGACTTTAAATAATAAAGAGTTGTTAATCCACTTCTCAATAAAAAGCATTTCAGTTAGTTTCGAAAGCCATTTGCATTCATACTAACCGAATCTTAATTATGAAATTATTACTGATTGCTTTTCTATTTCCTTCGTTAATGGCAGAGGCGCAACTCGCTTACACTTCTTTTAATACAAAATATTCAATTCCACAAATGAGTGTTTCTAACGAGCGAAACTTCATAAACACATCACGGCGTAAACTGTACCAGAGAAATACAGGAATAATAATTGGACTTCAGCGGGGAAAATCTACTTCGTTAGAATTAGGCGGGGAAGCTCATTGGCGAAAAATAAGTTTGCTTAAA
>JBDTVF010000424.1:0-2670 GCA_040007325.1 Ginsengibacter sp. | reverse complement strand
ACGGCTGACCTTAATGGTAAGGCGGTAGAGATGGCTTGCAATGCGATAGCCGGCAGGCTTAAAGATGTAGCAGGCGAAATGCTGTCTTCACAGCCTTCCGGGATCGAATTAAAAGACGGAATGGTTTGGGTTAAAGACCAGCAGGCTGATCTGTCGTGGAATGACCTGGTACTAACGGCCTACATTAAACGGATTAGTCTCTCTGAACATGCACACTATGCTACTCCAAAGATCAGGTACGATGCGACAATTGAAAAGGGACATCCGTTCGCTTATCATGTTTATGGCACCGCAATAACAACGGTTACTGTTGATTGCCTCCGTGGAATTTATGAAGTGGATGCGGTGAAAATCGTTCATGATTTCGGTGCAAGCATGAACCCAATAGTTGATCTCGGGCAGATTGAAGGTGGCCTGGTACAAGGCATCGGATGGATGACGCTGGAAGAAATTATTTATGATAAACAGGGAAAGCTTTTGTCAAATGCGCTATCGACTTATAAAATACCTGATATCTATTCAGTTCCAAAAAATATTGAGGTTTCCTTTCTCGAAACACCAAATGACAACCCTGCCATAATGCGATCTAAAGCAGTAGGTGAGCCACCGCTGATGTATGGCATGGGAACTTTTTTTGCGCTCCGCAATGCCATCAAAGAATTTAATCCAAAAGGTTCGCCTGCGTTTTCCGCTCCGATGACGCCCGAAAAAGTTTTATGCGCTCTCTATTCTCAATCTCCGGAAGTCAAACACGCTAACAATGAAGAAGCAATTGGCAACATGGCTATTAATAAGTAAAAACTTAAAGGAAAAAATTCCTGTAATGCTTCTATATGTTGTGGCAAGTGCCGGAAGTAGCCCTGGCAGAAGAGGTTTTTTTATGGCGGTGACAGCTAAAGGTAATATGGAAGGCTCTATAGGTGGTGGTATTATGGAGCACAAGTTTGTAGAAATGTCAAAAGCAAGATTGAAAGAGCATGCGAAGGAAACATTGATAAAAAAACAAATCCATAATAAAAACGGCGGCATCAACAAGAGCGGCATGGTATGTTCCGGAGAGCAAACCATCTTGTTATACATCATTAGAAATAAAGATGCAAAATCAATCACCAAAATTATCAACACCTTAAAGAATAACAAAACAGGGCAACTACAGCTTTCTCCGTCAGGCATTGAATTTTCAAAATCTTTAGACGAATCGACTAATGTTTCTTACAATTTCATTTCGAATGATGAATGGATGTTTGCCGAAAATGTCGGCTATAAAGATCATCTCTACATTATTGGTGGCGGCCATTGCGCATTGGCTCTGTCCAAATTAATGAGCTCCTTAAATTTTTGTATTCACCTCTTTGACAACAGGAAGGAACTTAACACAATAAAGAAAAATAAATCTGTTCACGAAAAAAAATACCTGGAAGATTACTCCAACATTTCAAAATATATTCCGACCGGGCATAGTAACTATGTTGTCGTTATGACCTTTGGATATCGAACAGATGATGTAGCGATACGTTCTCTTTTTGATAAAAACTTATACTACATCGGCTTATTAGGCAGTGCTAAGAAAATAGAGAAGATGTTTGACCAATATCGCTCAGAAGGATTTGACGAAAATATTTTGCAGAAAATTCATGCTCCTGTGGGATTGCAAATCAAAAGCCAGACGCCCGAAGAAATCGCAGTGAGCGTTGCTGCAGAGATTATCCAGGAGAAAAATAAAAACCGTTAGCCCTGGCTGTTATTATCATTTATCTAATACACCCTGTGTCAAATAATTAACGTTCTCATAATATTTCCTTAAATTTAAAGCCATGTACGTTTTTTTATTTTGTTTTATTCGGATTACAGTTTTCAAAAGATTTGCGCACTTACCTTTTCTCATCATTAAATTCCAGATCATGAAAACAATCTCTTATTTCTTTCAAAAAATTCTTATAAGAGTTTTCCTTCAACGCTTGTCTGCTTTTTACTCGCCGCTTAAGTTTTACAAAGTTCAATTGTAATGGAGCCGAAAAAAGGAAAGGTTGAAATCCTTTTATTGAGCGATGTCCATTTGGGTACCTATGGTTGCCATGCAAAGGAATTGTTATGCTACCTAAAAAGTATTAAGCCTAAAACAATAATATTAAATGGCGACATTATTGACATCTGGCAATTCAGCAAGCGCTATTGGCCCAAGAGCAACATGAAAGTGGTGAAGCATCTTATGGGTTGGATGGGTAAGGGCACAAAGATCTATTACATTACTGGTAATCATGACGAGATGCTGAGGAAATTTGCAGGATTTAAAATGGGTTCACTTAGAATAGTTAATAAGGTCGTGCTACCATTGGCTGATGATAAAACTGCCTGGTTCTTTCATGGCGATGTATTTGATGTTACCATGCAATATTCCAAGTGGCTTGCCAAACTCGGTGCCATCGGTTATTGTAAAATCATCGGGTCACTGGTACGCCCGGTTTCTAAAAAGTAATGTTGGTGAATCTATTGGTGTAAGTTCTTCAGCTAGGTAAAACCTCACCCCAACCCCTCTCCAAAGGAGAGGGAGCAGAAGTCTTGCCCGCTCTTGGCGAAATTTTTTTAGAAAGTAATATGATTCTGCTTACTAATAATTTTTCAACATATTTGCAATTCACAAAATGAGTATGGATAAAATATCAACTATAA
>JBDTVF010000423.1:0-2680 GCA_040007325.1 Ginsengibacter sp. | reverse complement strand
ACGCCTTTTTTCAAAGCACGTATTTGCATTACGATAGAGGCACCGCCGTATACTGGCTCGGCATTTACATTTTTGGAATATTTCTTAAAATCCTGGATGTCATTACAGATCTGCAGGCAAAGTTCCCTGGTGGGGCACACGATCAACGCCTGTGGATATTTGTTCTCAGGCTCCACAAGTTGAAGCAATGGTAAACCAAATGCAGCAGTCTTTCCGGTCCCTGTTTGTGCAAGGCCCACAAAATCCGTAGTGCCTGAAAGTAAAATTGGGATTGCTTTAACCTGGATAGGGGTGGGAGTATCAAAACCAAGATCACTTACCGCTTTCACAATTTGTTCATTAAGGCCGAGGCCTTCAAATTCATTCATGTATTGTATTTATTTTGAGGCGCAAAGGTATGTTATTACGCTGAAAAAGCGGGGAGAACGGAACTACCGACACCGTAATAATCTAACTTTTCGGGCGTTATTAATGCTGTTTTTAAACTTGCTGAAATTATTTCGGTCTTACGTCGCGTGAACTAATTTCATTTCAACTGCCTGCTATGCGAAGAGTTCTTCTGCTTTTTCTTATCATCCCGTTTGGGTCATCGAAACTATCCGCGCAAGTAATACCGTCTGATAAAGAAATTATGGATTCATTGCTTGCCAATGATGCATTCTTAAAAATGCTTGATAAGATGGATGCTCCGCAGAGCTATTTTAGGATAAATATGGCCGTGGGTACGCGTTTATTTAGTGGAAACAATAAAGCTGCACAAAGTCTCGATAATAAACGCCAACTCGTACTCACTCCATCGGCTGGGTATTTTCATAAAAGTGGCCTAAGCGCTTCGGTGGCCGGATATCTTTTAAATGAAAACAGTTCACTTAACTTTTACCAATACGCGATATCACCATCATATTCATATACAAAAAGCAAGGCAGTGAGTTCGCTTTTGTCATACACTCATTATTTTCACGAAAGCAAGTACACAACTACAGCCGCACCATTTGACGATGAAATATACGCAAACCTCATACTGAAAAAGCCGTACATCAAGCCGGCTGTTTCAGTTAGTTATTCTGCCGGAAAATATGACGAGATCATCAATGTAGATACGACGGTGATAATTCTTAACCGCCCCACATTGATACATTATGTTGATACAGCTACCACAGAAATTTCTTCCTTTTCTGTTGCGGCGAGCATTGAGCATGATTTTACTTTTTACAATCTTCTCGCAAAGAAAGATGGATTGAGGTTTACGCCACAATTGTCAGTGATATCCGGCATTAATAATTATTCCGTAAGCCATAAGAGTAGCGCACAGCTTTTTAATCTTTATACAAAGAGAAGACTTACAAAGCTTCGACGGTTTCAATCGTCATCAGATGGAGGCGGTACTTTCGACGTACAATCTATCGGGCTGGATATTGATCTGAATTATTCGATAGGTAAATTTTACCTTGAGCCCGAAGTGTACCTGGACTATTATTTGCCAAAAACTGATGATAAAGCATTTACACAGGTTTATAACTTTAATATTGGAATAACTTTTTAACGATCACCTTGGCATATTAATTGAAAATATCAACTCTAAAAACTTTATGAAAACGAAAATTATCTCATTTGCAATTCTGCTCTTCATGGGCTCTTCCGCTTTTTCTCAAACCTTTAAATTGGGTATTAAAGGCGGTGCCAACTTAGGCAAAATTTCCGGCCAGTCCTTTAAAGATCAATTTTCTTTAGGATATCATGTTGGCGGTTTTGCGACTATCGGCCTTGGAAACAAGTTTGCCATACAACCGGAAGTATTATTTAACCAGGTAAATAATGACACTACAACAAGTTTTAGTGACGTATTCAAGGTTAAGAATGTAAGTAGTATTCAACTTAAATATTTAAGCATTCCCGTTTTATTGAATTATAATATCAATAAATATCTTAAGCTCCAGGCCGGACCGCAATTTGGAATTCTATTAAATGAGAACGATAATCTTTTACAGACTGGTAATAATGCATTTAAATCAGGTAATTTCTCACTCGTGGGCGGCTTACAATTAGACCTGTTGAAATTTAGGGTGTATGGAAGATTCGTTGGCGGACAAACGGATATCAGTAACCTATCAAGTAGCAATACCTGGAAAACATCTGCGATTCAATTAGGAGTTGGCCTCGCTCTTTAATTATCTTATTTTTTCAATGTCACCTTCGTCGTTCAATTTTATTATCGAAGAAGGTTGAAAGATTTTAGAATCATTTTTACTGTGTTGAACTATATAGTCAACACCGTTTTTTATTTCTGCAGATATCTCTGTAAAATTCGAGGGATAACTATCTCCCGAAATATTTGCCGATGTTGCAACCAAAGGAACGCGTATCCTTTCAATAAGTTTTTTACAAAAATCATCCTTCACAATCCTGATGGCAATACTTCCGTCTTCATTAATAAGCGATGCTGGTAAATTGATGGCATTTTCAAAAATTCCCGTTATAGGTTTTTTGCTTTCTTCTAAAGCGCCCAGGATTTTTTTGGAAGGCCCGGATACATAGTTTGAAATTTCCTTTTTCTGAGCCAACAATATGATCATTGATTTTTTCTCATCTCTTTTTTTTAGCAAAAAGATTTTTTGAATGGCCACTGTATCCGTGGCATCGCAGCCTATGCCCCATATTGTATCAGTCGGATATAAAATGA
>JBDTVF010000422.1:0-2691 GCA_040007325.1 Ginsengibacter sp. | reverse complement strand
AATTCGTGCACAAGTTCCATCATACGCTTGCAATCTTCTTTCTCGGCTTTACGTATTGTTATTTCTTCCATGATAATTTTATTTTTTAGCTAAAGACATTATCAGTTTCCTTTTGCTTTATACCCCGGCCCTTTTACAAATTGCCCCGGAGTAGCACCTGTATGGTCGCCATTTTTTAAGACCTGAACCCCGTTTACAAATACATCTGTAACTCCCGTCGTATACTGGTGAGGGGTTTCATAGGTAGCATGATCCTCCACTTTCGCAGGATCGAAAATGACGAGATCTGCAAAATTTCCAACCTTCAATTCTCCACGTTTTTTTATATGCAACTTGTCTACAGATAGTTTACTCAATCTCCTCACAGCCTCTGGCAAAGTAATAACTTTTTCATCTCTTGAATAATGGCCAAGCACTCTTGCAAAATTGCCATACGCCCTGGGATGCGTAAATGATTTAAGAAATACGCCTTCATTGGTATAAGAGCCTGCATCTGAACCAAAGCTGACCCAAGGCTGCATCATTTCTTTTTTTACATTCTCTTCGCTCATTAAAAAATAAGCTACGCCCACCCGGGAACTATCTTCTATGATTAAATCCATTGCCGTTTCTTCGGGCGATTTACCGCGGATCTTAGCCACTTCGGCCAATGTTTTTCCGCCATATTTTTTTAGGGAGTCCTGTTTAAATCCGAGTAGTAAAACCTTTTCCGGCGAGCCCGCTGCATAATAAAGATTTTCCCAGTCTTCAGCATTGGTATCCATTGCTTTTGCCATTTGCTTTCTTATAACAGGATCGTGTAGCCGCTCCCATAATTTATCAAAACCACCATCCTGCAATGAAGGCGGAAATGACGCCGTAAGCCCTGTGGAACCTGCGAGATAATTATACATGTTAGCGCCGATATCAACCCCTTCGCTTCTTGCTCTCTCTATCCTGCGTATCACGCTGTCCATTTTCTTCCAATTGTCTTTGCCGGCGGCTTTTAGGTGATAGATCTCTCCGTGAACTTTTGCTTTTTCGGCAATTGTTATCAATTCTTCAACCGCTTCGTAAAGCTTGTTGCCCTCGCTGCGCATGTGAGAGATATAGCCACCACCATATTTACCAGCCTCTTCGCACAAAGCGATAAGCTCATTTGTTTTGGCAAAAAAAGCAGGTGGATAAATAAGCGAAGAACCAACTCCGAGAGCGCCTTCCTGCATCGCCTGATCTACCAGCAGTCGCATGCTATCCAGTTCTGCCGGTGAAGGATCACGATCATCTTCACCAATAATGTTTTCACGAATGGTGGTTGCACCTACAAAGGACGCCACATTACATGACACGCCTTTCTTTTCTAAAAAATTGAAGAATTCACCAAGAGTATTCCATTCAACTTTATACTTAATATCTCCCTGTCCGCTCTGCATGAGCACTTTCATCTTAGCATTTAAGGGTCCCATGCTGGAGCCTTCGCCCATCACTTCAAGGGTCACACCCTGGCGGATATCGCTTTGAGATCTTCCGTCTTGTATAAGACTTGTATTCGCCCAGCTTAGCATATTTACAAAGCCAGGTGCAACAGCTTTTCCGTTTGCATTCAGCTCAATTTTTGCTTTCTCTTTTGCAAGATCACCAATAAACGCAATAGTGTCAGCCGATATAGCAAGGTCTCCCTTGTAAGGCTCACCACCATTGCCATCATAGATCATTGCATTGCGAATGATCACATCATATTTTTTTTGATTACATGAAAATAAAACAAGAGCGATGCTTATAAAACTGAAATAGTAAACACTTTTTATCATATAGATCTTTTGGAAATGATCATGTGTAATACGTTTTGCTTTGAATTGATCTTTTGCATCAGGAAAGCGCCTGGTCAATATCACTTATAATGTCTTCAACGTTTTCTATTCCGACACTCATTCTTATCAAACCATCGGTAATCCCGTACTCGAGCTTCTTTTCTTTTGAGACGCCATAATGTGTCATCGATGCGGGATGGCTTAATAAAGTATCGCAGGTGCCCAGTGAAACAGCTCTTACACACATTTGCACGTTATTAATAAAATCTATTCCTCCCTGTAAGCCCTTTTTCATATCAAAACTCAACATGGCACCAGGATGTCGCATTTGTTTTTTAGATGTTGCATGATCAGGATGCGAAGAAAGACCGAGGTAATTTACTTTACTGATGGCATCATGCTTACTGAGAAACGCTGCAACCTTTACAGCATTTTCGCAATGTCTTTCCATACGCACTTCAAGGGTTTTCATACCCTGCGAAAGAAGGAAAGCATCGAATGGATTACTATTGCCGCCAAGTAGCCGATGCACCTTCGTCATTCGAGTTTCCATAAACTCAATATCTTTTCCAACCAATGCACCGCCAATAGCAGTGCCATGTCCATTTAAAAATTTAGTGGTGGAATGGAACACATAATCGACGTCGTATTTATAGGGTTGCTGCAAATAGGGAGTTGCAAAGGTATTATCCACGGCAACTATAAGATTGTGCTGTTTACCAAGACTTGCCAGTTCTTTTATATCCACGCATTGAATGGTAGGATTGGCGGGTGTTTCGATGTAAAGTAATTTTATTTTATTGTCGCCTTTAATTATTTCTTCGGCCTTATTGAGGTCACGCAGATCTACAATTATTACTTCAATACCGAGATCCGGCAGTACTTTTTCCATTAACTCCTG
>JBDTVF010000421.1:0-2702 GCA_040007325.1 Ginsengibacter sp. | reverse complement strand
GAGTTTTAGGAGCAATGCGTGAAGCATCATCACTACCGCTTGCACGGTGGTTGGTCAATTTTTTAGGTTCTGTTGCATTTACAACCAAATCTCCCGGCTTTATGTGCTCAGCGATTATTTGACCTGTATAAACTTCTTCTCCCGGGTCAACAAAAAAGGTTCCGCGATCCTGTAATTTATCGATTGAATAACCGGTAGTTTTTTCCTGGTTTTTAGAAATAAGCACGCCATTGCTTCTTCCGGGTATAAAGCCCTTCCATGGTTTGTATTCAAGAAAGCGATGCGCCATCACGGCCTCGCCTGCTGTATTGGTAAGCATGTTGGAACGCAAGCCTATAAGCCCACGTGAAGGAATTTCGAATTCAAGATGTTGTATATCTCCCTTACTTTCCATTATCGTCATTTCCCCCTTCCGTTGCGTAACCAGATCAATTACCCGCCCGCTATATTCCGATGGTACATCTACTACAAGGTTTTCATATGGCTCATGCTTTTTACCATCAATCATTTTGGTAATTACCTGTGGCTGGCCAACCGTAATTTCATACCCTTCACGACGCATGGTTTCTACAAGAATACTAAGGTGTAATATGCCTCTGCCATACACCATAAAACTCTCTGCGCTATCTGTTGGGCTTACACGAAGTGCAAGATTTTTTTCCAATTCCTTTTCAAGCCTGTCTTTAAGATGGCGTGAGGTTACAAACTTGCCATCTCTTCCGAAGAATGGAGAATTATTAATGCTGAATTGCATATTCATGGTAGGCTCATCCACACTTATAATTGGTAAAGCTTCAGGCTTATCGAAATCCGCAAGTGTTTCGCCAATATTAAAACCTTCTATGCCAACCACTGCGCAAATATCACCGGCGGATACTTCTGAAACCTTCTTTTTGCCTAAGCCTTCAAACACATACAATTCTTTTACCCTGCTCTTCTGAGCTGTACCATCCAGTTTCATTAGTGACAATGGCTGGTTTTCTTTTATAGTTCCCCTGGCAACTTTACCCACGGCAATTCTTCCAAGGAAAGATGAATAATCGAGAGATGTTATCTGCATTTGCAAAGTGCCTTCCGGTGTTGCCGGTGGTGGAACCTTTTCTAAAATAGTATCAAGGAGTGGGAATATATTGTCAGTTTCCTGGAGAGATGTATTCATCCAGCCATTTTTACTTGAACCGTAAATAGTAGGAAAATCCAGCTGCTCTTCAGTTGCATCGAGGTTAAAGAAAAGCTCAAACACCGCATCATGCACTTCGTCCGGGCGGCAATTTGGCTTGTCAACTTTATTGATCACCACTATCGGGTGCAAATGCAATTGCAACGCTTTTTGTAATACAAAACGGGTCTGCGGCATTGGTCCTTCAAAAGCATCCACCAGCAACAAAACACCATCAGCCATTTTTAATACACGCTCAACTTCTCCACCGAAATCACTGTGACCGGGGGTATCGATTACATTAATCTTTACACCTTTGTAAGTGACGGATACATTCTTACTAAAGATGGTGATACCACGTTCTCTTTCGAGATCGTTGCTATCCATAATGAGTTCGCCCGTCTCCTGGTTATCACGAAAAATATTCGTGCTGTGTAATATTTTATCAACTAGGGTCGTCTTGCCATGATCAACGTGTGCAATAATGGCGATATTTCTAATTTCCATGTTATTTTATTTCTCAAGCATATCTTAAATATGCCTTAAATTTTTTAAGTGTGCGAAGGTACGTTAATTCAGCGTGCCTGCAAGTGTTAATCAATACTTAACAGAAAATTTAAACGATTTAAGTATGTCAAAATTGCAATCCGTAATTCTGGTCTTTCATTTGATTAGATACAAACGCAAAAAACACCATAATGAAAAGAAAACTCCCTTCTCTTAAAACATGCATCCTGTTGGACGTAATAGGCTGTCTTAGTTATATAATTCTTCCCTTTGGTCCCGTGTGGGCTTTCATTTCAGGAATTATTTTCTTTTTTATTTTTGGAAAAAAATTTGGTGTGCTCGGTGGTATTTTTTCCGTTATTGAAGAACTCGTCCCAGGTGTTGACATAATTCCAACATTCACCATTGCCTGGTTTATAAGGAAACATGAAATCGAAAAGCTGCTGACTTCTTCTTTAAAGTAGCCGATTATTTTTGCCGGTATAGTGCATTAAAATGAAGTAGTTTTAAGCAAACAAATTTTATTGCATGAAAAAATATTTCCTCTGCCTTCTTATCATTTCAAATTATTGTCACTCCCAGGACAGCGTCGCCATAAGCGATATTGCCTCAACAGAAAAGATTATCCGCGTTCATTTCAGTGAAGCAAAACTGGACTCCCTCTCCGGCTCTGTTAGGGATCGTGCAAAGCAGTATGATAAGATGCACCATTATCCGCTTGATAATTCGGTGCCGATGACGATGGTTGAAAGCCCCGTGTTACCACATATGCAGTTTAACAAAAAACAATTGCCAGTTAATTTTAGCCTGCCACAAAATATTTCATTGCCTGCAAATAAAGATGAGCTGGCATTTTACTCTATTCCTCAATTAGCTTCTTTAATTAAAAGAAAAAAAATTACCTCAGTCGAACTGACAAGATTTTTCATTGACCGTTTAAAAAAATATGGTGACACACTTCAGTGTGTAATCTCACTAACCGAAAATGCTGCGATGGAGCAGGCAGCGCAAGCTGATAAAGAAATCGCGGCTGGCA
>JBDTVF010000420.1:0-2734 GCA_040007325.1 Ginsengibacter sp. | reverse complement strand
CAGGCATATTTAATGGCAGAACAAAGACACCACGCTCGCCGGTATTATTCAGAAATGGTGGCGCCACCATGTGTGGCGCAGGTTGCTGCGCCGTTTCTGCTTCCGTTGCTAAACGTATTATTGCAGGCCTTTCCGGCAAGGTCACTATATGATGATCTTTTATGATCTCTTCTATTTTTGAAAGATGATCTTTATATACAGGAATAATTGAATCGCCTAAAAGTTGGTCTTTTTTCAAAAACTTAATAACAGCCCTGTAATCGTTTGAAGGGAGGTGATACTTTTTGGCTAACTCTGCCGCTATGGGCTTCATTTCTTTTTGAATATTGGTAAAAAGAGCATGAGCCATCGAAGCAATTTGAGCAGGTGGCAAGTCGATGCCGTAACCCTCAAGAGCAAGCTGGTATTGCTCGGGTGGCAATTTAAAATCTGTTCGCGCCTTCGGTAAAACATTAGTGTTTATCCATGCATCATAATCCTCCAGTTGTTTTTTTAGAGCCGCGTATCCATCTTCCCAACCTGTGATCTTATATTTTTTAAATAAATCAGCAATGCCTTTAATGATACTTTGATTTCTCGATAACTGCACCTGCATGGACTGTTTGGACGGATAGATCATGCCAGGCTTGCTCATTTTTGCAATCGTACGTTCTTTATAGATATCCGTGATTGGGCTATAACCGCTTTCAAGTCCTGCATACTTACGTACACGAGTAACTGCTGCCTTTCGTCTTTCAGGGATTGTCTGGTCATCGAGCAATGTTTGCAATCCCCTAAAAATGTCGCCGGTGGCATTAAGAAATGATACAGCCTTTTTCATTTCAAAATCTTCCTGCCTGAAGCCGAGTTCTGACTGAGTGATGAGGATATTGAGATCTTGCTTTACCGAAAGGTTGTTTTCCTTTGGTATGGCTTCCTTGAGTATAGCTACTGCGTCTTCCTTTTCTTTTCGTTTTGCAAGTATATTGGCCGTCGTGGGCACTGAAACCATAGAATCATAAAAAGCCAGTCCCTGCGACGAACCGAACTCAGGTAAATATTTTTCATCAATATCAATAAGAATCTTTGTGTAACTGTTGGATTTTTCCACCCAGCTTTTGCTATTTATGCTATCTGTTTGTGCCTGGATTGTAGCTGACAGCGAGACGAAAAGAAGAACCGGAATGTATTTACATGTTTTGTTGAGATAAATCATGGAGCAAAATTAAATTGTAAAAATATTCAATGAAGTTAAGTAACTGAAAGCTGTAAAAAATGCGGCAATATCGTTTTATGCTTCGCGCTTATATTTTTTAATGGCAAATTGCAAAGACGCTACAGCTTTTTCAAAACAGCGAAAAAAACCTATAAAAATATATCATGCTAAATGCGACAAAATTTTTCAATTTACCCTACCTATTACTATTGTATTTTTATGAAATAAATGATGCTATTTGATATGAGACTCTATTTTCTTTTTGCCTTGACGATTTTTGTTGCCTGTAAAGCACCTGGTGGAAATGATAGTGCAAAGAAAGGAAATGTTGTGCCGGATACTGTTTCTGCCGTAAGCAAGACCTTGAGCGATTCTGCTTTATTTGATCTTGTTCAAAAACAAACTTTTCAATATTTCTGGGATGGTGCAGAACCTGAAAGCGGGCTTGCGAGAGAACGTTTTCATGCAGATAATCAATATCCACAGAATGATAAGAGCACGGTAACAAGTGGCGGCAGTGGTTTTGGTGTTATGGCACTACTTGTCGGGATCGATCGTGGATTTATTACCCGCGACCAGGGAAGATGGCGGCTTGAGAAGGCGCTTCATTTTTTGGAAAACGCAGATCGCTTTCACGGCGCATGGCCGCATTGGTGGTATGGAGAAACAGGAAAGGTTAGGCCTTTTAGTAAAAATGACGATGGTGGCGACCTCGTGGAAACTTCGTATATGCTTCAGGGCTTGCTTTGTGCCAGGCAGTATTTTAGGAATGGGAATGATTCTGAAAAGATTGTGGCACAGCGAATAGATTCACTATGGAAAAGTGTTGAGTTTGATTGGTACCAACATGGTAAGAATGTGCTTTACTGGCATTGGAGCCCGAATAATGGATGGAAGATGAATTTTCCTATTCATGGCTACAATGAAACACTGATCACATATATATTGGCGGCATCGTCACCTACGCATAGTATTCCCGCAATTGCATATCATGAAGGTTGGGCCGAAAATGGAAAAATAAGATCGCTTCATGTTGAATATGGCGACACGCTCCAGTTGCATTATCAGGGTAACAATCCTTATGGCGGCCCTTTGTTTTGGGCTCATTATTCTTACCTCGGCCTGGACCCACACGGTTTGAAAGATGAATATGCTGATTACTGGAAAGAGAATACAAATCTCGCACTGATCAATTATACATGGTGCGTAAAAAATCCAAAAAATTATAAAGGTTATGGTACTGATAACTGGGGATTGACAGCGAGTTATTCGATAAAGGGATACGCCGCTCATATGCCTGGAGAAAAAAATGACCTTGGAGTCATATCTCCAACGGCCGCACTATCATCGTTTCCTTACACACCAAAGAAATCTATGGCCGCTATGAAACATTGGTACAATGATATGAAAGATAGAATTTGGGGGCTTTATGGTTTTTACGATGCCTTTAGTGAAACAGAAGGGTGGTATCCGAAAAGATACCTTGCGATTGACCAGGGACCTGTAGTGGTAATGATGGAAAATTACAGGTCTGGTCTA
>JBDTVF010000419.1:0-2750 GCA_040007325.1 Ginsengibacter sp. | reverse complement strand
TTTTACAACAGCAGAAAGAACTAACTAACTGGGCCGGCAACTTTACTTTCAGCACCAGCAACCTGCACTACCCCACGACTATAGCTCAGCTACAAGGTTTGATAAAAAAATATTTAAAAGTAAAAGCACTGGGAACAAGACATTGCTTCAATCGTATTGCTGATAGTAAGTATCAGCTTATTTCGCTAAAAGCCATGACGAGCGAGATACAAATAGACGAAGCGGCAGGTACTGTAACCGTGAATGGTGCAATGAAATACGGAGAGCTTGCTCCTTTTCTTGATAATAAAGGTTTCGCCCTTCATAATCTTGCATCACTTCCTCATATCTCTATAGCTGGTGCCATTGCTACCGCAACACATGGCTCCGGTCTAAAGAACGGCAATTTATCCTCCGTAGTTTCCGGGCTTGAAATGGTTCTTGCGTCAGGAGAAGTAATTCATTTATCACGCGAAAAAGATGGCGAAAAATTTTTTGCAGCCGTAGTTGGCTTAGGAGCTTTGGGAATTGTCACAAAGGTAACGTTGAACATTGTCCCAACTTTTTTCGTGCGACAAGACGTATACCAGGATTTGCCTCTATCAGAATTAGAAAAACATTTCAATGAAATACAGGAGAGTGGTTACAGCGTAAGTTTGTTTACTGATTGGCAGAAGCAAAGTATTAATGAAACGTGGATTAAAAAGAAAACTGATAAAGACGACACATCTAAATCAACTGCTGAATTTTTCGGCGGAAAAGCAGCCACAAAAAATCTTCACCCAATAGCAGAACTCTCCGCGGAAAATTGCACAGAACAAATGGGTGTGCCGGGCAAATGGTATGAAAGGTTGCCGCATTTTAAAATGGGCTTTACTCCAAGCAGCGGTAAAGAATTGCAGTCAGAATATTTTGTACCAATAGAAAATGGCGTTGAAGCAATAATGGCGATTCAAAAATTAGGGAAGCTCATCGGCCCTCATCTTTTTATTTCTGAAATAAGAACGATTGATGCAGATGAATTTTGGATGAGCCCTTGCTACAAGCAACAAAGTATGACCATACATTTTACGTGGAAACAGGATTGGCCTGCCGTTAAAAAATTGTTGCCAATTATTGAGAATGAACTTTCTCCTTTCAATGCCAAACCTCATTGGGGAAAGTTGTTTACCATGCCCTATTCAAGATTGCGGACGTTGCATCCAAAAATGAACGAGTTTCGCGAAATGGCCGCGTCATTAGATCCCAAAGGAAAATTCAGAAATGATTTTTTGGAGAGGAATGTTTTTGGATAATCTGGCTTGCAATTTTTGCATTAGTCTTGCAAATAAGTTTTGAACATTTCACTACTTAAAACAATTCCTGTCACAATTGAGAAACAATAATTCTTCTATATGCGAAAGCCATCTGTTTTCATTGGCTCCTCAAGCGAAGGCGAATCGATCGCTTATGCCATCCAGGAAAATCTTGAAGCCATTGCAGAGCCTTACGTTTGGACACAGGGTGTGTTTGAATTAGGCGACAGTTATATTGAAAGCCTGATTAAAGAGCTAGATAAAGCAGACTTTGCAATACTCGTTTTAACTGAAGATGATGTTACCATCAGCCGCGGTAAAGAAAACGTCAGCCCGAGAGATAATGTATTATTTGAACTTGGCTTATTTATCGGCCGGTTGGGCCGAAACCGCTCCTTCTTCGTTTATGATAAATTGAAAGACATTAAAATTCCAAGTGACCTGGCAGGCATCAGTGGCGCGGCCTTTACTCTTCATGAATCGGGTAATCTTGCTGCGTCGCTGGGCAGTGCTTCTAATAAGATACGCAATGCAATTGCGAATACCGGTAACAGGGAGAAAATAGATTTGACTCAGGCAGATGCTTTCAACAAGCAAAACCAGTTTTGTAAAAAAGTAACAGGTTATTGGTGGGAACGCATTAAGCCCGATTCAAAATCGGCCTTAAGTTTTGTGCATATTGAGTTTGACGAAACTATCCTAATGTTAAAGCTAAAAGGAAGGACTTACGACATCAATGGAAATTACAGTGCTCACTGGGAATCAAAGAGCGCAGGTATTCAAATAAATGAAAGGAAGACTTTTTATCAGTGGGAGGGTTGGTTTACTGCCAGTCCTTCAGAACCTATAGAAGGATTTGGAGAAATATTTTTTTCGGCTAATGAAGATGCTTTTATGGAGGCCAACGGCATTTTTTCTAACATTAGCATTGTCGACTTGAAAAGCATTCACAAAAGTTCTTTTGACTTGCGGAGAGCCAGTGAAAATGAAATTGCTACAATGCACTCGAAGGATAAACAAAAAATAGGGGATGCAGTAGCCAACAAGATGGACGAGATGGATTAGCGCAAGTGAAATACAAAAATTGATTAAGCTTTAAAGCTGCTCGTGATCTTTCCAATTAAGTCAGCGTCATTCATTTTTTTTGCCATCTGTATCATATTTACAAATGCCTGCGCATGCGAGATTCCGTGGCCAATAATCACAGGCTTATTAACGCCAAGTACGGGTACGCCGCCATAAATTTCAAAATTGAAACTGTCCAAATATGCGTCGTGTATGTTTCGTTTTTGTGCAATGTCGTAAATCGATTCTGCAAATTTTAAAATTACATTTCCAGTAAATCCATCGCACACATATACGTCGGCTTTACCTGTGAGAAAATCTCGGCCTTCAACATTCCCAATAAAATTTATCCCGGGGTTTTCTTTTAAGATAGGGTAAGCTGCCTGTGTAAGAAGATCTCCTTTTCCTTCC
>JBDTVF010000418.1:0-2790 GCA_040007325.1 Ginsengibacter sp. | reverse complement strand
TAAATAAACAAAAAAGCAACAGTTTCCTGTTGCTTAACACCGTTCAATTGAAAAATGTCCTATAATTTTTTTATGCGGATATTTCTAAACCAAACCGCAGCGCCATGATCCTGTAGTGAGATCTTGCCTTGCTTAAATGTGCCAAAGCCTTTCATGTCTTTAAACTTACTTATGGCAATCATTTTATTCCAATTATCATCCCACAAAGTAGTTGACAAAGTATGCTCGCCATTCATATAAAAATCAAGCTTGCCATTATTTGATACTATTTCAACCGCGTTCCATTCGCCCAGGGGCTTTGCTACTTCTTTTGCAGCAAGAAGGTCATAGAGATCTCCTGCCCGGTGTGTGTAGAGCTTGCCATCCGGATGTCCTAAGCGTGTAGGCGTACCGTTATCAAGAACCTGCATCTCCATACCTGAGTTATAGTTTTCAGGAAATTGAGCCGGATCTTCTTTTACATAAAAGATAATTCCGCTGTTGCCTTTTTCAGAAATTTTCCAGTCGAGCTTAAGATCAAAATTTCCATACTCTTCATTGGTTACAATGTTATTGCTGGTACGATTTCCCTTAGCATCACGTACTGCCGCAGTGGTATCGAGAAACATAGCATCGTCCTGTATGGTCCAACCCGAATCAAGGTTAGGTTTACCATAGGTATGCCATTGGTTTATTGACTTACTATCGAATAATGAGACAAAACCATCTTCATTGTTACTGGGTGCATCAGACATTGTAGTGCTGTCTTTTTTTACATCGGTAGTATTTTCATTACCGGGATTACAGCTTTGCAGTATGGCTACTGCCGCTGTCAAACAAATAAATTTATACATTACTCTTTTTTTATTGACAAAACATAAGCCGCCATAGACTTTGCCTCATCCTGGCTAAGGGCGGGATGTGGTGTCATCGGCACTGTGCCCCATTTGCCGGAGCCACCATTGATTATTTGATGAACAACTGAATCAACTGCAGCCTGCCTGTCTATAGTGCTGTACTTGGCGGCAACTAATGCGTACGAAGGCCCAATTGCTGCTTCATTAAGTTTATGACAGGTAAAACAATCGCTCTTCGCAATAAGATCAAGTCCCTTCTGAATTTCAGGATCTTTAGGCTCTTCCTTTACGGTAGCTGCTGTATCAGTTTTAGTTTCATCTTTTGTCTCGGTATTATTTCCGCAGCTAATCAGAAATAATACGGATGACAGAATTATTATTGACTTTTTCATATACAAATATTCATTTGTTCTATTGAGAATAAAAAATTTATTATATCCCTAATACCGCCCTGTTTAACTTTTCATCTTTGCCAGTTGCGGCAAAATCATCAAAAGCATGGTCGGTGACTTTTATAATATGATCTCGTATGAATACTGCTCCTTCCTTTGCACCATCCTCCGAGTTTTTTATACAACACTCCCATTCCATTACTGCCCAGCCACTATAATCGTACGCAGCGAGCTTCGTGAATATCGATTTAAAATCCACCTGCCCATCACCGGTAGAACGGAAACGGCCCGCCCTGTTGATCCAGCTTTGATAACCACCATATACACCTTGCTTGCCAGTTGGATTGAACTCGGCATCTTTCACATGGAAGGCTTTTATTCTTTCATGATAATTATCAATGTACTCCAAATAGTCCAAACACTGTAATACAAAATGTGAGGGATCATATAAGAGGCACGCTCTTTTGTGATTATTCACCTGCTCTAAAAACATTTCATAACTCACACCGTCGTGCAGGTCTTCGCCGGGATGTATTTCATAACAAACATCCACGCCACATTCATCAAACGCGTCAAGAATAGGAAGCCATCGTTTTCCAAGTTCTTTGAAACCTTCCTCAACCAAACCTGCAGGCCGTTGTGGCCATGGATACATTGTATGCCATAATAACGCTCCGCTGAAAGTTGGATGCGCATTCAGCCCAAGATTTTGTGAAGCCTTTGCCGCATATTTAAGTTGCTGCACCGCCCATTTAGTTCGCGCTTTAGAATTGTTCCGATATTCCGGTGGTGCAAAACCATCAAACAATTTATCGTAGGCAGGGTTCACCGCAACCAACTGTCCCTGCAGGTGAGTAGATAATTCTGTTATTTCGAGCCCACATTCATTTACTATTCCCTTTAGTTCCTGCGCATATGTTTTGCTCTGGGCTGCTTTTTTAAGGTCTATCATTTTAGCATCCCACGTAGGTATTTGTACACCTGTAAACCCGATTGATTTTGCCCACTGGCAAATATCTTTAAGGTTATTATATGGCGGTGTGTCTTTAATGAATTGTGCAAGAAAAATTCCAGGTCCTTTAATTGTTTTCATTTAAATATTATTTACAGATTTGAATTAAGGAAACGAAAGCGAAGCTTAATATCGTTATTTTTCCTAACGCCAATAATAATAGAACCTTCTTTAATCTTATCCTCATGATTTAAAATCGCTGTAAGCGTGGGAATATGAAAATCAGAATGCTGATGACCCGGTTTTAAGAAAACAACAGAATAGAATTTTACATTTTTTGTAAAAATAATTTTTCCAAAATCACTATCCTGGGTGAGAATTATTTTTTTTTCCGAAAATGCTTTTTGAATAATAGTCTCATCATCTAATCCATAAAGATTTTCCTCCCGAATGCCCGAGATATCATAACCTATTTCTTTTAACCATTTAATAAGCGATTCCTGTATATTCTCATCAGCAAAAAAAGATATTTTCATTTTGAAATATGCTCCTCTATTAATATTTCATTTTTTGTAAACTGAGCGGCATATAAAATAGCTTCTTCTACAGA
>JBDTVF010000417.1:0-2791 GCA_040007325.1 Ginsengibacter sp. | reverse complement strand
AATTATTTTATCTTCATAAATATCCTGTTCCATCGTATTCCTTTATCATAACTAAACCATACTAAAGAACCCTTTCCTACTATATGATCTTCGGGTACAAAGCCCCAGAAGCGGCTATCAAGAGAGTTGTGCCGGTTGTCTCCCATCATCCAGTAATAATTCATTTTAAAAGTATAGCTTGTTGCGGGTTGATCGTTTATAAAATATTGCTCGTTTCTTTCTTCAAATTTATTGCCTTCATAAGTAGCTATGCAACGTTTATAAAATGAAATATTGCCTGGCTTTAATTGTATTGTTTTGCCTTTTTGCGGCAGCCGGACTGGGCCATAGTCATCCACTGTCCAGCTTTCAGTACCATTACCTTTGAATGGAAACAGGTAAGGATATTTATCCATCGCACGCAACACCGCAAGCTTTATATCCTTTACCATTGGCAGCATTTTAAGTGAAGCCAGTTCTCCATCGGTGAGCCCGATTTCATACAAATTATTTTGAAGTTGGTACACCTGGTTTTTATTCGGATCATCCACATATTGAATACCTATGTTGCCTAATTCATCAGGATCAAGGGGCGCAGAAGTAGTAACCTCGTAATTAAATTCATGAAACTCAGGCAGCGGCTCCGCAACATTATTTACATATATAATCCTGTTTTTTATTTGCAATATATCGCCGGGGATTGCCACGCATCTTTTGATAAAATTTTCTCTTTTATCAACAGGCCGTGTTATGATCATGTCCCCGTACTGTCCCTGCACTCTTTGCCTGGCTTCATCTTCAGAGATTTGTTCGGCAAGCATTCTTCTTTGAATTTCCTGGTAATAGGTAAATTTTGAACCAAAATTTTCTTCATCGTTTATCAGCGTATCGTTTACGGGAAAATTAAAAACAACCACATCGTTTCGCTTTATGTCGCTGGCAAACCAACGGGTGTAAGGAATGTGAATCCACTCCACATAAGATTTAGTGCTCGTGTTGGCAATCGTATTGTTCATAAATGGCAAAGCCAGCGGTGTATTGGGAATCCGCGGACCATAACCTAGCTTGCTTACAAAAAGATAATCGTTCACGAGTAAGCTTTTTTCCATAGAAGGCGTAGGGATTGCATATGCTTCAAAAACAAAAGTACGTACAAGAGTTGCGGCAACTATTGCAAAAGCTGCTGCGTCTATCCATTCGCGTGAAATACTTTTTTTATAATTTTTTACTGCAGCAATACCGGCATATTGTTCTTTATCAGAATAACCGAGATAAGGAAAATAAATGAAAGGGATCAACAGGGTCGCCGCATGATGCGGCACACTGAACCTGCCGAAGTGCTCAACAAATTTTATGCTTATCCAAATAGTGGTAAACTGTCCCGCAATAGGTATTAGCTGAAGAAAAAACCAGGCTTTTTTCAATTGCATCTTTTCAACCATGCACCAGGTATTGTATAGCGGTACCAAAGCTTTCCATGGCGTAATGCCCGCTTTCCTGAACATGCCGTACAAACCGATATGCCAAAGAATAAACGTGATAGTAAATAAAAGTAGAATGATGTTCATGCGAAGAAATTTTTGTGTAGTAAATATGGTAATCCTCTTCTAAAAATACTTTGCGGAGTTTGCTTTACACATAGTCTTCCGTCACGATTTTTAAATTTAACTTTTATTTTTTTGCATCTATTCCTGCCAGCCTATCCGCCGGTGGGCCTCGTGTAAGAGGTAAGACTACTATAAGGGAGAAATAAAAGAAAGTAAATAAGTATTAGGGGAAGAATGATAATTTAGATTATTTGATAGTAGTCCAAATATTCTTGCATTAAATTATATATTCTTCATTCATAAATAGCTTATATGTTGCCCATCATAAAAAATGTAAATTGCTATATGCGTTAGCTTTCTTGTGCATTTGAAAAGAATTAAAGAATTGAAGTAAGTGAGCGGATTGATTTGCTAATACATTGGGGCTGAAGCCAAGCATTACCAACATCAGTTTGAAACAGTCGAGGTTGAATATGCCTTGCAAAGAAAAAATGTACCGCGCTAAACCAATTGTTATGCCGGCTATCATGGTTAAAACACCTGTCAGCTCTATTCCCAGGCAACAAAACCTATATAAGTTTTTATTTGATCCACTGTAATTATTTATTTAAAAAAAATTAATGCTCTTCAACCATTATTTCTTTTTGCTTCTCGCCATCTTTTATTAGTTTATTAAACACTTCTGTGTACAAGTTTTTATGATCCGCAGTTTCAATTGCTTTACCCTACTTACAAGTTCCTCTTGACTCTATTCATCTTTCTTTCCATTGTTCCAAATGGGATGATGCATTTTTCAAACACGTCATCGAATGAGGAGCGCAATGTATAAATTCTTTTAGATCCTTCAATGTCGAGCCTGATGGAAGGCAGGTTATGGTATGGCTTGTAGGCAAATACACCAGACAATGAATGAAGGCTTATAACCGCGGTGCCCGGATCGTTAAGCCCGGGCTTAAAGCTTTTATGGCAACTGCTGCAAGCTGGTTAAAACCATAATCCGAATTGAAACGGACTTAGAGCTTGCTGCCTTTGCTATTAAAGTTTATTTAAAATAGGATTTATATCCCGCCTGCATTTCGTTGTTTAACATGCCCTTTACAATTTTCCTCAGATTTGCCTCATAACATGTTTTCACATTTGCTATATAGATCACAATCAAAATATAAAGACATGACATTCAAAAAATTTATAGCTGTTTTCCTTATAAGTGCAGCTTCTTTCACAGGTGGTGCCTGGGTATATGGTAAATACGCTCACAGGGATTT
>JBDTVF010000416.1:0-2803 GCA_040007325.1 Ginsengibacter sp. | reverse complement strand
CACGTAGTGGCTACCCTTGCCGGTGGCGTACCTGCGGCACCCACAACGATTTTTAAAATACAATTGCTACAAACAGGTAACCCCGATGGGCAAATACGGATGCGACAATTTTGAATGCATCCGCCAAACTAAGAAAATATTTATTACTAAATAATTTAGTAATTTGCAGCAATCAAACAATGTGAATTACTTCAATGAGCGCTGTAAAAGCAGATATAATAGATCAGTTGCGAAAGGATATGCTGCTATTGCAAGGATTCAAAAAGATAATAAATCCCTATGCTCCCGAAATTTTACCTGCTTCCGTCAGGAGCGCTTTTCCCAATGCACAGTTTCCAATAGGTGCGGTTCATGAATTCATTTCTTTCCACCAGGAAGAAGTGGCTGCTACAGCAGGTTTTATTTCAGGGATACTTGCATCACTTATGCTTAAAAGTGGCGCATGTATATGGATAAATTCATCTAAAAACATTTTCCCGCCGGCACTTAAATTATTTGGTATTCCTCCTGAAAAAATAATTTTTATTCATCTAAAAAAAGAGAAAGAAATTTTATGGGCCATGGAAGAAGCGTTGAAATGTGAAAGCCTTACAGCAGTAATAGGAGAGTTACGCGAATTAAATTTTACCGCTTCGAGAAGATTACAACTTGCAGTTGAAAAGAGCCAGGTAACCGGATTTATTTTGCGTGATAATCCACGGAGCTTAAATACAACAGCCTGCGTAACACGCTGGAAAATTACTTCCCTTCCGAGCGAATTACCTAATGATATGCCCGGCGTTGGCTTTCCAAAATGGGAAGTAGAATTATTAAAAGTCCGAAATGGTAAACCGGGAAAATGGGAGATAGAATTTACTGAAGGCCGTTTGCGTTACAATTCGAAGATCAATGCCATACCAATGATCAGTAAAAAGAAAACGGGGTGATATGCAAAAGCGCTATGTCACTATATGGTTTCAGTCTTTAACTACAGATTGGTTTATTAGGAAACAGCCTGGTTTAAAAGAAATACCTTTTGTTTTGGCATTGCCAGATCATGGAAGATTGGTAGTAACTGCTGCAAACAATTTGGCAAACAAAGAAGGCATAGAACCGGGAATGGCAGTAGCGGATGCAAGAACTTTAATCTCTTCTCTTAAAGTAATTGATGCCAGGCCAGGACTCAATTCAAAATTATTGAAAGGCTTTGCTGAATGGTGCATTCGTTATTCCCCTTATGTGGCTGTTGATTTGCCCGATGGAATTATACTTGATGCCTCAGGTTGTGCACATCTTTGGGGAGGTGAAAAGCAATACATTTTTGCGATCAGCAAACGGCTTCGGAATTTTGGCTACCATATTCGAATCGCCATAGCTGATACTATCGGTGCCGCATGGGCGGTTTCAAGATTCGGAAAAGATAATACCATAGTTGAAAAAGATAAGCAAATACATTCGCTGCAATCGTTACCTGTAGCGTCACTACGCATAGAGCCTGCAACAACAGAGGTTTTACAAAAACTGGGGCTTTATCATGTAGATCAGTTAACTGCTATTCCCCGTTCAGCATTAAGAAGAAGATTTGATGCACAGGTATTATTACGAATTGACCAGGCATTGGGAAATATAGAAGAATTAATACAACCGGTATTTCCCCCGGAACCTTATCATGAACGATTACCATGCCTTGAACCAATTGTTACAGCAACAGGTATTGGGATTGCTTTGCAAAGATTACTTAATGCAGTATGCCATCGTCTTCAACAGGAGGAGAAAGGTTTACGAATTGCAGATTTTAAATGTTATCGTATTGATGGCAAAATTGAAAAGATAAGTATTGGTACTAATAGACCTTCTAATAGTAGTAAACATCTTTACAAACTATTTGAAAATAAAATTGATTCTATTGAGCCAGATCTCGGCATTGAACTTTTTATACTCGAGGCATCAAAAATAGAAGATCTCGCTACCGTGCAGGAAAAGCTTTGGGATAATAAAGGTTTAGATGATACTGCGCTTGCAGAATTACTTGACAGGATAGGAGGGAAAGTAGGTAATGAAAATATACACAGATACCTACCTGCGGAACATTACTGGCCCGAGCGCTCTTTTAAACCCGCCACATCTGTTATTGAAAAAGCAGCAATAGCATGGAAAATTGACAGGCCAAGACCGTTGCAATTATTATAGAAGCCGGAGGTAATAGAAGTGACTGCACCTATTCCAGATTATCCTCCAATGTCATTCAGGCATAAAGGAAAGTTGCATAAAATAATAAAAGCAGATGGCCCGGAAAGAATAGAGCAGGAATGGTGGCTGCAGGATGGGCAACACAGGGATTATTATTATGTAGAAGATGAAGAAGGCTGTCGTTATTGGCTTTTCCGGTCAGGGCATTATGATGCAGCAAAAACTTATAAATGGTTTATTCATGGATTTTTTGCATAAGATTTCTTTTTAAAAAAAATGTTCCCCCTCTCCTGAGCTTGTCGAAGGATGGAGAGTGGTTGGGGTGAGGTATGAACTACACAGAACTACAAATAACAACCAACTTCTCTTTCCTTCGTGGTGCCTCTCATCCCGAAGAATTGGTGGAGTATGCAGCCGGACTCGGATATACTGAAATAGGCATAACTGACAGGAATAGTCTTGCGGGCATCGTTCGTGCACATGCTGCGGCTAAGAAACAAAACATACGCATTGTAATTGGGTGCCGCTTCGATTTATTGGATGGCTATAGTCTTCTTGCATACCCTGCTAACAGAAAAGCTTATTCGCAACTTTGTAACCTTCTTACCACAGGAAACATCCGGGCAGAAAAAGG
>JBDTVF010000415.1:0-2842 GCA_040007325.1 Ginsengibacter sp. | reverse complement strand
AATAAACATGATGTTTCTCATCAAGCCTTTGCGCTAAAATATCTTTAGCAATATTAATTTGCTCACCTATAGGATTTCCATCACGATAGGTAATTGCATTCAGATAAGTTGATCCAACAGGAAACTTTATTGGTTTTCCATCAAACTTTGGAGAGAACTGATCAGGGTTGGTATTATCAAATGTGTAATAAATATCAAGGCCGTGTACTTCGGTAGTAAGCGTTACACCAAAGTCACTATTTTTAATACGCGCCGGTTGAAAAACTACATTGTACATGCTTGTAGAATACTTCACATTAGCGGCATCCAAACGGGGAAATTGTTTTTCCAGCCTTGTTATAAAATTAGTCCAGTTTTTATTGGCTTTTGAGCTCCAATATACTTCTGCCAATGCAATTCCTCTCGGCCAGGTCATATATTCCGCATGCCTGAAAGTGGGTATAGATTCGGACCACAAATTTCCCTGGCCCCCCAAAATATATTTTTCATCAATGCTGTCTGGCACGGGCTCATAATTGTACGAATCAGAAAGACGGCACAAACCATAGGTTGGTGGTTCACCTGTAGGCTCACCCTGGTACAGATCGAGATAACAATAATCCCATGGCGTCATTACAACCTGGTGATTCATTCTTGCAGCAGCAACACCGCCGCTCATACCACGCCAGCTCATAACGGTTGCATTCGGCGCTAATCCCCCTTCTAATATTTCATCCCAGCCGATTAATTTTTTGTTTTTTGATTCAATAATCTTTTCTACTCTTTTTACAAAATAACTTTGCAATTCATCCACATTTTTCAAATGCTCATCGGCCATTCGCTTCTGGCATTTCGGGCATGCATCCCAAAAACCTTTGTACGCTTCATCACCACCAATGTGTATGTAAGAATTCGGAAAGAGCGCCGCTATTTCCTTAAATATTTTATCGAGCATGGTAAATGTTGAATCATTGCCGATGCATAAAACATTATCATTACGCTCGTATCCTTTACCACCTGCGTTTACAGAGTAAGGCAACTGCGTACAACTAAGATTCGGATAAGAAGCGATGAGTGCAAGGCTATGTGCAGGCACATCGATTTCAGGAAGTATTGTTATGAAACGATCCTGCGCATATTTGATGATCTCCTTCATATCTTCCTGAGTGTAGAAGCCGCCATCGGTTGTGGGTTCACCAGCTAATGCAGGCATAAAAGTTCCCCAGCGACCGGTGCGCTTTACACGCCATGCTCCAACGCTGGTAAGCTCAGGCAAACTTTTTATTTCGATACGCCAGCCCTGATCATCTGCAAGATGCAGGTGCAATGTGTTGTATTTGTAGCGGGCCATTTGGTCAATGTATTCTTCCACTTCGTTCTTAGTAAAAAAGTGACGACTCACGTCCAGCATTAAACCGCGCCATCCGAAACGCGGCACATCTTTTATATCAACACAAGGCATTGTCCATTTTGCATTTTGAATCTCTGTTACACTTTCGATAGAAGGAGGCAACAATTGCAAAACTGTTTGCAGTCCATAAAAAAGCCCGGCAGGTTTATTGGCCGTTATCGTTACCATTGAAGGCGTAACATTTAATGTATAACCTTCATCATGCAAAGAAGTATCAGCCTTCTTATTCAATAATAAGTTTATCGCATTTGCAGTTAATTTTTTTGTGGAAAGGTTATAGCCTGTTGAAGTGGCGATCTTATTAATGAACCATTGAATGCTTTGTTTCACATCATCGTCCGACGAAGTGGTACTTACTGTTGTTGAATTGTTAAGCACGAAATGTCCGTCATGCAACTGCATGGCCAGCGGCTTTGGAATGATGGCGCTGGAATCGGCTGCATTTACATGCAAACACATTATTGAAAAGAATGTGATAAAAAAATAAACAACAAAAGATTTGTTAGTAGCAGTTTTGTTTTCGCAGATAATTTTTTTCATTCGATGGCATTTGATGTAAAATGCCTAAGGTAAAACATAACGGGAGATTTTTGAGGAAGGTTTGCTTAGTATCTCAATCTTACATTAGCAGTGAGCTGGGTGACTGAGATATTGGTTATCAATAAATTTTCTATTTTAAATACTCACTGACTTTAGCATTAATAAATTTTTTCACACTTTCCCATGTTTGTTTTTTTAAACTTACCGGGTCTTCGCTTTCTTCTGCATCCGCAAAAAAAGTTAGAGCCTGTGGCACTGTTATCAATAAATTCTGAGATGCATATTTCTCAGTATGAAATTTTATAAAATCAGAAATAGAATAGTGATTTAAAAGTTCTGCCACATCCCAAAAGTCTTTCTTCCTGCCCCTGCCTAAAATTGCCTGTACTTTCATGGCAATAATATCTTCTGTTGAAAACATCCTGATATCTTCAATATTTAATTCAGGTTTTATCAGGGGATGTGGATGACGGACAATATCAACTTTCACTTCGTTTACAAAACAAAAAATACCAAAACGGGGCGCTTTTTCTTCGGTAATAAATTTATCCTGAAACTTTTTTTTAAGCGCGTCAATTATAACAGTGTTCTCAAATGGCTTGCTTGAAAATAAATCTAAATCAACTGATTCCCGGTGTCCATAAATTAGAGACAATGCAGTACCGCCAACCAATGAAAAATCCTTTAACTCAGGAATTTCCATTAATTGTTTTAATATGGAAAAAGCGAGGGGTTTGACTGTCTCAGGATATAACATCTGAAATCTTTTAGCGGCTTGTTTATTACTGCACTTGCCAGATACATTCTTGTTTCAGGTAAAAATTTCGCGTTAAGCAACACCGTAGTAATTTTTTCATCACCATAATAGCGGCGGCAGTTACGGATGTCATCTACATCGCCACGTTCAAAAAC
>JBDTVF010000414.1:0-2875 GCA_040007325.1 Ginsengibacter sp. | reverse complement strand
CAATTCCTGTTTGGTATTAACGCCACTTTTTAATTCAACTTAATGCTATATAACATGAAAAAACTACTTTTAAAATCTCTATTTATTTGCCTTTTAATTTCATGCGGTTTCGTAATAAATAGTTGTAAAAAAAACAAGCTGGATTTATTGCCCCATGGTCCGACTGAGGAATCCTATTTTACGAAAGAAGATGACTTTACTAAAGCAGTGTTGGGCGTATATGCGAAAATGACCGACTTCTTTTGGTACAATGGAGGAGGCCCTGCAATACAGGTCTTCCTCTTACCCGGTGATGATATTACCACCAATGATAACAATGAGCCCTTTGAAACATTCGGTCCATTGCAACCAAGTGATGGAAGCCTGGCAATGTTGTATGCAGCGCATTATCAAATGATAGCAAGGGCTAACGTAGTGCTGGAAAAAGTGGAGGCTGCCGCAAGTGATGTTTATAAAACACGCAACCTTCAAAGCTATCATAAAGGAGAAGCACTATTCCTTCGCGGGTACGCTTTTTATAATCTCTGGAATTTATTCGGAACATCTCCGCTTGTAACAGAACGCGTAACGAGCGATGCACAATTCACACCCCCGGGTACTACGGGTACAGAGTTACTTGACCAGGCCATACAGGATTTCACGGATGCTGCTGGCTTACTGCCGGCAAGTTGGGATGCTGCTGATGCCGGCAGGGTTACTGCCAATTCTGCCAATGGTATGTTAGGAAAGACTTTGGTATTTAGAGCATCTGCCACAGGAGGTAACGCTGCCGACTACACGGCTGCAATTGCAGCATTTAATAAAATATCCGGGGCACAATTACAGGCCAAATTTGGTGACAACTTTGCATTTGATACAGAAAATAATTCCGAATCGCTTTTTGAATTCCAGGCTTCACAGTCTTTTGGTGGCGACAATGTATGGTTGTCAAATGATTTTGATAATGCAGTGGGAGCATTATCTATTTTCTGGGGATTTTATGATAATAATTTTGCGCTCTTCGGGAGGTCGCGTTTTTATGGTACCTCTAGGTTGCTTAATACATTCGATCCAAATGATCCGAGGCTACCTCTTACGATGGATGCTACCGACAAGACCGTAAAAAAATATGTAACAACGGATAAGCTTTCCCAATCCGGGGTAGCATCAGTTAATAATTATCGCATACTTAGGTATGCAGATGTTTTACTGTTAAAAGCTGAAGCAGTATTGCAATCAGGAGGATCAACGGCTGAAGCGATAGGATATATAAATGAAGTGCGCCAAAGGGCAAGAGCAATGGTACCATCAGGTACTGAGCCTGCCGATAGGTCGGTTGCAGAAACCGATAAAAATGTAATCATGCAATGGATAATGAGTGAAAGACTTATTGAGCTTGCGGGTGAAGGGCAAAGATGGTTTGACCTGAGGCGGTGGCAATTGCAGGGAATACTCACTATCGATAACGCCTCCTTTAGTTCTAATGTACCGGCAAATATGAATTTTCAATTACCGAAGCATTTATATTTCCCGATTCCCAACAGCGAGATAGATGTAAATTCTAATGTGAAACAAAACGCGGGGTACTGATCAATTAATCATCACTCTTATAGGGGCAACAAGGTTGCCTTTAATTTTTGCTATTTTGTAATGTTTCACTTAGCCTGCAATGAAAAATAAATCTTGTATATTCCTTGCTTTTATAATGGTTTGTTTTAATGCCTGTTCCAAAAAATCAACAGGCTCCGCCGGAAGCACCAATCATGCCCCATTTGCGACGCTTTCTACGAGTAGCTTACCGCTTACTCCTTTAACTATTGACTTGGCCGTAACAGCATCAGACATCGATGGTGATGCGCTTACTTATGATTGGGATTTTGGTGATGGCACAAAAAAGAATGGAACCAACAAAGAAAATCATACCTATGCCGCCGACAAAACTTATACAATAAAAGTTGCTGTAAGCGATGGCAAAGCAAACCCGGTGGTGGTTACAACAACCATTAGTACAACAATCATTACTGTAACAGTTGATGCTTCCGTAAAATATCAACGCATGGATGGCTTCGGTGGCTTTGGAGCAAAAGACGTTTACTGGGGCGGGGGGCCATTTACCAGTACAGACTTTGTGAACACCTTAATCACCGATTTGGGGCTAACAATTTTACGCGACAATGTGCCAACAGATTTTGAAGCGGTAAATGACAACAGTGATCCAAATGTTACGGACTTCAGTAAATTTGATTTAACCACTTCTATAAAAGATCACTTTCAGTATTTAAAAGATATGAAAGCCGCCGGGTTAGATAAATTGATTGTGAGTATATGGAGCGCCCCCGCCTGGATGAAAACTAATAATAACGTAAATGGTAAGGCAGCCGGAGCGCCTGCTTATAATCCAAACCCAACGGCCGCAGACAACCAGTTGCGAACAGATATGTACCAGGAATTCGCCGAGCGTTGCGTAGCTTATATTAAAATTATTAAGCAGCAAACCGGAATTGATATTTATGCTATAAGCCTCCAAAACGAACCCCGGTTTACAGAGCCTTATGAATCTTCGGTGTTTGACGGCAACGAGTTAAGAGACCTGGTAAAAATTGTAGGCAAAAGATTTGCCGATGATGGCTTAACCACAAAGATATTTTTACCCGAAGACATTGGCTACCTTGATGGGGTGTCAGGAATGGTGTTGCCAACATTGAATGATCCGGTCGCCCGGCAATATACCAGTATCATTGCGGTGCACGGTTATGCACTTGATGGAGTAACCGCTAATTCACCCGACGCCCTAACATGGCAGGCGATGTACAGTTGGGGAGCGCAATACAATATGCCCCTATGGATGACAGAAACATCCGGCTTTAGCAATGATATGAAAGGTGCAATGGATTTA
>JBDTVF010000413.1:0-2875 GCA_040007325.1 Ginsengibacter sp. | reverse complement strand
TGCTCAATGGCTTCCCGGTGATCCGGGGTGCCGTAGCCTTTATTGTTATGCCAGGAATACATTCTATATTTTTTATGGAGATGCGTCATATAATCATCGCGGTAAGTCTTGGCGAGTATACTGGCTGCAGCAATTGAGGTATAGATGCCATCACCTTTTATAATACAGTGGTGAGGCATACTTTTATACGGCTTAAACCTGTTGCCATCCACAAGGAGTATGTCAGGTTTCATTTTCAATCTATTCAGCGAAATATGCATCGCTTTAAAAGATGCCTGTAAAATATTGATGCGATCTATCTCTTCATTGCACACACTTGCAACAGCATATGCAATTGCTTCCCGCTCTATAATGGGTCGCAATTCTTCCCGTTCTTCTTTCGTTAGTTGCTTTGAGTCGTTAAGAGAAGGATGATAAAATTCTTTAGGCAAAATGACTGCAGCCGCAAATACAGGACCGGCAAAACATCCGCGACCTGCTTCATCAAGACCAGCCTCAAAAAATTTATTATGGAAGAAGGGTAACAGCAACCAGTTTTTTTTCAAAAATAGAATAGATGAAAAATAAATGAGTAATAATTTTTCAACAAGCCTGTTTAAAAATATTATTAACCGTGTCTATGAAATTGCAGGTTTAACTTTGCTGCCACTTATAAATAATTGCAGAAGATATCGAAACCGGAAATGCTATGCAGCCAATTATGATAAAAAATACTTCTAAAAATGTTTCGAAATGGCTTTTTGCCGGCGTGTTGATGTTAATGATCCAAATCATGTTAGGTGGTATTACCAGGCTCACTGAATCAGGGTTAAGTATAACGGAATGGGATCCTATCACCGGCATGCTGCCGCCATTGAATGACTCCCAATGGATGGTTGAATTTGAAAAATACAAACACACCGACCAGTTCAGATATATTCATGCAGATTTTTCTCTCAGCGATTTTAAATCGATATTTTTTTGGGAATGGCTTCACAGGGCGTGGGCGCGGCTTATGGGTCTCGTTTTCTTAGTTGGCTTCTTTTACTTCCTTATCAAAAGGCAGTTCAGGCAAAGTATGATCATTCCTTTCATTATTTTATTTCTTCTTGGCATAATGCAGGGAGCCATAGGTTGGATCATGGTACAAAGCGGGCTGGTGCCCGAAAAACTTTTTGTAGGTCATATCCAATTGGCAACGCATTTTATGGCTGCTCTTTTTCTTTTATGTTACACGCTTTGGTTTGCGCTTACCCTTAGCATACCAAAAGGCATGATGACCGTGAACGGTGGCCTTCGAAAAATTACATGGATTATTTTCGCAATTCTGATCCTGCAACTCACCTATGGCGCTTTCATGGCAGGACTACATGCAGCAACCGCTGCACCTACATGGCCGCAGATAAATGGCCAATGGGTGCCTGACTCAATGAATGATCTTAAGCCCTGGTGGAAAAACCTGGCAGATAATAAAATTGCTGTTCAATTTATTCATCGTTGCATTGCCTACATAATACTTATTGCTGTATTTGCCTGGAGTATGAAAGCCTTTAAAACCACCGGTACCGGTTTATTCAGGAGGTCAAGATTTCTTCCTCTATTGCTGATAGTCATCCAGGTAATTTTGGGGATTGCTACGGTAATCCTTTCTCCATATGGCAATAACCTGGTATGGTTTGGCGTTGCCCATCAATTAATCGCAATGCTCTTCCTGGTTACCATAGTTTTTATGTTGTACATTATCAGATCATCAAGGTTGCAGGTTCACAAAGCTTAACGATACACGGTAAACCCCCGTTATGAAAATATTTGTGCGAGATTTTTACTTTTCATTTCCCATCCAGTTATTCCTGCTTCATTTTAGAAAATTCCAGGTATTGCTTATACTTTGGTTTATTCTTTTTCTTACCGTCACAGGGCATTTCTTAAAAATATTTGGAGCAAATGCATTATTTCTTTCGCCGGAATATCTCGGAAATGTAAATGCCGGTGGTGCCGCTATTACCGGTATAGCTACGGCCATATTTATAATGAGCTGGAACATTACCACATTTATCCTTCATAGCAAGCGTTGCCGTTTTCTTGCTACCACGTCAAAACCTTTCTTTAAATATTGTATCAATAATGCCATCATTCCATTATGTTTTCTGCTGGTATATTTTTTTGAGGCATATTCATTTGATCATAAAAATGAACTCTTATCCGTATGGGAGTTTACTGGAATAGCTGCGGGCTTCTGTGGTGGCTTCTTCCTGATCATCGCTCTTTCTTTCGCTTATTTTTTTACTACAGATAAAAGGATCGTAAGAAAATTCAAACCTGACTTTGGTGATTTTGATGAGAATAAAAAATTTGCACGACACGAAGATGCATTGGCGGATGATAATTTTGGACTTCCGGTTGGCTATTATTTTACCACTTATTTTACTTTAAAAAAAGCAAGAAAGGTCGGTCACTATAGCAAGGAATTCCTGGACACCATATTTAAACGGCATCATTTGTCGGCGATGGTCACGATGTTGCTGGCTTTTATTTTTATGATACTTATCGGGTTCTTTCTCGATAATAAATTTTTCCAGATTCCTGCCGCGGCAAGTATTCTTTTACTGTTTGCAATTTTAAATGCAGTTATCGGAGCGCTTACTTATTTCCTGAGAAGTTGGAGCGTATTGTTTGTCATTTTTCTTTTTATAATTCTAAACATACTTTACAAGTACGATGTAATTGATCCACGCAATAAAGCATATGGATTAAATTATAACAACACATCACGGCCGGCTTATTCCCTGGAAAGCCTATCTAAATTGAATGCACCTGAAAAGATTGCATCGGATAAACAAAATATGATCGTTGTCCTTAACCGTTGGAAAGCAAAACAAAAAGAGGAAAAGCCTTT
>JBDTVF010000412.1:0-2891 GCA_040007325.1 Ginsengibacter sp. | reverse complement strand
GCCGCTAAACACCCAGTTGATCTTAGTTTGATTTCCTGAGACTGGTTCAGTTGTTATATGAGCAAATGATGTTCCTTTAAAAGGTTTCTCGAACCGGATTTCATAGTCAATTCTTTCGCCGTCTTTAATATCGATAATCTCCTGTTCGCCTTTGCCAACCTGTTTCACATCACTATCCCACGCTGAAACAAAACCAATAGTACCATCGGTTCCGGTATACGTTTTTCTTAGGTTAGGGTCGGCCATTACCCACTTACTGTAGTTGTCCGCATTTGCCAGGTACCTTATGTAATTAAACACCTCCGCTTTTGGACAATTGATAATTATGTTTCTCTCAATAATATATTCGTCGCTTGAAGCGCCAGCAAGGATCAACAAAATGATTATTACCACAGCCAAAATAATAAGAATGATTACTAATGTGCTCATAAGATTGTTTTTACTTGATTGAACAAAAATCCGTTTTATGAAAAGATTTTAGAGGGTAAATGGGGACTTGTTCGAAGTCTAATGCGACTTTATATATTGCAATACGATAGAACAAAATAAATAAAGCAATTCCACCTTTAATTACCGTTGATGGATTAAGCAGGATTTATGAGTTCGGATAATGAATTTAGGTTCGCGAAATAATCTCCGGGAACATTCCTATTGAATTAATATCCACATATAACTCTTAGGTTCTATACTAAAAGTCAATTCTATTTCGTAGTTCCTGTTTAAGGAAAACATTTTTGGAGAACTTCCTTTTTCACTTACACTTGCAGATGAGGTAAGCCCGGTGTAATACAAAGGCACTTTGATGGTTCGGGTGATTTTTTGTTTAAGTGGGTTATACAATATCAGCAGGCCCTTATTCTTCAGCATAGGATTTACGTGAAGTATTCCATCCCAGTCGCGGCCGTCAGCACGGCGTAGATGAATAATATCTGAATTCAAAATATCCCTGTATTTTTTATACCATGTAATGGTTTCAATTACTTCTTGCTTAGTTGCATCAGTGTCATATAATCTTGGCCCGCGGTAACATGCCTGCACTCCGGAACCATAGTACTGCATCATTAATTGCTTATAATCCTGCAGGTGTTCACTCAAAGGCTCCAGCACGGCTTCGGGACCGCCGCCCTGGTAACGCGTAAGCGGCACAAAGCCCCAGCCCATTGACGGCGTTTTATCCCACGTACCGTCAAAAATGTTTTGCCTGTTTAGGATCATCTGGTCTTCCCTTGGCAAAGAAAAGTTTACCTCACGGTAACCAATACCTGTCTTATTAGTGCCGTCCAAAAAATACCAATCAGGAGCATTTATATATACTCCTCTTTCATTTAGCCAATGATATAATTCTTTTTGTATTTCCATTTGCCGCCATTGGCTATCGTCCAATCCTGTATGGCCGGGATGTGAAGTAGATGCACAAACATCACCGGGATATGGGCCGTCATTTTCCCAAATATCAAAACCGGTATTACTAAAAAAGTATTTTATCTTATCACGGTAAGCGAGCCCCCACTTACTTCCGAAGCACGGAGCGTTCCCAAAAAAAGCACCGCCGGGTTTACCAGTTGCCGGATCGATCACATCATCTTCATCGCTTATTTTCCTGGAGCTAAAAAGAGAATAACCCCCGATAAAAATATTCTTGTGGTGAGCATAATCGGTCAGTTCTTTCCATTTTTTTATATTAGCTGAAGCAGTGTCTTCCATATTTAAATGACTGCCGAAACTTAATATTACGGCTTCATATCCCGTCGCAACACACTGGTCAATGGCGTTGCGAACTTCCTCATCGTTTTTACTTACAAGGTGCATGAATATCGGATTGGACGTAGTCCAGGGGGCAATGGTTCTATACATTTTGCGTATTGCCAGGCCCCGGCGTTCCCTGTCATAACTATCCAATAAAAGTTCGTATGTGCGGATAGATTTAAACACCTCACCTGGCTGAAGTTGAATACCCGGAGCTTTAGGCGTGTATACTTCGAGCAGGCAAGGAGTTTCGAAATTATAGTTTACCTGCGAGGTGTACGCGCTGTCGGTATTCCAATGCAATGTCTGATCACTAATTTCGTATCGCATGGCATTATTAAATGCATAGTTTGTCTCGACATACATTCCGGAAGGCTTCTTCATTTGCTGGGGCGAACCTACAACCGCGCTTTCCTCCTCGACCATACCAAGTATTTCATTTATCTCCCTGTCTATTTTTACAGATGTTGTACCATTATTTTTGACAAGAACAGATTTGCAGATCAATGGAAGGCCATCGTATATTTCATAATTTACCGTTACTTCTATTCCTTTTAAAATTGGCAGCAATGAAAGGTATTTGAAAGCGATCATTTTACCTGTCGCTTGTTTTTTATTATCCGTCCACATATTGGTTTTCCAATCGAGAAAGGGTTTAATGTCGCTCACTTCATAAGATATAAACTGAAAACTGCTATCCGGGTTTTTCAAATCATCTACCCATTCGGGTAATAAGTAGGCATTTTCCTGCTGGCCGGTTAAACCTCCAACATCGTATGGATATCCATCGATCACCAGTTTGGCTTCCGGCTTTACTGAACGAAGTAATTGCTGGCCATTGATCATATTTTTATAGCCGGTACAAACAACATTTGGCTTAATACGAAATGTTCTTTTTAATAAACCATTATATAATACTATGTCCTTCTTATTGGGCGTGAGATATATTGCGGCTTTAGCTGATACAGGTTTCACCAGCCAATCGCCATCAATTAATTTCTCGTTTTTAATTTGCCAGGTAGATAAGTTCGGTCGTTGAGCTGAAAGGAAACAGGCATGGACGACAAAAATGTATAATAAAAAGATATATCGCATGTTTCTTATTCTGTAATGGTCATAAATATTGAATCAAAAATTAATGACCA
>JBDTVF010000411.1:0-2904 GCA_040007325.1 Ginsengibacter sp. | reverse complement strand
TAAAAGCCTTAGCTTTGCACCCTCAAAAAAAGTATGGCAAAATCCATGCGCTAAAAATAAAAATTATGAAAAAAGACATTCATCCTTCTAATTACAGGTTTGTAGTTTTCAGGGATATGAGTAACGGGCATATGTTTTTAAGCCGCTCTACAGCATACTCAAAAGAAATGGTTGAGTGGGAAGATGGTAAAGAATATCCGGTTATAAAGCTGGAGATTTCAAATACTTCCCATCCATTTTACACTGGCAAAAATGTACTGGTTGATACTGCAGGACGTATTGATAAATTCAAAAGGCGTTACGAGAAAAAAGATAAATAATCAATTATATTTCCAAATACTTTCCCCCTTAATCGGGGGATTTTTTTTATCCCGCTATGTATAAATAAGTAGTTTTAAAGAATGAATGTTTTACTGGATGACCTCCCTTACAATAATTCTCTATATCCTTTCACGGCACTCAGGTCGATAGCGCATGTAAGAGTTGGTATCCTCACCATTTATGAAAAATGGCAAGAGGTCTTTCCGGGTAAAGTAATGCTAAGCTCTGAAATGTCAGACCGGCACATTGAGGAGAGTGAATTTAAAAATGTACCTGCCAATATAATTCCATCAATACATTTTTTAAAGAAAGTCGTTGCCTCAAAAGATGCTTCGGTAACTGATGATTGCAAAACGCTGCAATATCCCTGGGATATTTTTATTCATAACGATTGGGCGATCAGAGAAGATTTCGAGTTGATTACGGTCGGCCGCGATTCTGAAGAGATCGGTTTAGGAAATAAAATTGTCAGCTTTGAAAATATTTTCGTGGAACCGGGCGCAAGTATAAACTTTTCAATATTGAATGCTGAGGAAGGCCCGATTTATATTGGAAAAAATGCACGAATCGAAGAAGGTTGTATGATTCGTGGTCCTTTCTCAATCGGCGAAGAGGCAAGGCTTAAGATGGGCACAAAGGTATATGGAGCCACAACGATTGGCCCATATTGCATGGGCGGCGGAGAGATAAAAAATTCGGTAATGATGGGCTATAGCAATAAGGGACATGACGGGTATCTCGGCGACTCCGTAATAGGTGAATGGTGTAATCTTGGTGCAGGCACGAGTAATTCGAATTTGAAAAATACAGCCGGAACAGTAAAAGCCTGGAGTATGAAGGACAATTGCTACATAAATGCCGGAACTAAATGCGGCTTATTAATGGGTGATTACAGCCGTTGTGCGATAAATACTTCTTTTAATACAGGAACTGTTGTCGGAATAAGCTGCAACATTTTTGGAAATTCTTTCCCTTCAAAATATATTCAGGACTTTACGTGGGGCAATGAAAAATACATTTTTGAAAAAGCCGTCACGGATATCAATAACTGGAAAAAACTAAAAGGCTTCGCGATCACTGAAAAGGAAATTGAATCTTTGAAATTTTTTTATGAACTAAAACAACAACAATGAGAAAACAAATTGCTGCTGCAAACTGGAAAATGAATCTTACTATTCAACAAGCTAACGGCCTGCTAGATGAACTTATAAAGGAAAAAGTATCACTTGGTGATAGCCGCGAGGCCATAATCGCTGTCCCTTTTCCGTACCTGGCTTTGGCAAAAGATAAGTTGAAGCACGCTGAACAATTTTATGTAGCTGCGCAAAATTGTTATACCCAGCCTGCCGGTGCTTATACCGGCGAAGTAAGTGCTCCCATGCTTGCATCTATGGAAATAGATTATGTAATTATTGGCCATAGTGAAAGGCGTGAAATATTTGGAGAAGATAATAAAATGCTTGCGCAGAAAATAGATGCTTGTTTAGCTAATGGCATAAGGCCCATCTTTTGCTGTGGAGAGCCTTTGAGTATAAGAGAGAGTGAAGGCCAAAATAAATTCGTGGAGACCCAGGTGCAGGAAGGCCTGTTTCATCTACAAAGTGACATGCTCGAAAATTTTGTGATCGCTTATGAGCCCATATGGGCCATAGGTACTGGCCGTACAGCATCGGCTGAACAAGCGCAGGAAATGCATGCTTACATAAGAAAGGTAATCGCAGAAAAATACGGAGACGGGATCGCTGAAAGCATTACAATTCTTTATGGTGGTAGCGTAAAAGCAAGTAACGCAAAAGAAATATTTGAGAAGCCTGATGTTGACGGTGGGCTTGTTGGCGGCGCTTCACTTGTGTCAAAAGACTTTGGTGAAATCATAAGAAGTCTTAAGTAAGTTTCTCACAGAATTGTAATAATTGATTTGTTGCTTTTTTATTAACAATACAAAATCAATGCAGATGAATTGAATGTATAATTTGGATTTAAATTTAAAAAAACAAATCATGAAAAAATTTATTATTGCAATGTTCATTCTGGCTGGCAGCTTTGGTGTTGCCAATGCACAGACAAAAGAAAAAACAAAAGCTACTAAATCTGCGAAGGCAACGACGGCGGTTACTTCTACAACAACTAAATCCGCACCTGCAGTCGTAGCCACCACTACAAAAGTTAAAACTACTAAGGCGACACCTTCAACTACAGCCACAACAACCGATGTTCATAAAGCCAAAGTGATTCCCACTTTAAAGAAAAATGGCACACCCGACATGAGATATAAAGAAAATAAAGTGACGGCGAAAACCACGGTTGTTGGTCCTGTAAAGAAAAATGGTACAGCAGATATGCGCTACAAGAAAAACAAGTTAGAAAAAAAATAATCAGGGTAGCTTTTCTAAAAATAGACAACGCATTTCACGAAAGTGAGATGCGTTTTTATTTACTATCGCTATTTGAAACAGCATCGCTGTCGTCCAATAGCTCATTGATGAAATTTAGCTCAGCAGTTTTGAATGTATTTAGCTTATCGAGATAGATGATCGTCTTGTCGCCTGTTTCAGCCCGCTCGTACATTGGTTCAAATTTACC
>JBDTVF010000410.1:0-2908 GCA_040007325.1 Ginsengibacter sp. | reverse complement strand
ACAGGACATGGAATAGGCAGAAGTCTTCATGAAGAACCAGGCGAAATAGCAAATTACAGAGACAGGTATAACCCGACAAGATTTAAGAAATACTCTGTTGTTGCCATTGAAACATTTATATCAACAACATCAACGTATACCGAAACCCTAAATGATGGTTGGACAATGGTAGGAAATAAAGGTGGCTTCATGGCACAACATGAACATACCATTGTAGTTACTGAAAGTACTCCAATTATACTTACAGAAAAGAATGAAATATGGAGCTGAATGACAAATGGCAAGAAAGCCCGAATCGCTAACATGAACTGTGTAAATGATCAAATAATATTTGATCATTTTTATGGTCTTGCAGAGCAATAATTTGGTTGATAAAAAGCACTTTGAGAATCGAAGAAGGCTCCTCAATAATTTAAACAAACTTAATGTTACAAAGACAACGAAACGCCAATACGTACATTGCCAAAATGCAAGCGGACAGAAGCTGCGTTTCAACTTTTGATTTTTTAAATTAACTACAGTCCCGGCCCGGCTTTATAAATTCAGACCGGTGCAAATCATCAGCTTCATAAAAAATAAAATTTGCTCATCAGCAGCGTTTCCGGGCCGACATAAAATTTTCAACTTACAACCAGCTAAAAACTAAAAATAAATATACTGTGGAGCAAATATTTTTAGATACTTTCAACTAAAAAAACGTCAACTAAACTTAGGACGTGAAGGTATTTTATCTTTTAAAAAATCATGAAAATTCTTTGCCTGGCGATATGCTTTACATGCTCTTTCATCATTTCATACGGCCAAAATAAAGAGAAACAATTGCTCTCTTATCTTCAACAAAAAATTATTAAGGGGTTGCCCGATCAGGACTCTTTGGTTATTGATCAAATATCAGAACGAATTGAAAGATATAACTGGCAAGCGGTAATCAAAGCAAAGGGAAATAGTTGCGTTGTGATTTTTCTTCCACCGCAAGTGTCCCGTGACACAATGGTGTTGCCCAATGAAGTGATTGTGCCTTTAAATATTTTTACAATCTCAAAAAAAGACTTGATCGTTAAAATGGAACGAATAAAAGAAAAATTGAACAAGGTAAGATTATCTGCAGATGCTTCAGTCGATGTATTTGTTACCCAGCAAAACAAAATGAAGCGATTTCAAATACATAGGATTCAAGAATTGTATGACTGGCTTCTTTATAACAATTAGTTGTTCTAATAAATTTGCGACTAACACCGGGGCTGTCGAACCCAATAAATCCCACTTTGTAATTAATTTCATCTATAATTATTTGCTACTTCAATGAATTTTGAAATCATTTATGCTTCCAGGGAATATCACGACGCAATTAAAAATTTAATGCAGTTGTACATGCATGATTTTTCCGAATACGTAGAGCAGGATGTGGAAGAAGACGGATTGTACAAACCTTATCCCGGCCTGGAAGACTATTGGAATCAGGACACCGGCAAATTTCCGTACATCATCAAGAAAGAGAATAAGTATGCAGGATTTATTCTTGTCAAAAGAAATGTATCAGTCACCGATTCATTTTCAATAGCAGAATTTTTCATCCTGAAAAAGTATAGGAAAGCCGGAATTGGCAGAGCTGCAGCGAAGCAAATATTTGATTTATATAAAGGCAATTGGGAAGTGCATCAACGGGAAAATAATTTAGCTGCCCGATCCTTTTGGGAAAAAGTTATTCATGAATATACAAGCGGGCAATTTTCACAGCGATTAGAGAACGGAAGAACTATACAACATTTTAGAAATAATTTTCAACTTTAAGTGCTTCGCAACACGCCTCATGTTTGCCGCATAATTGTGATGCTATTTTTGAAAATATCAATCACTAATTAATTCGAAAGCGGAGTGCTATCAATGTAATCGTGGTATCACTTACACCACAAGTCCAACAGCCCTTGGCAACGATAATTTAAGAAGTGCCGAAAAAGTTCAAAGGATTATCTTTGTCGCATGGTAAAAGACTTTCCGGGTGAGCGGTGGAAAACCGTTAAGTTCGATTTTGAATACACCAATGTTTTTCGAATTGAAATCTCCAACTACGGGCGGCTGCGAACGTTTAACAAGATCTCCAACGGCAATATTATCAAAGGCTCACTTACTGAAGGGTATCGCATTGTGCGCTTAAAACTTTATCACCCAAGGGAGGAGCACATCCAGGCAAAACTGGATCACCTGCAGCAGCAGGTATTTAAACTTGCAAGAAAACTTAAGTCACAGAAAATAAATGGAGAAAGCAAACAAGTGATCAACGATACGGCCAAGTTGCTTGACGTAATTAAAAAGAATGTAAGCAAGAAGTTTCAGCAAGACTTGAAAGACCGCACTATCAATTATCACTCGCTGATACACCGGCTTGTAGCAAACTATTTTCTTCCACCTCCGAAACCTGCACAGACGGTTGTTGCGCATCTTGACTACGACAAGTTAAATAACAGGGTGGCCAACCTGAAGTGGATGACACCGGAAGAAAACCAGGCACACCAGCAACTAAGCCCATATGTAATTAAAGACAAGGAAATGCGGAGACAGCGCCAGCAGTCTAACCCAAACCGGACTAAACTCACGGTGACAAAAGTGATGCTATTAAAAAAATTACTGAACGAGGGTAAGCCGATGAAACAGTTGGTGAGGACGTTCAAAGTAACCGACACTCAAATTCTCCGCATTAAACGAGGTGAAAATTGGTCGAACGTGCCAGCAGCTAAATGATGTAGGATAAATGACCTACACGTTGCTGTTAGTAATCAATAAGTCTGTATCAAACTTAGGGAAAGTAAGATTCGCAAAGACGAATAATTGGTAAAAGCAAAACCTAATCCTTAGTAGTCTTTAACGCCCAGTAAATAAGTACCGGCTGAAAAAATAATCTTGCCAAACG
>JBDTVF010000409.1:0-2909 GCA_040007325.1 Ginsengibacter sp. | reverse complement strand
CCTATCACATCTGCTTCTTTTTTCCGCCACACCTTTTCGATCATATTTTTGTTGGCTAGTTCTATAACATAATCGGGGCCTGTAAAAATGGTCATAGGAATGGGTGATTGCATCACAAGATTCCTGAACTGCTTTTCGCTTTCTGCCAGCGTAAACCTGGCATTTACCGACGCTGTTACGTCAGTGGCAACTACTATTATTCCGCTGATCTCATTATTGTCCGCCCTTAATGGGTGGTACACAAAATTGAAATACGTTAGCTCCTTTTTGCCGAAACGGTTTAGAAGTATCGGGAACTCGATACCATAGTAAGGTTCGCCGGTGTTAAGCACTTTATTCAAAAGCGGCTCTATTGCTTCCTTTACCTCAGGCAAAGTTTCGAATAATTGACGTCCTACGAAATCGGCTTCGTTCCTGTCAACGATCCTCAGGTAGTTTTCATTGGCCATCTCCACGATAAATTCCGGGCCGCGTAAAATAGTAATACCAAGGGGTGCCTGCTTTACTACATCGCGAAAACGTTTCTCGCTTTCTTCGGTTTTTCTTTTGGCAATGGAGCGTGCGGTAATATCCTGCATTGTACCATTGAAACGCACTGCAACCTGGTTTTCATCGAACCGGGCTCTTCCCTTTGCACGCACTATCCGTGCTGCTTTTGTTAGGGGGTGCATTATCTTGTAAGCTATTTCATAAAGGCCGCCTGAAGAATATTGCAGCGCAGTTTGTATGGCATCAATAACCCGCTGCCGGTCGTCGTCTGCGATCACAGCAAGGGCAATGGTCAAATCAATTTCATCCTCAGGCTTAAGGCCAAACCATTCTTTCAACCGGTCGTTGCCAATGAATTTATTGGTGGCAGGATTAAGATCCCAGGTACCGAGTTCTGCGGCATCTATCGCAAAAAGAAGTTGGTTCTTGCTTTCTTTTATTTCATTCAGGGCATTTACTTTGCCGGTAGTTTCACTGCATGTAACGAATACCCCTGCAGGCTTGCCGGATTCATCATTTACGGAGCTGTAGCTAAATGTCCAGTAAACATCTTCGATTTTTCCATTCCTGTAAATAGGTATTAATTGATCCTCGCTATAGGTAGCTTCGCCTGTTGTAAGCACCTGGTCTATCAGCGGCTTAATGATAGCCCATATTTCCGGCCATGCTTTTTCTGCTGTCATACCCAATATACCCGGGTGTTTTCCTTCCTTACCAAGACTGGGCCTGTAAGCATCATTATAAAAACAGATAAGTTCCGGGCCCCACCATAGAAACATAGGGAATTTGGAATTGAGCAAAATGCTAAGGGTAGTTCTCAGGCTTTGTGGCCACGATTCCGGTGTACCAACTGGTGTAGCTGACCAATCTTTTTCACGGGTTAGCTTCCCCATCTCTCCGCCTCCCCGGAGGAAATTTAAGTCGTCGGCGGGCTGTGATAATGTAACCGGCTTTTTCATACAAGAGGAGCAACTAAGGGTTTAAAAATCATTTTGCTAAATGTAGAAAATTTTTTGATATCGACGGTGTGAGGCTATATGAATATAACCAATATTTTATTGCTTCTAAAAGATGAGCTTTTGCCAATTATCAGTTCCTTTACCAGCGGTTGATGATCAGCATCGAGAATTCCTACATCGCCTGAAAGCCTTACGCTATTTTCTTAATTTAATTGAACCGTGGGTGAGGATGATGAACGTGCCAACCGGGAGCTCAAGAGCAGAACAGTGAGTGCGAGAATTGTAAATAACATCATCTGCGATGTAGCAAGTGACCATCCACCACGGTTCCAGCAAAACAGACCTAAAGCCGTACCGCCTGCCCCACCGATAAAATAGCAAGTCATATAAACCGTATTGATGCGGCTATTTGATTTTTCATCAAGGCTGTAAATTTTTGCAACGTTAGTAACCTGCACGGCCTGCACACCTATATCCAACAGGAAAACACCTCCAATCAATATCCATAAGGATGCAGGGAAAAAATGCATCGCTGCAACACTTATCAATACAAGCACTATCGCTATCAGTAAAGACCGCATTGCTTTGCCGCCATCGGCAGACCTTCCAAATATTGGTGCGGCCAATGCTCCGCCAATTGCAACAAAACCAAAAGTGCCGATCTGGGCAGGCGAATAATTGTATGGACTGCCACTTAAATGAAAGGTAAGTGTAGTCCAAAAAGAGCAAAACACGCCAAACATTAATGCACCAATTAGCGATGAAACTCTTAGGACAGAAAATCGCTTTACCTGGCTCAATGTTGACTGCAACAGTTTAATATAATTGCTGTTGAAGCCGCTGTGTGCATGGGGCAAATGTTTATATAAAAGATAGCAAATGATAAGATCAATTACACACGCAAACATGTACACCGCGTGCCACCCAAGTGCATTGGCCACGTAGCCGCTCAAGACCCTCGCCCCTAATATACCAATCAATATGCCACTGAAAATTTTACCAATCGTATTACCGGTGCTTGCCCTGTCAAGAGAGGCGGCAAGTGGAAGGATCACCTGTGCTGCCACTGAAAATAAACCGATACAAACACTGGACAACCAAAGCACATAAATGTTTTCCGCAAACGACATCAATAGCAGGAAGGCCGAAAGTAACAGCAATAAAATGATCGTAAGTTTTTTGCGATTCACCTTGTCTCCTAATGGTGTAATAAAAAACAATCCCAAGCCATAACCTGCCTGCGCTAAAAAAGAAACAGCACCAGCTTGTGATTCTGTTACATGGGCAGACTCTTGTATATCTTTTAGTATAGGTTGATTATAATAGAGATTAGCGACAGCGGCACCTGCTGCAATTGCCATAATCCATACCTGTTTTTTTGACAATTTATTTTCGGGCATCGGGCAATTTACTTACGAAGAAATGATTGAAGGAAAATTATTTATCGATAATACATTTATA
>JBDTVF010000408.1:0-2928 GCA_040007325.1 Ginsengibacter sp. | reverse complement strand
TTTATCTAAGCAGGCTGCAAACTGCTTCAGGAGTAACAGAGCAAAAAATAGTAAAAGTTCATTAAGGGTACTATGCGTAGTTACGCGCTGATTAATAACTTATACAACGGATCAATTTAAAATCTAAAAATAAACAAAATGAAACTTACATTTTTAATGATGTTATTGATTTTCTTAATAACATTTTCTTTGTCTGCCCAAACAACAATTGGCATTACCGCAGGTGTATCATTTGCAAATGTTACCGCAAAGGCTCAAGGAATTTCTGCATCACCTAAACTTAAAACAGGTTTTACTGCCGGCATTGTATTGAATGCGCCTCTCAGTGCAAATTTTAACTTTCAACCAGCTTTAAATTTTGTACAAAAAGGATATAAGGTTAAAGATGATGTTGGTACAGAAACCGTGACCTTTAATTATCTCGAAGTGCCTTTAGATTTTGTTTACAGCACTAAAAGAAATGAAGGATTTTTTATAGGTGCCGGCCCTTCTATAGCTTATGGCATTTCAGGCATGGACAAATTGAAATATGCCGGAAGTGGGATGCCCGACGATAATCAAAAAGTAAAATTTGGTTCCGGTGTTGACGAAGTAAAGGGACTTGATTTTGGAATAAATGCTATTGCTGGTTATAGACTTACTGGCGGTTTAATGATTGGAGCAAACTATAACCTTGGCTTAAGCAAGATTAATAATGATGATGGAAGCGGAGGAAATGGTACCATAAAGAATAAATATTTTTCTTTAAAGATTGGCTATACGTTTGTCAAAAAAGTAAAATAAACAATCCTTCCCGAAGCGCTTACCTCAATTTTATTTAAACAAGATGTTGTGAAAATTAATTCTTCTTTATTTTATGTACTTACTGTAGCATTCCTTTTTTGCAGCACTGTATCCTTTTCACAAAAAAGTAAGGCTAAGCCTCTTGACCCAGCACTCGAAGCAAACATTGAAAAATGGAAAGTAAAAGAACATAAAGGTCTATTCGGAATAGCAAAACCTGAGTTCGGCAATTATACTACGCTGGTTGCTGAAAAAATGGATTCACCAGTAATAAGAAAGAAAGTAAAAGATAGCTTAGGTAAAGAAGTAAGTTTCTCGAGCGATCAGGGCTGGGATATAGGTAAATATGTGACTTTTAAAAAGAAAAAATTTTATAGGATGGTATTCGGCAAAGAAAGTGATACCACGGAAATACAATTTTATGTTCAAACGATTTCATCGGAAAAAAGACAAACGGTGATAGGTAAAATGTTGAGCAAATCTGATGAAGGAAAAGACGCGGTACTCAACTATCAAAAATTTATTGCAGGCTTCATTATTGCAGGAACGAGTTCTAATCCCGCCAATTTCTTTATGGAAGATTATGTACACGAAAGCCAGGTAACAAATAATACCCCGGAGAAAAATACACCAGTAACGAACGGTTATATTTTAATCGGGCATGATTCACTTTTTACTGAACCTATTATGCAGTCATTCGGTAATCCAAAAAACAAATTATTCTTCTTCCAATGGCAAGACGGCATTTATATGAACGATGTAAATGGGAGACATATAGCTGTGCTTCTGTTTGACAACGATCAGCCATTTTATATCACGATTCAAAAAGATCTGCAAGCGAATTACCAGGAGGCCATGGCCGCTTTTTTTGCCGTAATAATCGGAGTGAAAGACTTATAATACACCTAAAAATAGCAACTAATGCAAAGAATATTTTCCCCCCCGGTTATAGTCCTGGCAATGCTTCTTTATTTTAGTAAGATTAGTTTCAGCCAGGTAAATGAAGATTCTATGATGCGGGCAAATAGTGAAGAATGGAAGGTGCTGCCAAAAAAGGGATTGTTTGGTTTATCCAAACCTATTTTCGGGAACTACATTACTAAAGAAGTATCCAGGTTAGATTCGCCAATAATAAGAAAGAGATCGAGGGACAGTTCATCATTTGATCTTGAAATTTCAGGTTCCGGAAATGATATAGATAACAGTAAATATGTAACCATTCAAAAAACAAAATGGTATAAACTTTTGCTTGTTACAGATTCCACTATAACAAATGCTGTGTTTTCTATTGCATCAATTTCGAAAGAAAAGAGACAAACTTTTTTAGGAAAGATGCTCAGCAAAAATGATGAAGGAAAAAATGAAACACTCAGCTATATGAGAGATGTACCGGGATTTATTTTCACCGGAGACAGTTCGGTGCCATGGGAATTTCTTATCAATAATTTCACGAGTGGCTCGGGGCAAAATGCAGGGCCGTTTACAGGGGCAGCGTCCATCTCATCAGGCTACCTCAGGAATGACACTGATCTTTATTCATGCGGATCTATTCTTCTTTTTCCGCAGACATGATATTGGTAAATAAGAACGGTGAACATCTTGCGGCGTTGAAGTTTAAACAGAAACCTATCGCTGCCTGGATTCGAAACGACATTGATTCCTCACATCGTAATGCGATTGCTTCACTGTTTGCGGTAATCATTTCTATTAAAGATTTTTAATTTCACCACAGCACTTTTCTCCGGAAGAATTGCATACCTAAATTTCATTTGATAATTTGTTATCTAAACCCCCTCGTTATTTATGAAAAAAAAGCTTAGTAAAATAATTCTTTTCCTTGGCATCACAGTTTCTACAAATTGTTTTTGCCAGGACAAAGAGAGCACTGATATAACCGATGTTACCAAGGCAACTTTTTATAGCCCCGGTATTAGTTATGAAAAAAGAATTGGAAAATTTCAATCGTTATATGCACAGGTATGTATGGCTACCTCTTTTGGTATAGGCTATTCGGAAGCGTTGGGAAACACTTCATATATGCGTTTTGATCCTGCGGCTATTTTACAGTATAGGTATTATTACAATGCAGCAGCGCGGGAAGCTAAAGGAAAGAGAATAGAAATGAATAGTCTGAACTATGTGAGT
>JBDTVF010000407.1:0-2931 GCA_040007325.1 Ginsengibacter sp. | reverse complement strand
AGCATGGGATAAACTGATCATGGCAAATTATGTGGTGCCGCCTGAATGACCCGCACCCTATCTTCCTTAAAAAATTGAATTAGGTTTTTTTTAAAACAAAACACATGTAAGTCTCATTGGCTTTATTTTTTTGAATACTAAAATAAAGGGTTAAAGTATTCTACCTCGTAAATTTGGAAGAAGTAAATGCAAGGTTTCATGGGAAGCACAACGAAAATGGGGAATTGAATTATAAAATTGATTACGACTTTAATAATCTTTACGGCGAAGAATTTTCTTTCCTAAATACCTCAAAGCAGTCCTCAGTTTTTATGGCAAAGGGAATAGAAGTAAAGATTCATCATAAAGGAAATTTTAACTGAACGCTTTAAGAAACCTCCAGGCACTTATCCTGAAAGCGGCTGACTGATGTGCCATCTGATCCTCGATCAACAGTCTGACCTCAGGAGATATTTCAGGGTATTTTTTTGCAAGTCTGGCCAGGGTATTTATCGCAAAAGCTTTGACTGCCACTGCTTCTTTTGTAGACTCCAGGTATCCAAAACAAATCTCCATTACAGCACCTTCATGCTTTTCCGGAATTTCCAAATGCTGAAGCAACCTTACAGTGTTTCTTTTTACCTCATCATGCAATCCAGGCTTTTTTAAATTTTTTAATAGCTTGTCAAGCTTTTTTCGATTAAAAATGGGTGTGATCTGGCGCAGAGACTTAAAGGCCACGCTGCTCTTTGAGTAACCCGGTATTCATCATTCAGAAATAGGAGGAGTAATTCATCAAAACATTTTTGATCAGTTCCCACCCAGGAAATAATTTTATCACAGTTCTTTTTCGAATGCTCTTCAAGAATAGTTTCCCTCAAATTCATTTTAGATATTATGATGCCGCTAAGTTTTTTAAAATTTCTTTCATAAGTTTTACTTCCTCACCATTTGTTGTAATGTGATTTAATTCTTCTTTCATAGCTGCGTTACTGTATTTCATATCAGAGCTACGAACCATACCCGCGGAGCTGTGGAACTCTTTAGCACCAGTAATTTCAGCTAACTCAGTAAGATTGGAAGATGTAACTCCAGAACCTGGCATGATAATAATTCTATCATTCGCGAGTTCGATCAATTCTTTGATCAAAATTTTTCCGTCCATTACTTTCGGCTGCTGCCCGGATGTCAAAATTCTTTCACATCCTATGTCGATAATATCTTCTAATGCCTGGGTTGGGTTTATAGTCCTGTCGAAAGCACGATGAAATGTAATGCCTAACGGATAGGCGTAGTCTAGAAGAGATTGACATCGTTTTTTATCGATGCTTCCGTCCTGGTTAAGTATTCCAAGTACAATACCATCGCAACCAATTTCTTTGCAAGTGTCAACATCATTCTTCATTATTTCATATTCGGCGTCCGAATAAAAAAAATCACCGCCACGCGGACGTATCATCACATAAAGATCAATATCAAGTATCTTTCTCGCTGCACGGATAAAGCCGTAGGAGGGAGTAGTGCCGCCCTCAGCAGGATTAGCACATAACTCTATCCTGTCTGCACCGGTTTGCTGTGCAACCAGGCAGCTTTCTATATTAAATCCGATGATCTCAAGTTTCATATGCTTTCGAATAAGCCTTTTACGAAAGAGCGGCAGCCGTTAACCGGCGGTATCAAATACATATTTTGAAGGGATGATTTTTTCTTCTCCATTACTTTTTACAGAAAAGACAAATCCCTTTTGAACTGCATAGGCTCCATATTGACCTTTTTTATTTAGCGCAAGAAACCCTACTTGAAGCGTGCGTGCTTTTTTCATATCTCTTTTCACAATGCGGTCAACTGCCTTGCGACATGCTGTCTCAGGGGAATCACCTTGACGCATAAATTCCACAACGAGGTGTGTACCGCATATACGAATGACCTCTTCGCCAACACCACTGGAAGTAGCTGCTCCCACTTCATTGTCAACAAAAAGTCCGGCACCGATTAGTGGAGAATCACCTACACGTCCATGGATCTTAAATGCCATACCGCTGGTGGTGACTGCCCCGCTCATATTTCCAAAGTTATCGACTGCCACAAGGCCCATAGTGTCATGATTGGGCGAACCATCCTCAAAAAATTGGGGGGCAAATGGCCCGTTGTTTTTGTCGCTATTACCTGCTGGCTGATTTTCAATATTGATCAGCGGTTTATATTCACTTTTTTTCAGCCATTCTGTATAAGCTTTTTTAGCATCATCTGATAATACCTGTGGTTCCAAAGTAAATCCATTTTCAACCGCGAATTGCTGTGCCCCCTGCCCCACCAATAGAACATGCGGAGTAGTTTCCATTATCTTCCTTGCTACAGACACGGGATGAAGAATACGCTCCAATCCACCCACGCCGCCACAATTAGAATGTTCGTCCATTATACATGAGTCAAGTGTTACAATGCCATCCCTGTCAGGATAGCCTCCTAAACCAACGCAGCAGTTTATAGTTCCTTCGATATAACGGGCGCCAGCTTCAACTGCATCAAGGGCGCGGCCATTTGTAGAAAGAATTTTCCAGGCTTCGGCATTCACAGGCATTCCACTATCCCAGGTGGAAACCACAATTGGTTTCGTTTGATCCTTGCTGATAGTAAACACTTTTCTTGCTGATAGTAGTGGCGCAGATAGTGAAGAGAGTTTTATAAATTTTCGTCGGTCGAGCATAATTAAGTTACTAGTTTGGGTGAACAATTATTTTCTATTCATTGAAAGTTTCTTTATCATTTCATCGGACATTGCATCAGCATAAACTCCATATGCATTCACTAGCGTGCCTTTCATCTTCTCGTCTTTTGATTCTACTGCATAGACTACGGCTTCATCTGAAGGATTTGTTTCACCTTCAAATCTATACACCTCGGTTATTTCAAACTCGCCGGGATTTAGGCATGCATTGGTTTCTTTGCAAA
>JBDTVF010000406.1:0-2944 GCA_040007325.1 Ginsengibacter sp. | reverse complement strand
AGTATAATTTATCCATTCGCCCGGTTGTGTCCATCCAACATATAATTGATCCATTTGCGGAGCGATTACATTGAAAGGATTGTTATCAATATTGTTGCTCTTTGTATAGGATATATCAACTCCTTCCTTCATCCTGAATTCATTGAGATAATTTCCATTTGCAGGATTGAGTTTTCCACTACCATTGTTGATGCTATCCGTATCGTGGTAAGCTATGGCTTCTCCTCCTCTGTCGTAAAACTCACATTCTACTTTACCGGGAATTGTTTGCACAGCCCATGCCTTACCCGAATATTTAATAGGTAGAAACCTGGAATTACAAGAAATAAGAATTAAAATGGCCATCGCAAAAAATAACTGCTTCATTGGTCGTTCAATTTCATACAAGGAAATTATTTTTTTATAAAAAAGCTGTTTACTAAATCTTATGACAAAAAGTTGGATTCAATTTTTTTAATCTAAAACTAAACAATTACTATTTCAAAAGTGTTTTCTTTCCTTATGCCTGTATCAAAAAGTTGATGCAGGCTTTTCAACACCAAAAAACTTAATCTATGGACAGCATCAACAAACAACAAGAGGAAGATAACTTCGAAAACCTGGAAGGAGAAGCCGCAATAAAAAAAATTAAAGAACTTATTGATAAAGCGCCGTCCTGCTTTTTCTGTACACACATCGAAACGGGGAAACCTTTTGCAACACGGCCCATGTCAGTCCAGCAAGTAGATGACGCCGGCAATCTATGGTTCCTTAGCGCAAATGATAGTCATAAAAACCAGGAGATACAAAATGACATACAGGTGCAGTTATTATTCCAGGGCTCCAATTATTCCGACTTTTTGAATCTTTCAGGAAAGGCTACCGTTAGCGAAGACAAGAAAATGATCGACGAGTTGTGGAAACCAATACTAAAAACATGGTTTACAGGTGGCGTTGATGATCCACGTATTTCGGTAATTAAAGTAACACCGGAAGAAGGCTACTATTGGGATACAAAACACAATATGGCGGTAGGGTTACTAAAACGATTGACAGGTGCTATTATTGGTAAAACGATGGATGATTCTATAGAAGGTAATATTGAGGTTTAACCCATCGCTTATTTATTTATTTCATTCTAAAAAAGGAATAAACAAAAAATTTGTTCCTTTATGAATGTCATCAAAAAAAGTACTTGCATTAAGCAGTTCACGCGCCGGAAGGGAAGATTACCTTGAATCCCCAGTTTTATCTATTAAAGAAATTCTTGGTATCAGGCAACTTAGCATTGCTTTTATTCCTTTTGCGTTAGTAAGCAAAAAATATGATGCGTATGCGAACGATGTTTCAACGGCATTAAAAGGTCTGCCTTATAAAATAAATATCGCCGACCATCATAATGCGATAAAAGTAATTGAGCAAAGTGATGCGATAATGGTGGGCGGTGGTAACACATTTAAACTGCTTCATGATATTTATGAAAGCAAGATTTTGGACCTTATAAGAAATAAAGTGGAGAACGGCACTCCTTATATAGGCTGGAGTGCAGGGGCAAATATCACCGGCCCAACGATAGGCACAACTAATGATATGCCGGTGATACAGCCTGAAAGTTTCAAAGCGTTAAGCTTTTTTCCATTTCAAATAAATCCACATTACTTTAATCAAAAACCGAAGGGGTTTAATGGTGAAACCCGTGATCAGCGGCTGTTAGAGTTCGTCACGATGAACCCCACGTTAAAAGTGATAGGTTTACCGGAAGGAACAGGCCTGTTATTGAATGATCGCACATTGAAACTTATTGGTAAACATCCGGCAAAATTGTTTTCTGCAAAAGTACCCGGGGAAAAACCTGTTATAGGGGAAATTAACCCGGAAGAAGATATTAGCTATATGCTTTCCTAAAAAGTGCTTTCACTGATTTTCTTTTTAGCCGTATCTTGAGGCTCTATTTGTTGCTTCATGATTTTAGAAAAAATTTTCTTTAGCTATTCCAGGGCCGACGGTTCGGCCTTTGCATTGCGACTTGCGCTCGATCTCAAGAAAGAAGGCTTTAATGTCTGGATAGACCAGGAAGATATAAGAGCAGGCTCCGAATGGGATCTTGAGATTGAAAAAGCGCTTGAGACATGCGATTGTCTCCTTTTTATTGAAACTGAAAAATCAGTAAGTTCTAATAACGTGTTAGACGAAGTGTATTATGCACTGGAGCAAAAGAAAAAAGTAATACCTCTTATTGTTGTCGACAGTAAAACTCCGTTTCGTCTTCAGCGGCTGCAACATATCGATTTTGCAAAAAATTATCACACAGGACTGGGCCTGCTCATCAATGAACTTAGGGATACTACTGCTGCAGAGTCCTTTGCAGCTGGAGAAACGGCAACTATAGTAGCACCAGCACCCACTGAACCTTTTTATAAAAAATATGCTGTCGCTATATTAATCAGTGCATTGTTAATAATCGCGGTCGTAAGTTTCCTGGTGTTTAATTCAAAAAGTAATTCAACTACAGTAATTCGAAATGAGAATTCACCGACCGACACCATTAAAAATACTAACGGTTACGCTGAGCCTGTAATCAGGGAGACGGCAAATGGCAATGTTGAACAACCTAAAACAATAGTTGAAAAATCCCGGCCCATAAACAAAAAGCAAAGCCAGGATAATGTTGCAACCGTAACGCCGACCGCCGGCAACGTGATTGAAATGTATTCAGGAGACTGGAAAATAACAAGTATGCAGCCAAACAGGCAACCACTACAGGGCTATATGAAAATTGAAGAAACAGGCGGACAGAAAGTCTCTATAAAAAGCTCGCTTCAGTTTTACTATCCTAAAACCAATGATACTTCCTTCTTAAGCATCTTCAATGCATTTTTGTCTTGTTCTTCATGTACACTTTCAAATGAATTAAAGTTGAATGCTGAAGATGTTTCTATTGCTTCACAGTTTTACCAAATTCTAA
>JBDTVF010000405.1:0-2959 GCA_040007325.1 Ginsengibacter sp. | reverse complement strand
TAAGAAAATACGTAGTGGGACTTTTTCTTGAAATGAGCACAGTAGCGGTTGTTTGTTGCACGGTCTTTTTATTGCTTGGAATTAAATATGCGATTCTTCTTGGCCTAATCACAGCCATATTCAACATAGTGCCTTACATCGGTATTTTTTCTGCATTAGCGCTTAATGTAGTCATCACTTTTGCAACCACAGCCATGGCAGGTAAGGTTTTGCTGGTAGTGATAACAGTGGTTGCGATGCACCTCATAGACAGCAATATTCTGCTGCCAATGATCGTGGGTTCAAAAGTACGCATCAATGCATTTATAACTTTGCTGGGTGTTGTGCTTGGTGAAATGATCTGGGGTATTTCCGGGATGTTTCTCTCCATTCCCGTGATTGCAATAATGAAAATAATATTCGACAGAGTAGAAAGCCTTAAGCCATGGGGTGTATTATTGGGCGATGAAAAACTCGAGACAAAGACAATCAAAATTCCTTTAACCCGGCGAAAATCAAAAACTGTCGATCCCAAAGAACTGCCGACTTAATATCGCTTTTAGCAGATGTACATGGTGGTATCGTAAAGAAAATGTATCACACCATTTTTTTCATGTTCTCTGAATAACTCTCCCGCTTCTTTTATTAACCTCTCATGTTCTGCCCCCTCTTTGGGAAAATATGATGATGACATAAGTCTTCCTTTAAAACCTTCGACGTTAAACACCTGAGAATTTTCCAACACGATCTTTTTAAAAGATCGTGGAGCAAAAAAAGTTTCTATTTCTTCATCAGATACATTCTTATGATTGACGTAGTTATAGTCATCAACACTTTGCAGCATCCTTTCATAACCCTTTTGAAAAGCGTCTTCTTCTTTTCTCACGTTCCAAACCAAGGCAATGTGGCCAAGTGGTTTCATGATCCTTTCAAATTCAATTTTTGTTAATTGCCTGTTGAACCAATGAAATGCCTGCGCAACAAAGACAAGATCTACATAGTCATTCTGCAATGCTGTATTTTCCGCCGTGCCGTTAATGCTTGCGAAATGTTCATATTTTGAAAGGAGCGTCACTGAAGCATCGCGCATTTCTTTATTGGGCTCTACTGCAAAAACTTTATTGCCATTGTTTAAAAAAAGCTGTGCAGAAATACCGGTTCCTGCACCGATATCTGCAACAATATTTTGAGAAGTAAATCCGATTGTCTCTTGAAGAACATTGATGACTTTTGCGGGATAAGATGGCCTATACCTGATATAATCTTCGACCCTATCAGAAAACCTGGTAGTACTTGCTTTCATTGAAGTACAAAGCTACACATTAGTGATTTCAAAGAATACAATTAACCACTTTCACCTGAACCTTTATCCACAAGCGCTTGATAACTTTTAAATTTTTCGGCATCTATGGTTTGCAATTTGCGCTCTACAAATAAAAAATTATGCAAACCACATTAAATACCACGCATGTTGTAATGCCCAACCATAGCATGCTTGAGGTAACGTACTATTGTGCGGACTCAAAGTTGAATACAGATGAAAAGAAAAAGCTTACGCAACTTTTCATCCAGTTACATGATTGTATATGCACGATGAAGATTGAGAAATCAGCCTGTAACAAGAATGGAGAATTGGAAAGGATTGTTCAAAATAAAGTGATCCACGAGCGAGGACATCTTTGCTAAGTAAACAGTGAAAAGATATAATTAGTGAGAACTTTGGTAAAGGCAAAAGACATTTCCCGCAGGATCAGAAAACAATGCGATTACTTCGCCATCGCCTTCAGGCTCGCGAATAATTTTGCCACCGTTCTTAGCGATCAGCTTTAAAGTATCCGCAGCGCTCGTAACCATTATTGAGATTAAAATACCGGTTTCAGCAGAGGGCTTTCTGCCGATTACCCACATACCACTAATCTGCCCTACCGTATCATCGAATGAAATATTGCCTTCATTGTCTTTCCTGATCTTCCAGGCAAAAACTTTTTCATAAAAATCTGCAGATGCCCTTATATCTGTGGCAGGAATTTCCATGTAACACACCTTACCGTTTTGAGAAACTGTATGCAAGTCTTCGCTCATATTAGCTGTATAGTTTTATTAAATCAGTTCCATGTCTTTTCATTATTTTTCATTTTATCTATCACCTCCTGGTAGCCTTTCTTATCATCCCCTTGCGCAAACCCCATTGCCTTATTCTCCCACTCTATTGCTTCATCTTTTCTGCCAAGTTTATAGAGAATATTTGCATAGGTATCGATAAAGCCGGGCGTATTATTACCATCAAAACTACGCTTGCTCCATTCGAGCGCTTCTGCTACACATTTCATGTCAGGGCAATTTTGAAAAACTGTCCAGGCATAATTATTCAGTTCCTCGGAAGAAGCATTGGTGCCGTATTTAGTCATATAGTTTACTATTGCATTTTGATAATTATTCCAATCTGCTGCATGTTGGTACCATATTACTTTTGCCTTTGCGATAGCTTCCGGTGCTTGTGCGGGATATTTTTTTATAAGACCACTCTCCATTTTTTGCCAATCAGGCTTGCTCTTTGGATCCCCAGGAAAATTTTTGAAAACCTCTTCACGCATGATAATAGATTGTGCAATGGATTCAGCCTCTCCTTTGCCTAAAACAGCATCTACCTTATCCGCGTGATTAAGCATTATATCAAAACCTTTGTCAGAACTTTTCTGTGTGACTTGTTTTAAAAAAGTCAGATTATCTTTTGTATACAAATCTTTTTGCGTTGCAAGATATTCATCAGCGATTTTCATGGCGTTTTGCATATCGTACGCTTCCAGAGCAGCTTTCGCCATGTTAAGAAGAAACGCACTTTCTTTTTTTCCATTGTTATATTGGTTAAGCAAAGTGTAATACTGTGTTTCAGGATTTAGGGATATTTTTATTTTTGCCAGAAACTCCTCTGCAGGACTTGACCCAACAAAGCGATGCACCGGCTTTCCATCAGCATCAA
>JBDTVF010000404.1:0-2996 GCA_040007325.1 Ginsengibacter sp. | reverse complement strand
TAATAGCATTTAGTGTTGCCCACGGGGGCTTATTTCCCGGATATCCTTCGCTATCCATAAAGCGGTTATAGCCGGTCATTCTATATGGAATATCTTCTGCAAGGTTGCTTTTTTTTACTGCAGTATCGGCTTTTATGTTTCCAAGGTTTTCAGATACCGCCAGTTCTTTATTATTCGCGGGCTTTAGTTTTAACAGAAATGCCAACAACGCTTTCTTGTCTTCTTCCGGTATTTGCCTGAACGGTGGCATCCGGTTTCGTCCATTTTCTAAAATCTGACTTACCTGGGGGACATTGTACTTTTTATTTAACCCGACAAGTGCCGGAATTTCCGCCCCCGAACCTTTTAATTCCGGCCCATGACATGTTATACAATAGTTGTTGTAAACATTAAAGCCACGTCTGTGAAGTGAGCTCATATCTTTGCCTCCCCTGGGCCTATCAATCATAAGCTGCGATGAGGGAACTTCATTACTATTTACATACATAATTTTTGTATCCAGGTCAACGGCAGCCCCTCCCCACTCCCCTCCGCCACTGAAGTCCGGAAAGATCCACGCACCTCCCTTACCGGGCGGTGTAAATTGCGCCTTGTGTTTTATAGTAATATACCTTTCCATTAACTGTCTGTGCGTTTCGGGAGTAAGATCACTCACATCTTGAGAATCAAATCGCTGGCGCGAAAAAGATTCGGGAAGCTTTGGGAAAGGTTGAGTAGGCCAGGGTTTCTCTCCCGGCAGCGCTTCCTGCGGTACGGGTTTTTCTACGATCGGGAAAATGGGTTTGCCATTAGCCCGGTCAAACATAAAGATGTAGCCATGCTTTGTGATTTGGGCAAGAGCGTCAATTTTCTTCCCATTATGAGTGATCGTTACCAGGTTTGGATTGGCCGGTAGATCCCGGTCCCATAAATCATGATGGACCACCTGGAAATGCCAAATGTATTTGCCTGTAGCAGCGTCTAATGCAATGATACTATTCGCAAAAAGGTTTGAACCCTTCCGCATGCCGCCGTAAAAATCCGGAGTTGCGGAACCAGTCGGAATATATACAATCCCTCTTTCTTCATCCAACGCTCTGCCAGCCCAGCTATTAGCGCCACCTGTTCTTTTCCATGCATCTTTATCTTCCCAGGTGTCATATCCAACTTCGCCAGGATGTGGTATCGTATGAAAAATCCATCTCCGCTTTCCAGTTCTCACATTGAAAGCCCTGATATGCCCGGGCAGGGCATCGGCGTCCTCGGACAAACTCATACCAATAATAATAAGATCCTTATAGATTATTCCTGGTGAAGAACTAACTCCGTAACCGTCTTCCACACTGTCGCGGTCAAGATTTTTTTTTAACTCTATATAGCCATTTTCTCCAAAGGTGTTTATTAGTTTGCCTGTGATAGCGCTAACTGCATAAAGCTTAGACCCGGCGGTATATAATATCCGTTTGTCAGCACCAGTCTCATCCTGCCAATAAGCGACACCCCTGCCCGGCTTATTTAAAAAGTTGCTATCAATCATGGCGGGATCAAAAATCCATTTTTGTTTTCCTGTAGCAGCGTCTAAGGCAAAGAGCTTTAAAAAAGATGTAGTTCCAAACAGTGTACCGTCTATGATAATTGGCGTACATTCATTAGGGCCTCCAATCGTGTCTTTACCGCTATATGTCCAGGCTACCTTCAGATTTTTTACATTCCCTGTGTTTATCTGGTCGTTTGAAGAGTATCTGTTTCCCTTCTTGGTTCCCGTATAAGTTCTCCACGAGCTATAATCAACCGCTTCGGGATTGTTACATGAGACATTGCATAGTATCGCTAAAATGCAGATTCCGGGGAAATATTTTTTCTTCATAACTATTAGTCTTTTTTCTTGTTTTTATTGACTAAAAATGATATTTGTTATTGATGCCGCACGGCATCCTAATATGTACGTAATAGTCTACTGAAATTCGTGAATTTAATCATAGCTAAATTTTTCATACCTCATTATCTTAACAGCTTTCCAGCACTATTTTTATCCAAATAAAGAATAGCGGCTTCGTGCTTTCGCAAAATAGTAGAAGGATGATTTGCATCTATTTCGCTAAACAAAGTATGATAAATGGCTTCTGCTTTTTTCTGACCGGGCACTATGCAAAAAATTGAATTGGCCTGCATAAGTGCGGGAACTGTGAGGGTAATAGCAGAAGTTGGCACATCATCAACCATCGTAAAACAATCATCATGTACCTGCTGAAGCCGGGAAGCCTCTGCGAGCTCTACTACTTTTACCACGAGTGGATCGTTGAAATCAGCCACATGCGGGTCATTAAATGCGAGGTGAGCATTTTCTCCAATACCCATGCACACAATATCCGGTGGATGTTTTTCAAGTAGCCTGGTGTATCGTTCACATTCAGGGTAAGGATCGTTGAAATCGCCATCCAGGTAGTGAACTTTGTGAAACGGTACATTATCGAAAATTTTTTTCTTCAAGAAGTTGGCGAAACGTTCCGGATCATCTTCCTTCAGACCCACATATTCATCCATATGAAATGCATTTATCCGCCCCCAGTCTAATTCATGGTGTTCAGTCAAAGATGACAAGAATTCATTCTGCGAGGGTGCTGCCGCAAAAATTATATTTACAAAGTCCTGAGTGGACAATAAAGCTTTTATTTTTTTAGCAACATCAACAGCCGCAGCTTCTCCCATTTCCGATCTGTTTTCAAAAATTTTGACTTTCAGGTTGTTCGCCATCAATTCTCTTGTTTTACTCATTTTTTGGTAGCTTATTTTTTTATTCTAAGAAGGAATTTATTGTAAAAATTAAGTTGGTTCCGATAATGTAACCATCGCGCCAGACTTTGCACTTTCATAAATAGCAAGTACAATTTCTACAGATTTGCGCCCTTCATACCCGTCAATCAGCGGCACCCTGTCCACCTCAATAGAGTTCATCATGTCCTCTATTTGTTTTTGATGGCCGATGAAGTTAATATCTGCAGGATTCGAAGCCCCGC
>JBDTVF010000403.1:0-2997 GCA_040007325.1 Ginsengibacter sp. | reverse complement strand
GTATGTACATAGCATGGGGCAAGGAATATATTCAGTTGTATAACGATGGTTACCGTCCCATTCTTGGCGCCACAAAACATCCGCAGGCATTGGGTATTGGCACACGCGAAACTTTTGCAGAAATATGGCCTACCATAGGGCCCATGTTTAAAGGTGTGATGCAGGGTACACCAGTTGGCTTTCCCGACTTTATTTTGCATCTGGACAGGAATGGCTATGTAGAAGAATGTGTTTTTGATTTCTCTTACAGCCCTATCCGCTTAGATGATGGTGAAGTTGCTGGTGTGCTGGTTACCGTAATTGAAACTACCGAAAAAGTAAAAGCGGTAAAGGCATTAAAGGAAAGTGAACAGGAATTACAATTTGCTATTGAAGCAACTGAATTAGGCACCTGGGAATTAAACCCTGCCACCGGTAAATTTAGAGGAAACAACCGTTTAAAAGAATGGTTTGGGCTGGAGCCCAACGTTGAGATAGAACTGCCCGCTGCCCTGGCAGTAATTGCAGATAAGGAGCGGGAAAAGGTAAAAGGCGCTATTCAAAAGGCTTTGCAATTTTCTTCTGGAGGGCATTACGATATTACCTATACAATCATTCATCCACAAACAAAAAATGAAAGAATTGTGCGGGCAAAAGGATTGGCATTTTTTAATAATGAAGGCATAGCCTACCGGTTTAATGGAACCCTGCAGGATGTTACAAAAGAAATGGTTGCCCGCCAGTTACTAATTGAAAGCGAACAGCGTTTAGACAAGGAGCGTGTGGTGCTTTACAATTCGTTTATGAATGCTCCGGCAGGTATTGCTATTTTAAAAGGCAATACACATGTTTATGAATTTGCCAACGCTGAATACGAGAAATTAGTTGACAGAAAAATAATCATTGGTAAAACTGTTGAAGAACTTTTTCCCGAAATTGAACAACAGGGATTAATAGATATTCTGAATAATGTTTTTTCAACAGGGGAACCTTTTATTGCAAATGAATTTCCTGTTGAATTAATTGATAAAAGTACTGGTAAGCTGGTTTTGCACTATTATAATTCAGTAATGCAGCCCATAAAGGACCAAAATGGAAATACTGATAGATTGTTGTCTCATGGAGTGGAAGTTACACAACAGGTTACAGCACGCAAGCTTATCGAAGAAGCCAATCAAACCTTACGCCTTGCCGCTACACTCACTGAAAATATTGCCGATGCGGTGGTGGGCACTGATATGGATTATAAAACTATCAGTTGGAACAAAGGTGCAGAAAATCTATATGGATATGCAAGCGAAGAAGTAATGGGCAAATATGCAATGGAACTTTTAAGCACGCAATTTTTATCAGATGAAGACAAGCAAGAATGGTCAAAAGCTTTAGATGCTACAGGCAAATGGCAAGGCGAAGTAGTGCAGTCCAAAAAAGATGGTACGCTTGTGAGCGTGCTCGTATCCATTTCTTATGTGTATGATGAAAACGGGAAACCCATTGCGGCAGTTGCTGTAAACCGCGATATTACCGAACGGAAAAAAGCAGAAGAAAAAATTGCAGCAAGCGAAGCCAAATTCAGAACACTTTCCGAAACCGTTCCTCACATGATATGGACAGCAGAGCCAGACGGAAAACGTAACTTCTTTAACCAGTATACGCTTGATTATACAGGAAAAACAATTGATGAATTGTTTGGCGATGGATGGCAAAAAATGATTTCTCCGCTTGATTTGCCACAAACATTAAAACATTGGCGTCACAGCATTCAAACCGGTGAAGATTTTAAAATTGAAAATCGCTGGCTCCGCCATGACGGCAGCTATCATTGGTATTTAGCCTTGGGTATCGCTCAAAAAAATGAGCAGGGAAAAATTATTGCATGGATAGGAACAAATACCAATATTGAAGAGCAGAAAAAATTTGCCGAAGAATTAGAAGAGAAAGTAAAACAACGCACTTATCAGCTTCACATACAAAATGAAACTTTTAAGCAAGCAGAAGAAAGTTCAAAGCAGGGCAGCTATTCATTTAATTTAACAACAGGGAAACTTTCTTACTCTGATAATTTATTCAGGCTGATAGGATATGAGCCAAATGAATTTGAACCTTCGTTGGAAGAATTTAATAAACATGTGCATCCGGAAGATAGGGACTATGTAACTCAGGCAGCGGGAAAAGTTGTAGCCAGCAAAACGGCTGATACATGGCATTACCGCATGTATACCAAAAACGGAACGGGCATCTATATAAAAGGAACGGGAAGAGTTATAGAATCAGGAGATGAAAAATTATTAGTAGGAACCTTGCAGGATGTAACAAAGGAATTTGAACTCAATAAAGAACTGCAGGAAAAAGAAGAGTATCGTAAGCAGATAATCAACAATGCTCCCGATGCTGTTATTGTAATTAACGAGAAAAGTATTATCACCTTATGGAATCCTAAAACAGAAGAAATATTCGGATGGAAGGCCGAAGAAGTTTTAGGATTGCATTTAACCGATATCATTGTTCCAACACAATACCGCCAGGCACACAGGGAAGGAATGAAACGATTTCTAAAAACAGGTGAGGCACGGATTCTAAATAGAACACTAGAACTTACCGCACTCAATAAGGAAGGCAAAGAGTTTCCCATATCAATCACTATTTCGCAGGCAATGCAGCAGGGAAATAAATTGTTTATTGCCTTTCTCAGGGACATCACCCTCGAAAAGCGTACAAAAGAGCTTGCAAGAATTAATCAATCCCTTTTAAAAGCTAATACTGAACTGGAGGCATCTCAAAAACTCTCTGAAAAATTGTTGAAACAAAGGGACGAGTTTATAAGCATTGCAAGCCATGAAATGAAAACACCCCTTACGACTGCCAAAGGTTATACTCAATTACTGCTGCTTTCATTAAGTGAGGAAAACCCATCTGTTTTATACGCTACCAAAACTGATCAAGCTATAGAACGTCTGAATAGACTGGTTACAGAATTATTAGATGCCAGTAAAATACAAAATGGCCAACTCAATTATA
>JBDTVF010000402.1:0-3015 GCA_040007325.1 Ginsengibacter sp. | reverse complement strand
CTACATATAGGGAGCATTTGATCTATGCTAAATCATATCAGCAGGCACTCGATAGTCTGATAAGAGCAAAACAACAGAATCAATAATTTAATAATAAGTATTTTCGGTTAACTGTACTGATTTCGCAGAGAGTTATCAACCATTCCCGCTTTGATAAAAATGGCAAGAATATTTTCCAACATCCATCCCATAGGTTACCTGAAAAGTAGAAGCAAAGAATGGGCGCCCCGCGGATTCCATGGATTTTCTTTACACGCGGTTCTGAAAAATTTTTCGAACGGGTTTAGTGTACCGGTACTTACTGAAAGAGCTGCCGCCATTTCGTACAATTTTATAATGTCTGTGCCTCCCACGTGTCTTTTTCTTTTTACCCTTATACCAAATCTTCCATTTATTTCCAAGCGGGCTCTCGGGATTCAGTTGCATGGTTTAATACGCGACATCATTCCTTCTTATGAATACAATAAAGGCGTAATACAATTCATAGATGAGATAATTAATGGTTCAAAAATCGGTCTCATTTCATTTACGTTTTTGCTATCACTTTTTTTTGCGTCAAATGCAGTGATGGGTTTAATGCGATCGTTCAATAAGGATTATGTTGGCTTTAAAAAAATAAAGGGATTGAAGAAAAGGTGGAATGCTATCAAGCTTACGATAATGCTTTTCGCGTTATTGTTAACCTTCTTAATCCTTCTGCTATTACAAAGAAATATTCTAAACCTGCTAGGAGTAAAAAATGAAACGGTACGGGAAATCATTCTTACTGCTAAATGGTTTTTCATTATTGCCCTGATTTTTTACACTTATGGATTTATTTATAAGTATGCCCCTTCTACAGTAAAACGATGGAAATTGGTGTCGCCGGGTGCAGTTATCGCAACTTTGCTAAGCATAATAGTTACTATAGTTTTTTCATCCTTTGTCAGCAATTTTGGCCGCTACAATCTACTTTACGGTTCCATAGGCACTATCATGGTTTTGATGATAATGATATTTATCAATTCACTTGCTGTGCTTATTGGCTTCGAGTTCAATCTCAGCATAAATACATTGAAGACAATAGAGGAAGATGGAGAAGCTAAAAAGCCATCGGAAAAGTAATATTGTATTTAGCAAAGTAATATGCTGTATAGATCACATTAAGGGGTTATGTATACTAAAATCAGGTATAGGCTGCCCTTTATAGAAATGGCATTGGTGTTTTTGTGCTTTGCCCATTTCAAAGTAATTTTGCAACGCTTTTTTTAAAACAAAAAATCTAACAATATGGCATACGATGTAATAGTATTAGGAAGTGGACCCGGAGGATATCCTGCCGCAATCAGGGCTTCACAATTGGGCAAAAAAGTTGCGATTGTTGAGCGTGAAAGTCTTGGTGGTATTTGTTTGAACTGGGGTTGTATCCCTACGAAAGCTTTACTGAAAAGTGCGCAAGTTTATGAATATGCCAAACACGCGGCTGATTACGGAATAGAGATAAACGACCCAAAGCAAAACTTTGGCAATGTGATAAAAAGAAGTCGTGGCGTTGCTGATAAAATGAACAAGGGCGTAACATTTTTGATGAAGAAAAATAAGATTGATGTGGTGATGGGAAATGGCAAGTTGATTGCTCCAGGCAAATTGGAAGTGACAGATAAAGACGGCAAAAAACAGGTGCTCGAAGCAAAGAATATTATTATAGCAACAGGTGCAAGAGCTCGTGAGTTACCTGCCTTAAAAATAGACGGTAAAAAAATCGTGGGATACCGCGATGCCATGAACCTGCCAAGCCAGCCGAAATCAATGATCGTAGTCGGTTCGGGGGCTATAGGTACTGAATTCGCCTACTTTTATAATAGCATGGGCACAAAAGTTACCATCGTAGAATTTTTACCAAGAATCGTTCCTGTAGAAGATGAAGATATTTCTAAAGAACTGGAAAAGAATTTCAAGAAACAAGGTATTACAATAATGGTGAATAGTGAGGTGGTAAGTGTTGACACGAGCGGTGATGGCATTAAAGCAAAGATCAAAACAGCAGACGGAGAAACGACACTTGAAGCAGATATACTTTTGAGTGCTGTGGGCATTACTGCAAACCTTGAAAATATTGGTATCGAAGAATTGGGAATCAAGACTGACAAAGGAAGAATAGTAGTTGACGGCAATCTGCAAACGAGTGTTTCCGGAATATATGCACTAGGTGACTGCACACCTAACCAGGCGCTTGCTCATAAGGCCACGCGTGAGGGCATTAGCGCTGCGGAACATCTCGCCGGTCACAAACCCGACCCGATTGACTATAACAACGTACCGGGTTGTACATACTGTTCACCAGAGATAGCCTCAGTTGGTTATACAGAAAAAGCGGCCAAGGATGCCGGTTATGAATTAAAGGTCGGAAAATTCCCATTCATTGCCAGTGGAAAAGCAACTGCTTCCGGCAGCACAGAAGGTTTTGTAAAGATCATTTACGATGCGAAGTATGGGGAGCTTTTGGGTTGCCATATGATCGGTAATAATGTAACAGAGTTAATCGCAGAAGTAGCAACTGCAAGAAAATTGGAGACAACAGGACACGAAATATTAAACGCTATACATCCGCACCCTACCATGAGTGAAGCCGTGAAAGAGGCTACCGCCGTGGCTTACGGAGAGGCGACTGATATTTAACCCCTGACCCCTAAAGGGGGAAGAAGTACAAGGTAAGATGTTTGTTGTGAGAGATATCTCCAGAAAACATATTACTACCTTCTGAACAGTTCAACACGCTAATCATATGATGAATTGGCAACCAAAGTGGTGGGAAAAGTAAATAGCACAACAAGAGTACTATGCCACTACGCTGGAGGGGTTTGGGGAGGCGACTGCCTCCTCTCCATACATCTGGTCTTTAAATTTTAAAGATGGTGATGGAATAAAATCACCAAGCCCAAGGCTAGACCACTTTTTATCGACAGAGGCTATTGTTTTATTATCTGCAACGATAATATTTGGCCAGTCACGGTAAAAATCATCAAACTCTTTTGT
>JBDTVF010000401.1:0-3022 GCA_040007325.1 Ginsengibacter sp. | reverse complement strand
GACGTATAGAGCATGGTTTTGCAGGCGAACAGGTTGGCGCTTCACAACATTATGTAGACCTTGCCTTGAAAACTTTGGAACTGGTTTATGTGGAGATCAGTGCGGGGGATGCTTTATTTTTTCACAGTAATTTGTTGCATCGTTCGGAGGCTAATCTTTCCGATGGACCACGGTGGTCCCTGATTTCAGTATATAACCGTAGCGGGAATGTGCCGTATAACGAACCATCAAAGTCAAGTACTGTACCTTTAAATCCTGTGCCTGACGAGGCATTGCTTGAATGGGAAACAGAAGACATTGGAGCCGGAGCAAATTTTTTAGAAAAAGAAAAAGATGAAGCCTTGAAATAGGGAAACCCCCGGGCGGGATAAATATTGGGTTGATGAAAATAAAATACAGGTTGCTCTTTACGATTGCATTCATTTTTGGAATGACAACCATAAATCTGTATGGTCAGTCTATACAAATGAATACGTACTGTAATCCATTGAATGTCGATTACACTTACATGATCTATAATGCTAACAACGATATTTCATATCGTTCCGGCGCTGACCCGGCAGTAGTTAAATTCAAAAATGAATATTATATGTTCGTAACCCGCTCTCTTGGTTACTGGCATTCAACAGATTTGAATAACTGGGATTTTATTTATCCTGAAAAATGGTATTTCCAGGGATCAAATGCACCGGCAGCCCATAACTATAAAGACTCTGTATTGTATGTGGCGGGCGATCCGTCCGGCTCCATGAGTATTCTTTATACCGATGATCCAAAGAAAGGTGATTGGAAAGCTGTTCCTTCCATAATAAATGACCTGCAGGATCCTGATCTTTTTATAGATGATAACGGAAAGGCTTACATGTATTGGGGGTCGAGCAATAAGTATCCAATTCGCGGAAAGACTTTGGACATGTCAAAACGTTTTCGCCCTTCTGAAAAAGCAACTGAGCTTTTTAACCTTGACCCACAAAAACACGGCTGGGAGCGTTTCGGTGAAAATCATTCTGATACTATTTTGGGAGGCTATATTGAAGGACCGTGGATGACAAAACATAACAATAAATATTATTTGCAATATGCAGCACCGGGAACTGAATTTAATGTTTACGGTGATGGTGCTTATATCAGCGATTCTGCAATGGGGCCGTTTACCTACATGCCCAACAATCCGTTTTCTTACAAGCCGGGAGGCTTTATGAATGGCGCTGGTCACGGAAGTACAGTCGTTGGCCCTTATGATCAATACTGGCATTTTGCATCAATGGCAGTGTCAGTAAATGTAAATTGGGAACGTCGTATTTGCATGTATCCGACCTGGTTTGATGCTGATGGTTTATTGCACAGCGATACACGGTTTGGTGACTATCCACATGCAGCACCCGCAGTAGCTGGCAACCCGGGTGAGTTTAAAGGGTGGATGTTGTTATCCTATAACAAGCCCGCGAAAGCTTCATCATTTTTGGAAAATTTCGAAGCTAAAAATATTGATGATGAAAATGTAAAAACTTTTTGGCTGGCACAGGCTAATGATGACAAGCAATGGATTGAAATTGATCTCGAATCTCCATCAAAAGTATATGCGATACAGGTAAACTATCACGATTATAAGTCCGGGCTTTACGGAAAAATTCCGGGCCTGCACCACATGTATTCAATTGAAGGTTCGCTTGATGGTAAAACATGGAAGACATTGGTAGATAGAAAAAATAATTACCGTGATGTTCCTAATGATTATGTGGAGTTATCAATGCCTGAAACAGTGCGCTACGTTCGCTATAATAATATCCACGTGCCCACGCCTTATCTCGCAATTTCAGGATTAAGGGTTTTTGGTATCGGAACAGGTAAGGTGCCGCAGATTGTAAAGAACTTTAATGTAAAACGAAAAGCTGACAAGCGTGATGCTATGATAACATGGGACAAACAAGCAAACACCCAGGGATATAATGTGCTCTGGGGAATCGCACCTGGTAAGTTATATAATTCGTGGATGGTGTATGACAACAATTCACTTGATCTTAAAAGTCTCGCTACCGACCAGGTGTACTACATGTCTATCGAGGCATTTAATGAGAACGGCATATCTGGAAGAACAAAAATTATAAAAGTTGAATAATTCATTATAATAAATCATAGTCTTCAATTCGCCTTCTCGCTTTTGAAAAATGAATTGGACTGATACTTAAACTTCAATTATGAAAAGCATTTTGAGACATTTATTTTCTATCCTTTTTTTTCTTACTGCGCTACCGAACCTGTATGCACAGGAATCAGCTCCGTTTTATGCTGACATACAGGAATTCAAAAAACAGGACAACATTCATTTTCCGTCTGCTAACGCTATTTTATTCATTGGTAGCTCTTCATTTACTAAATGGAAAGATGTGCAGGATTATTTTCCCGGTTATGCCATTATTAATCGCGGCTTTGGCGGTTCTACATTACCTGACGTAATCCGTTTTGCTGACGATATTATCTTTCCATACAATCCCAAACAGATCGTGATCTATTGTGGCGAGAATGACTTAGCTGCATCGGATACAGTTACTTCGAATATGGTTTTTTCCCGCTTCACCACTTTATTTGATATGATAAGAAATCATATGCCGGACGTGCAGATCGATTTCGTTTCGCTGAAGCCAAGTCCGAGCCGGGCTCGTTTATTCAAAAAAATGGAAGCGGCCAATACGATGATAAAAGATTTTTTGAAGAACAAAAAGAACGCTGAGTTTATTAATGTTTATTATGCGATGCTCAGTGCTGACGGTACCCCAATGAAAGATATTTTTTTAGAAGATAACCTTCATATGAATGCCAAAGGATATGCTATTTGGAAGAAAATATTTTTGCCTTACTTAATAAAAAAATAAAAAAAATATGAAGTTGTTGAAACGATTGCTGCCGGTATTAATGATGTTTTGCTCCATGCAGTTAGTTGCCCAATCGCCCGATGCTAAAATGAAAACCTTCATCAATGTGCTGATGAAAAAAATGACCACTGAAGAAAAAATAGGTCAGC
>JBDTVF010000400.1:0-3027 GCA_040007325.1 Ginsengibacter sp. | reverse complement strand
ATGATGTAATATTACTTATTGTACATGCATGAAAAGAACCCGACTAACGAAGGCCTACATGTTACTTTTTGTTTTTGTAATACCGGCTTTTAAAAATCTTCCCGCACAAATAAACATTTCAGGAACTGTGTATGATTCCAGTAAATTATATGTGGTACCGGGAGTAAATGTTTCCAGTACATCAGGGCTTTCGGCCACTACCGATTCATTGGGTGCCTATCACATACAAGCCGCCAAAGGTGATTCACTCAGTTTTTTTTATTTGGGGAAATCAACCGTAAAATTTCCAGTAGAAACGATTAATAATTATAACGCATTTGATATTTCGCTTCGCATAAAAATTAAAGACAAATACAAATTGCTAAAGGGCGTCACTGTATTTGCGGATACGTATCGCCGCGATTCCCTTGAGAACAGGATGGCTTATTCCAAAATATTTGATTTCGACAAGCCTACCATCCGCTCAAATTATGAGCCCGGCGGAGCAGCAGGCTTAGATCTGGATCAACTAATTGGTATGTTTCAATTCAGAAAAAATAAGCAGAATTTTGCTTTTCAAAAAAGACTGGTGGAGCAGGAAGAAGATCGCTACGTGGATTATCGATTTAATTCGAAAATCATTAACCGGATCACCGGGCTCACCGGAGATACACTTACAACCTATAAGAAATTGTACAGGCCTTCCTATTACTTCGTAATAGCTAGCACGCTTACTGAATTCTATCAATACATTTTAAATACCTCGTATGCCTTCAAGCGCGAAGAAGGGATTCAAATAAATTGAATTATATTTTCTCCGCGGTTGAGTTCCTTTCTATAAATTTTCACCGCAGAGAAAGGAGTAAACGGAGTTAACGCAGAGATGAATTGCAGTCGCTACATCTAATCTCTATTTTTTTATTCCCAATTATTACACCCCTAATAGAATTTCTATTGCGACGCATCATTGCGATCCTAAATATTTACTTTCGTTTATAGTTATAAATTTCTTGCCTAAAAGCACAGTCATTTTTTTATACTTTTTTACACAAAACATAAGGAAGCTATGGTAATAAAAAATGTTCTTCTACTCCTTTTTATTTTCCCAATTCAACTTATTGCGCAAAATTTTACTCCATGGGAAATTCAAGATTGGAATACGCAGGCCCAACATGTAGAGATAATACGCGATAACTGGGGCATACCTCATGTGTATGGAAAAACAGATGCTGATGCTGTATTTGGGTTATTATACGCTCAATGCGAAGACGATTTCCCGAGGGTGGAAATGAATTACATTGAAAAGCTTGGGCGTATGGCAGAGGTAAAAGGTGAATCAGCTTTATATGATGATCTTTTGATAAAGCTTATTATTGACTCAGCTGATGCTGTTGCCGATTATAATAAAAGCCCGCTCTGGCTGCATAAACTTTTAGATGCATTTGCTGATGGCATCAATTTTTATCTTTACAAACATCCTGGAACAAAGCCAGCCTTGCTACATCGTTTCAAGCCGTGGTATGCACTTTTGTGGACCGATGGCAGCATAGGAGCCATAAGCACCGGCGGTGTCTCTGAAGATGAACTGAAAAACTTTTATTCTGGTTCTAATAATGCTTTTATAAATCATCAAAGAAAAGAAGAGGAAAATTTATCGGGCTCAAATGGATTTGCATTTGCTCCGTCAATAACAGCATCTCATAATTCCATTTTATATATCAACCCGCATGTTACTTTTTATTTCAGGCCTGAAGTACATGTAGTGAGCGATGAAGGGCTCAATGCCTATGGAGCGGTGACATGGGGACAATTTTTTGTATACCAGGGTTTCAATGAACATTGCGGTTGGATGCATACTTCGAGTGATGTTGATGTTGCAGATATGTATGCAGAGAAAGTGTCAAAGAAAGATAACAAATTATTTTACGAATACGAACACAAGGAGAAACCTATAATAACAAAAAAAATAACTATTCGCTACGCGGATGGGGGAAAAAATTCATCCAAAACTATAATAGCATTTTTTACGCATCATGGGCCGGTAATGTCCAGGCGAAACGGGCAATGGATAAGTGTTCGATCAAACAATCGCTCTATGACGGGACTGATTCAAAGCTGGCAACGCACAAAGGCAAAAAGCTTTGCGGAATACAAGAAGGTAATGGATCTGCTTGCAAATACATCCAACAATACTGTATATGCAGATGCTGAAGGAAATATCGCTTACTGGCATGGTAACTTTATTCCGAAAAGAGATACATCATTTGACTGGTCAAAACCGGTAGACGGCAGCATTAAAGCCACGGAGTGGAAAGGCCTGCACACTGTCAATGAAAGTGTTCATATTTATAACCCGGTAAACGGATGGTTACAAAACTGCAATTCAACTCCCTTTACTGCAGCAGGAAAAAATAGCCCTAAGAAAGAAAATTACCCGGCGTACATGGCACCTGATGGAGAAAATTTTCGTGGCATCAACGCCGTTAAAGTATTAAGCAGCGACAACAATTATACGATCGATAAAGTGATAGCTGCAGGTTACGACACTTATCTTGCTGCATTTGAAAGATTGATTCCGGCGTTAGTGAATGCATTTGAAAAAAATATCAATACCAGCGATAGCCTGTACCCGCAACTGAATGAAGTGGTAGCGCTTTTAAAAAAATGGAACTTGCGCTGTGGAGGAAATTCAATCGCCACCACCCTTGCCGTTGAATGGGGACAAAAACTAATACCCATCATGATTAGTAAAACTGACGAAGACGAATATCAATACGTTGACCAGGTAATACGAACCAATAAATTTGTAAGCATTGCTACACCGGCTGATTTAATACAACCTCTTTCAAGTGTCATTGCAGAATTGCAAAGCAAATTTGGTGATTGGAGAATTCCATGGGGGAACATTAACCGGTTTCAAAGAATATCCGGCGATATCGATCTTAAATACAACGATTCAAATCCCAGCATTCCTGTTGGCTTTGTTTCATCAACGTGGGGAATGCTGCCCTCCTATGCAAGTGCTTATTTTCCCGGAACAAAAAAAAG
>JBDTVF010000399.1:0-3031 GCA_040007325.1 Ginsengibacter sp. | reverse complement strand
AAGGTACGGTGTCCATTGGATAAAGTAGGTCCAAAACATACTCCTTCAATATTATCGATATAGATATGAAGATCATCCATGTTCAGTAATAATTTCTTTTGAACAAGTTTGACATTTTTACCAACAAGAGAATTTACATCCTGGATATTTTCTGCAGACGTAAGGTCTGCCATGTAAATTTTAATGGTGCATCCCGGACGGCCGGTTGAAAATGATCGCTCGATTACAAGTAAATCATTAGCATTAACCGAAAGAATATCCGGCGCACCATTAAAAACAAAAGCGCCTTCCGGTGCAGGTGGATACGCAACAGGATCAATGCGATATCCGTATTGAGCAACTGGCTTTTTACTTGTCACATCAAATTTTAAAATTCTTATAAGTCCGGTAGCATCATTTAAGCCTGCCCGTGAGCCATCGTTATACAGGGGTTCTTCCACATTCACAAATAGTGTTTTATAATTATCGGCAAATGACAAGCCTTCAAATACACTATTGCGTCTTGGCCCCTGATTCAAGGCACTCATAGGCAACTGTGGCGGCAAAACAAATGTGTCTGTGTAAATGCCTTTGTCATTTATTTCAGTGATCGTGGGATCTTCAAGCACCACTCTATCGCTGGTCACAATTCTTTCTCCTTCACTGCTCCAGACAAGAGAATTGTTAGAAGCATTAAACCGGATTGCCTCAGGATCCGGTGTATGATAAATATCCTGTGCGGGCCCGGGATAAAAATTCCCTTCCATATTCTTAAGAAGTGTTGTTTCAATAAACTCAACGCTGTCTATTTTGCTATCATTACTAATGATTTTTGCTTTGTAATACCTTGCAGGATTTCTTTCCGACCGGTCATCGCTTATGATGTAGTACACTTGATTTGCGGAGTCGTAATCAATACCTGATAAGCCACCGATCACCGTATTTTGAAACTCTTTATTAAACGGCACTTCATATTCGCTCAGTAATTTAAGCCTGCCAAATTCATCTTTACCCGAAGCGATATGTTTGGTTGAAGAGCACGATGAAAGTAAAAAGATTACTACTATGAAGGCCGGTATTAATCGCATGTTGAAAGAGTTGAGAAACAAATTTGAGAAATCTTTCTTACAATAAATGCAGTCGAAGCTATACCATAGCAGGTTAATTTGTTTTAATTTTGAAAAGGATGAATTTTAGCTATTGCAAAAATTAATTTCAATATAAAATTTTGTCAACTATGAATGAATCACCAATAACCGAAAAAACCAGCGTAAGTCAGCCAGGATGGTTAACTATTGTACGAATTGCGCTTGGATTTATTTTGTTCTGGAAAGGGATCACTTTTATAAGAGACAGCGCCATATTACAGGCAATGATTTCTCAAACGGGAGTTGGGATGGTCGACAATAATTCTTCTGTGTTAGCCTTTATCATCACTTATGTGAATTTGCTTGGCGGTTTATTTATCGCAGTTGGGCTATTCACTAAAACCTCCTCCATAATTCAGATTCCCATTCTTATCGGTGCTGTTTTTTTAGTGAACATGCGCCAGTCTTCGCATGGTGCTTTCGAATTAATACTTTCGATAATTGTTCTGGTATTGCTACTTGTTTTCGCTTTTAAAGGAAGCGGAACTCTTTCAGCAGATGAATATTTTCGCAGTTATTATAAGGCGGGCTCAGAGGAAGGAAATACGAAAAAGTTTTTCCGGTAACAGCCAGTTGGAGGCTTTTTTAAGACAAGTATATTTCACAGCAGTTAAAGCTTATTATTTTTTATAATCAAAAGGAAGGAAAGCGATTTTTATCTTCCACTCATCATTTCATTTATCCGCTACCTAAACAATTAGTGAGGCGATGGCCCATTTTGGATACCTTTGGCATCCTTAATTTAAAATAAAATACACTAATGTTATTAATGAAAAAATCAGTCTTTTCAGCGGCAATTTGCATGCTGGTTTGCATTGTCGGCACTGCTCAAAAAATTTCTTTTACAGAATATGATTTGGCTAACGGCTTGCATGTGATACTTCACCAGGACAAAAAAGCACCCGTAGTTGCTGTTTCCGTCTATTATCATGTTGGCTCAAAAAATGAACTGGTAAACAGGACGGGCTTCGCCCATTTTTTTGAGCACCTTTTATTTGAAGGCAGCGACAACATAAAGCGGGGCGAATTTTCGAAGTATGTAGTAAGTAATGGCGGAAGAGACAACGCTACCACTTCGCAGGATCGCACCTTCTATCACGAAGAGTTTCCTTCTAATCAATTAAAGCTTGGCCTGTGGCTTGAAAGTGAAAGAATGATGCATCCCGTAATAAATGATGTGGGTGTGAAAACACAAAACGAAGTGGTGAAGGAAGAAAAGCGCCAGCGTATCGATAATCAACCTTACGGGCATTTTGCGGAAGCTATATTTGCCAAATTATTTACGTTGCATCCTTACCGTTGGCAACCGATAGGATCCATGGCAGATCTCGATGCAGCCACTCTGGACGAGTTCAAAGAATTTTTTCATAAATTTTATGTGCCAAATAATGCGGTGCTATCTGTTGCCGGCGATATAAATATTGACAGCACCAAACAGTTGATCTCCGCCTACTTTGCAGATATTCCAAAAGGCGCACCGGTTGTTCAACCAACAATAAAAGAAGTGCCGATTACGAAAGAAATTATTGATACCGCGTATGATGCCAACATACAGTTACCGGCAATCATGGCGGCATATCGTATTCCGGGGAAAACTTCGCACGATTCAAAAGTGCTGAATATGATCACGAGTTATCTTTCCGGAGGACAAAGTTCGAAATTGTATAAGAAAATGGTGGATGACAAAAAGGATGCTTTGCAGGTGGGGGCGTTGAACTTTGCATTGGAAGATTACGGTGCTTATATCACCTTTGCGTTGCCTAACAACAATGCTGATCTAAATACCCTCTTAAAAGATATTGACGAGGAGATCGCAAAAGTTCAAACAACATTGATAACTGAAAAAGACTATCAGAAATTATTAAACCAGTTTGAAAATGATTATGTGAGTAACAATACACACA
>JBDTVF010000398.1:0-3033 GCA_040007325.1 Ginsengibacter sp. | reverse complement strand
TATTTTAATACCGCAGGCAACCAATCTCAATAAGAATTCGATTGAAAAATCAAACTCCTTTCGAAAGAGAAATAACTAAAAGTTCTTAAACGTCGATTGCATTGTGTTTGCGGACAATAGAAACATGGCAATAAAACATGCAATCGTCTACGCCCGTTTTTATTCCAATAAGGAGATATAAGTCATATTATGTCTCTTAATTCCTGTGGCTAACTGATAGGTCTACCTGTTTTAATTTCTTTAACTGTCAAATTTTATTTATGAAAACAATTACAAAAGCTGTTTCGGTTGCAGACATGTCTTCAAAACATACAAAACGTGTCTACCATTATTTCTTTTTCCTCGCTGCACTAGTGTTTGCAATGAGTTGCAAAAAAAATGATTTTAATCCGCGACCAAAAGGCTCATATGATCTCAAACTCATAGCTGACAATCTTGTGTCTCCCATTACAGTTTCGGGAGTACCGGATGGCACAAAAAGATTATTTATCGTAGACCAGGTTGGCAAGGTATGGATTGTAGATGGTGATGGTCATATGCTGCCAAATCCCTTTATCGACATCAGCAGCAAGATGGTTACATTAAGCCCATTCTATGATGAACGTGGTCTGTTAGGACTTGCCTTTCATCCACAGTTCAGGAGTAACGGGAAATTTTACCTTTTCTATACCGCGCCTCCCAGAGCCGGAGGACCTGAACCTGGAACGTCCTGGAATAATCTTACAAGAATCTCTGAGTTTAAAGTTTCAGGTGGTAATTCAAACCAGGCAGATCTTTCAAGTGAACGAGTAATATTTGAGGCAGACCACCCGCAGGGAAATCATAATGGTGGTACAATTGCGTTTGGCCCGGATGGTTACTTGTATATTTCGATAGGTGACGGAGGCAATGGTGATGATATAGGGCCTGGGCATGTGAATGATTGGTATAAGGTAAATGCCGGAGGTAACGGCCAGGATGTAAAAGAAAACCTTCTTGGAAATATTTTGCGCATCGATGTAAATACGTCCGGTGAAGACAGAAGCTATGGAGTACCCCGTGATAATCCTTTTGTGAATGCTCCGGGGAAAGACGAGATCTATGCATACGGCTTTAGAAACCCATACAGGTTTGCATTTGACCCGGGTGGCGATCACCAGCTTTTTGTTGGCGATGCTGGTCAGTCATTGTATGAAGAGGTGGATATTGTAAAGAAAGGCGGCAACTACGGCTGGAATGTAAAAGAAGGCACACATTGTTTCAGCACAGCAAATGACCTGGAAGAATTAGGCTCCTGCCCTATTGCTGATTCAGCAGGCAATCCGCTGATAGATCCTGTAATTGAGTTCAACAATTCCGCAAATCCGAAAGGTGGGATAGGCATCACCGTTGTCGGCGGAAATGTTTATCGCGGGCCTTCGATGCCGTTTCTTGACGGCAGGTACATCTTTGGTATTTTTTCCGGGAGCTTTAATGGCGCAACAGGCAAGATATTGTTGGCAAAATCTGCGCCTGCAGGATTATGGTCTTTTGAAGACCTGAAACTTAAAAGCTTTCCTGATAATTTAGGCCAGTTCCTGAAAGGTTTTGGCCAGGATGCAAAAGGTGAAGTATATGCTACCACGTCTTTGCAACTGGGGCCGCAGGGCAACACTGGTAAGGTTTATCAAATCGTATTTATAAAAGATTAAAATATTCGACTGGCGTAAAGTGCTTTTTGTAGATGGTTTCAGGTAGTGATGTGCACAAAGAGATTTTCACTGTGTGTCTTGAACTTGCAGAAATGTCAAGAAACAGCAAATGAAAGTTTACAATCTCTTTTGCACATCATTTTTTTTGTGAAGCACCTCACCCCAACCCCTCCCAAGTGAGTGGGCCAAAACTATCTGCCACAAATAGTTTGATATAATAAAAGAATTTAGCCAGACTGTAATGATTTTTAATATTAACCTTACCCACTCAAAGTAAATAGATTTGACAACTGATACACTTTAAAACAAGAATAAATAGTTACTCCTTGTCCTTCTCCTTGGGAGAAGGGTTGGGATGAGGTCTAAAGCAAACCTCTTTAAATTTTTTGACCATTCTTCAATTGCATATCTTTCTGTTTCACGAAAAGTAAATAGACAGGAATGCAGGAAGATGAAATAATATCGAGAACGATTGACTTTGTAAAAAATGAACTCCAGGGCGCGGAAGGCGGTCACGACTGGTGGCATACAGAGCGTGTATGGAAGAATGCAAAACTGATAGCAGCAGAAGAAAATGCAAATAATTTTATAGTGGAACTGGCAGCGCTGTTACATGATATAGCTGATTCAAAATTTTACGACGGAGATGAAAATATCGGGCCGCACAAAGCAAAAACTTTCCTGACATCAATTGATGTGGACGCGGATGTAATAGATCATGTAGAAAAAATTATCAGGAATATTTCTTTCAAAGGAGGAAATTTCAAACAGGAATTTTCTTCTATCGAATTAAAGATAGTGCAGGACGCCGACAGGCTTGATGCACTTGGAGCGATCGGCATAGCACGGGCATTTAATTATGGTGGTTTTAAGAACCGCGCATTGTACAATCCGGAAATTAAACCGGACCTCCAAATGACTAAGGACGCTTATAAAAAAAGTAACGCCCCTACCATAAATCATTTCTACGAAAAATTATTATTATTAAAAGATCGCATGAATACTGCGGCGGGCAAAAAGCTCGCAGAAGACAGGCATCGGTTTATGGAAAATTTCCTTCAACAGTTTTATGAAGAATGGAACGGCGAGAAGTAGTCCGTCTATACACCATCATTTTTACAAAAGGTAAATGCCGATACTCATTTTGGATTAACTTAGAACATGCAACCAAAGTTTAATCCATCTTCTCATCGCAATTCTTCAATATGAAATTATTTAAATTCATTTCACTATCTCTTATTTTTTGTTCGTTCAATTTATTTCTCTATTCACAGCCAATTTCCTCTGCTGGCATAGACTCGTTAGTAGAGAAAGCTTTGAAAACTTTTGATGTTCCGGGTATTGCGGTAGCTGTAGTAAAAGA
>JBDTVF010000397.1:0-3035 GCA_040007325.1 Ginsengibacter sp. | reverse complement strand
ACCGAAGTGATATTTAAAGTTTTAAATCTTTCAGTGGCGATGTAGATGTTTTCCGTAGCGAGTTGGAGATTATTTTTTTCGAGATCAATAATTTTCAAAGAATTATTGTAGTTGATATAGGCATTTGCAAGTGTGGACTGTATATTATTTTTTGTTTCAGCTATTGTGATGTTTTGATTTCTTATCTGGATATCAGTTACGGCTACCTGTTTTTTTACAAGGCCACCATTGAACAATGGCACCGCCACACCGATCGAGCCGGATGGCCCGTAAGTCTGGTTAAAGAGTGTAAATCCTGCGCCGTTGCTATTTCGCACAAAATTGTAATTGCCATTTAAAGTAATGACCGGCAATCGTTGCGCTGCAACTTCTTTTCTTGTTTCAAATAAGATCTTAAGATCGCTGTTGACGAGTTGAAGGTCCGGGTTTTGTTGTTCGATCCTGCTTTGAACATCTGTTATTGCAGGCAACGGTTGTATAAAAATAGTGTCAGCTACCTTGTAAGAAGTATCAGGAATTTTCCCCATCGAATTAGTAAGAGAAACTTTGGCAAGCTCCAATGAATTTTGCGTGGATAACAAGAGTGACTTCTGTTCATTAAGATCAACTTCAGCCTGGATCACTTCATACTTAGCGCCGGTGCCAATTTCAAAACGCCGCTGGGCAAGTACATATCTTTCACGATACAATGCTATTTGCTCAGCTGTTGATCTTATCTGTTCTTTAAGAGTAACCACATTATAATAACCAGCCACTACATTGTAAACCGCTTCATTGAGTGCTTTGCGAAACGCATACTCGCCATTCCTCTCCAATTCCTCAAGCCTTCTTTTAGTTGCGAACATTTTAAAGCCGTCGAATATTGGCCATTCTACCAAGATGCCTGCGCTCGTATTTTTTGTGTTATTGCCGTTACGAATGGTAGTGGTTCCGTTACTCAATTTTTGTTGGAGATTATTTACTCCAACAGTTTTGCTGGCTGAACCTCTTATTACCGGGATTGCGCCGGCATTGGCCCAATTATTATTGATCTTACCAATCTCAACATTGTTCCTGCTTATAGTGACGGCAAAATTATTTTCGATAGTGTATCTGATGGCGTCTTCAACTGTCAACAGTGTATCCTGCGCAAAAGCGTGGTTGTAAAAGACAAATACTATTAATAGAAATGTACAGATCAGGCGACTACAACGCTTCATTCAATGGTCTTTTTTTGGATGAAAGGAAAGCATACATGGAAGGAACGACGTATAAGGTAAGAATGAGTGAAAATAATATACCACCAACAATTACGATACCGAGTGGCACCCTGCTTGTAGATGCATCGCCTATTGAAAGCGCCAGTGGCAAAGCGCCGAGAGACATTGCAAGACTTGTCATAAGTATTGGCCTCAACCTCGAGAATGCTGATTCAACCACTGCTTCTATTTTATCCATCCCCGCCTTTCTTTTTTGATTGGCAAATTCCACGATCAATATTCCATTCTTTGTTACGAGGCCGATGAGCATGATCATCCCTATCTGTGAAAAAATGTTGAATGTCTGGTCAAAGATCCATAATGATAACAGCGCACCTGCCAAAGCAAGAGGTACAGTAATCATTATGATGAATGGATCTATAAAACTTTCAAATTGTGCTGACAGAACGAGATAGATTAATACCAAAGCAAGTACAAATGCAAATAGCGTATTGCCGGCGCTTTCAGCATAATCTCTGGAAGAACCGCTGAGCGCCGTAGTAAAAGAATCATCAAGAAGTTTAGCGGAAATGCGCTGCATTTCTTTAATACCGTCGCCAACTGTATGCCCGGGCGCAAGACCAGCAGATATTGTCGCAGACTTGTACCTGTTGTAATGGTATATGCTTGGCGGCGTAGACGCTTCGCTAGTAGACACAAGGTTGTCAAGTCTTATGTTCTCTCCACGTGTGTTCTTTACCATGATTTTGCTAAGGTCATTTGGATCGTCCCTGTCATTGCGATCTACCTGGCCAAGTACTTCATATTGTTTGCCGGACTTTAAAAAATAACCCAGGCGTCGGTCACTGTAAGCAAGTTCCAACCCTTGAGAAATATTGTCGACATTCACACCGAGCTCGCTGGCGCGAAGCCTGTCGATATTTATGTGTAACTCCGGCTTATTGAATTTAAGATCCACATCAACGCCATCAAGAACGGAGCTGCTATTTGCCTGCTCTAAAAACTCCGGCAAAACAGCTCTTATCTTTTCAAAGTCATTATTTTGAATAACAAATTGCACCGGCTGACCACCACGCCTGCTTGCAGATATGGTTTGCTCCTGTATGGCGAAAGCCTTTCCCTGTGGAAATTTCCTGATGGAACGATTCACGGCATCCACGATATCCTGCTGAGATCTTTTTCGATCTTTCGGATCGGTGAGCGCAACTCTTATGAAACCACTGTTAACGGAGCCACCTGAGAAACCAGGGGCAGTAAGGCTAATGATCTTTGTATTTTCAGGCACAGAGTCTTTTATCATTTGTACAAGGCTATCCATATAGGAATCCATGTATTCATAAGAAGTGCCCTCCGGCGCTGAAACCTGTAAACGGAACTGGTTCCTGTCTTCAAGCGGGGCCAGTTCGGAAGGAATCGTTGCAAAGATGCTCCAGATAATTCCAAAACACGCAGCCACCAGCACCAAAGCAATCCACTTCACTTTCATAAATCCTGCAAGGCTTTTCTTATAGCCTGCTTCCATTGCATAGAAAAATGGTTCCGTCTTTTTATAAAACCAGGAGTGACCGATTTTTTTACTGGTCAGCTTAACATTTAGTACAGGCGTAAGTGTGAGCGATACGAATGCTGATATTAGTACCGCACCTGCCACCACAATTCCGAATTCGCGAAAGAGTCTTCCCGTGAAACCTTCGAGGAAGATTATAGGCAGAAATACAATGGCGAGGGTGATAGAAGTGGATATAACAGCAAAATAAATTTCCTGCGATCCTTCCTTTGCGGCCTTGTATTTATCCATGCCTGCTTCTATCTTTTTGAAAATATTCTCAGTGACGA
>JBDTVF010000396.1:0-3049 GCA_040007325.1 Ginsengibacter sp. | reverse complement strand
CCTCCCTTTTTTGATGGCAGTATTGATCAAAAAAGAATTGACGATGCAGTATCAAGAATTTTGAGAACCAAATTTGAATTAGGGCTTTTTGATAATCCGTATGTTTCAGAAGAAGAGATAAAGACATTGCAATTTAATATGAATGCCCATAGACAACTGGCTCTTGAAGCTGCACTGAAATCTATTGTTCTTTTAAAAAATGAAAATCATGTTTTGCCATTTGATAAGAAGATAAAAAGTATCGCTTTAATTGGGGAGGATGCTATAGATGCAAGATTGGGAGGTTATAGTGGCCCGGGGAACAACAAGATAAATATTCTCGAAGGCATTAAGCGGGAACTAACAAAAACCAGCGTTAAAACAGTTATTTATTCTCCGGGGCCTGGAATAAAAAGTAATGAATGGAAGGTTGTTCCCGCAGACTATTTACTTCATCTCGATAATGGCAAAAAAGAACAGGGTTTAAAAGGTGCATACTTCGATAATATCTTATTACAAGGCTCCTCAAAGATTGAAAGAATTGATAATAAAATAGACTTTCACTGGACATTCAATTCTCCTGCAAATGGCATAGAAAATGATTTCTATTCGATAAGATGGGAAGGCAATCTCAAATCACCGATAACAGGAAATTTTAAAATTGGAATTGATGGAGATGATGGGTACAGGCTGTATTTGAATGACAGTTTAGTTATTGATCACTGGCAAAAGCAAACCTATTCCACATCGCTAACTAATTATCATTTTGAAAAAAATAAAGAATATAAAATTAAAATTGAATTTTTTGAACCCGCGGCGAATGGTGAAATAAAATTAATCTGGAATGTAAATATTGCAAATGATTGGAGACAGAAAATGACCGCTGCTGTTAATGCTGCGAAGAAATGTGATGTTGCTGTAGTCGTGGCCGGCATTCATGAAGGTGAGTTCCAGGATAGGGCTTCGCTCGCACTACCCGGCCACCAGGAAGAAGTGATCCGGCAAATTGCTGCGACCGGCAAACCTGTAGTGGTTGTTTTGGTGGGTGGAAGCGCGATAACTATGAATTCATGGCTTGATAAAATTCCGGCTTTGATTGATGTTTGGTATCCGGGTGAAGCGGGAGGAACGGCCATAGCTAAAGTGCTCTTTGGAAATTACGATCCATCAGGAAAACTACCGATTACATTTCCGATGTCTGAAGCGCAGCTGCCTTTGGTCTATAACCATAAGCCAACCGGTCGCGGCGATGATTATTATAATCTGAGCGGCTTGCCATTATATCCGTTTGGCTATGGCCTCAGCTACACTACATTTAATTATAGTAATCTTCAATTAAGCAAAGACTCAATTCTCAAAACAGATTCTGCGCAGGTAAATTTTACTTTAAAGAATACCGGTAAAGTCGAGGGTGATGAGGTTGTTCAATTGTATATAAGAGATATGGTAGCTTCGGTCGTCAGGCCGGTATTAGAGTTAAAAGGCTTTCAGCGCATTCATCTAAAGCCAGGAGAAGCAAAAAATATTTCTTTTCGGATCACTCGTGAAATGCTGTCAATGCTTGATCTACATTTAACTAAAGTAGTTGAACCAGGCGAATTCAGAATAATGATAGGATCTTCTTCACGGGATTTAAAATTGAAAACGAACCTGGTAGTGAAGGAATAATTTATCTCTTTTCTTTGGATACACAGATAGCAGAAAATTCAGCAATTGACTACGTTTAAAAAAAAGGGGCCCGAATGGAAATTCAGCCCCTTGTTAAATCCAATATCCTATGAAAAACCGCTGTAAATTTAATAGAATAAAATTGTCTTTACCCGCTAACTACACGAGTTTATATATGATTCTAAAAAATATTTTTCCACATTCTGAACTTTTGAAGTAAAATCAATTACCGGTTTAAGTAATTGGTTAGGATGCAAGTTTTGCCACAAAAAAAAAGAGGCTACATTGATTATAGCATCCTTCCCTTTTTATTTTTTAAAAATATTTTATTAAATAATCAACATCGCATCCCCATAACTAAAGAAGCGATATTTATCTTTTATAGCTTTTTTGTATGCTTCCATTATAAGATCATAACCGGCAAATGCACAAGTCATGATGAGCAAGCTCGTTTTTGGTAAATGAAAATTCGTTACGAGTGAGTCGGCTATGTTAAAAGTATATGGCGGATGAATAAAATGATTGGTCCATCCCTCAGCTGGTTTCAAAAACTTTTGTGCGGTAAATGAAGTTTCCATTGCACGCATAGTGGTAGTGCCTACTGAGCATATTCTTCTGCCTGTTTCCTTTGCCTTGTTAACAATGCGGCAAGCCTCTTCCTCAATGCGATAATATTCAGCATCCATTTTATGTTTGCTAAGATCTTCCACCTCGATCGGCCGAAAAGTGCCAAGCCCTGTGTGAAGCGTTACTTCAGCGAAACGAATTCCTTTTATCTCAAGTCTTTTGATCAATTCCTGGCTAAAGTGTAGCCCCGCGGTGGGAGCAGCAACAGCACCTTCATGTTTTGCATACACTGTTTGGAACCGCTCTTTATCATCTTCATCAGGCTTGCGCTTAATATATTTTGGCAAGGGTGTTTCACCCATCAGGTAGAGCATTTTGCGAAACTCGTCTTCAGGTCCATCCCACAAAAAACGAATGGTCCTTCCCCGGCTAGTTGTATTGTCAATTACTTCTGCTACCAGCTCATCGCTTTCACCAAAATATAATTTATTGCCAACGCGTATTTTTCGTGCCGGGTCCACTATTACATCCCATAGACGGTTTTGCTTATGCAGTTCACGAAGCAGGAACACTTCGATTTTGGCACCGGTCTTTTCTTTGCGACCGTACATACGCGCAGGAAATACTTTAGTATTGTTTACTACAAATACATCTTTGTCATCGAAATAATCTAAAATGTCTTTAAAGTGACGATTTTCAATCTTGCCGGTCTTTCTTTCAATCACCATCATCCGGCTGTCTTCGCGTCTTTTGGTGGGTGTTTGGGCAATAAGGTTAAGAGGAAGGTCAAACTTAAATTGACTGAGTTTCATGTGCAATTATTATTTAAAAGTTA
>JBDTVF010000395.1:0-3058 GCA_040007325.1 Ginsengibacter sp. | reverse complement strand
GGCAGGAGCACCTTATTTTCTGATGCTGATATGACGCAGCCAGATGATTTGTCCAGAAAAAAGTCCTTCTTTAAGAAATGGAAAGAAAGTGCCGCTTCTGACTTGCTCTTAATGATTACAGGCAAAGGTGCTGTCGGAAACCTTGCGTTAAAAAATGAATTTACAACTGGGCTTATCAGCATGGCGCTGTTGAATATGCTGCTATTTGTGGTAAACATCATTGACGTAAAGTATGTATGGCTCGGATACACTTATAGAAAAGATGCCAGCCTTTCTTCGTATGTGCACGAGGGAGCCGGCCTGCTGATTCTTTCCATTCTTCTTGCCATGTTCCTGTTGTTATTTTTCTTTCGCGGTAATCTTAATTTTTATAAAAAAAATAAATACCTCAAGTTCGGTGCTTACCTCTGGATCCTTCAAAATGCATTCCTTGCATTATCTGTTTTCGTGCGAAATTCTTACTACATCTCGCACTATGGCCTGGCTTATAAACGCATAGGTCTTATATTTTTCCTGTTGATGGTAATGGCCGGCCTCTTTACGGTGTTCATCAAAATTTACAATACAAAAACGTCTTACTACCTGTTGCGGTTAAATGCATGGGCTGCCATTCTTTTGCTTGTCTTCGCGTCCTTTATTGATTTCGATGGCGCGATTGCGAAATATAACATCGGGAAAAAATCTTCTGTGCCTGTTGATGTAGCATTTCTGCTTTCTCTTTCGGATAAGACACTTCCGTTCATCGAAGCAAATAGAGATTTGATAGAGGCGGACAAGAGCCATGCATTCTATTACAAAGGAAATTATTTCCACTCTGGTATCGAATTGCTTGAATACAGGGAAAGAGATTTTTTAGAAAAACAACAACAATATTCGTGGCTCTCGTGGAATATGGCAGATGCTAATGCAAAGGATGCTTTGTCTCCGCACAACACCTTTTATAGAACCAGTCAAAACAAAAATTAAAATATATGAAAACTTCCAAGGCGTGGATAGAACATTTTAAGAGCAATGCGAAAATCAACAGGATCGATTGGCTTCAAAAGCCAAAGCTGACGGCTGAAGAAAGAGAAAATATTTTGTCAGCCATGAGAGCATGGCAATTAGGAGAAACATCCGATGGTGCTCATTTATTGAAAGCTGCCAACAGGTATGCAAAAGCGATTGGTGATAGCTATTATGTAGAAGCAGTCGAGCTGTTCATTAAAGAAGAACAAAAGCATGGCAATAATCTCGGACGGTATTTAGATGAAATAGGTGAGCAGCGATTGAAGAAGAACTGGGCAGACACTATGTTCAGAAAAGTGCGGTATTACAATTCGAGTATGGAGCTTTGGACATTAGCTGTTATGACTGTAGAAAGTGCAGCACAGGTATTTTACCAGGCATTAAAAGATGCTACCGAATGTAATCTCTTGAAACAAATTTGCAGAGACATTTTAATTGATGAAGCCTTTCATATAGATTTTCAATGTGAGCGTTTTCAAATAATTTATGAAAGTAAAGGCCGCCTTTCAAAGCATGTAGGTTTTTACTTCTATAGATATTTCTATTTCGCAGTTATAACTCTTGTGTGGTTTGCTTATGGAAAAACTTTTATAGCCGGTAAAAATGATTTTAGAAATTATCAGCGAAAAATGAATTTCAAATTCAATAAAACAATCGGGAGACTGAAAGAAAATATACAGGGAGAAGTTAAACCCGCATCAATTGTCATAAATAACCAAAAATGATTCGCTTTTTAAAGTCAACCGGTTATGCTTTTGCGGGATTAAAAACCTGCTTCGCAAATGAAAAGAACTTCCGCATTCAGGTTGTTATAGGCATCCTGATTGTTATTGCCGGATTTGTTTTTCAAATCGAATCGAATGAATGGCTTGTTGTTCTTGTGTGTGCAGCCCTCGTTCTTACGCTTGAGATGATGAATACTGCTATAGAAAAGCTTTCTGATTTATACACGACATCTATTCACCCAGGCATAAAAATCATTAAAGATGTTGCAGCCGGTGCCGTTCTCCTGGCATCGCTTGTTAGCGCGATCTGCGGGTGCATTATTTTTATTCCCAGGATTATTTTAATTATAAAACACTTTTACAAATGAAAATTAGCATTAACCAATTGCTATTGTTATCAACAGGATTTACCGTCTCAATGATCATATCGAGGGTGTGCTACTCCGGCCAGTTTACTTACATATTTTTTTCATGGAATCTTTTTCTCGCAGCGATACCGGTGGTTATCAGCAATTATTTAGCTGAAGCAAAAAATAGCACTAATCAAATAATCCTTTTTGTTTTTTGGTTGCTGTTTTTTCCTAATGCACTTTATATCGTAACCGATCTTGTTCATCTTCGGGAAAGCACTAATGTGCCATTATGGTACGATGTGATAATGATTTTCTCGGCTGCATTGAATGGATTGATTATGGCATATCTCTCTTTACAAAAAGTTGAATTGTTTTTGCAATCTAAGTTTAATGGCAAACAAACTAATGTAATAATGATGTCGTGTTTATTTCTTGGCTCGGCGGGCGTTTATATAGGAAGATATCTAAGATGGAATAGCTGGGACATTTTGATAAACCCATTTGGGCTAACAACCGAAGCTGCTCAACATTTTTTCAATCCAATGGAGCACCCACGCTCTATAGGAATGACCATCATTCTCACAATATTTTTTGGCTTGTTTTATATGCTTATAAAAAAATTACCCGGGCTAATGAGTACCCGGGTAAACCTATTGTGATAAAAAATTAATTCAATTAGAAATCGAGCCCCATGCTAAAGTAGTAGATGGGCTTGCCCCGGAAAAATCCACTCATAGGCCAACCGGCGTCAAACTTGAGGAAATAACTTAACAAAGTGCTCCTTGCTCCAAAGCCATAACCGCCAAGGAAAGGACCAATACCAGGTGCTTTTATTTTTATTTGCACTGTTGGGTCCGATGGGTCTGAATAGGTAAGTGATGGACGACCAATCTTATCATAAGCACCGTTCCACGCCGAGCCAAGATCTACAAATTGAGTAAGCTGGAAGTTCCTGATGAAAGCATTATTTAT
>JBDTVF010000394.1:0-3065 GCA_040007325.1 Ginsengibacter sp. | reverse complement strand
TTTCGCATGTAGGCCATTTTTTTTAAGAGATCCGGATCTTGCGTAACAACAGCGCCGCCTTCAATTGTGTGGAATATTTTTGTTGCGTGAAAACTTGCAGTGCTGATGTCGCCATAACTATAAACACTCTTTCCTTTATATTTAGTTCCAAAGCAATGCGCAGCATCATAAATAACTTTAAGATTATGTCTGTGCGCAATTTGCTGTATCGCTTCTATATTACAGGGATTTCCATAAGTATGCGTGGCAATGATTGCGGATGTCTTAACCGTAATAGCGCTTTCAATTTTAGCGTGATCTATGTTTAATGTATTCGCATCTATATCAACAAAAACTGGATTACACCCTTCCCAAATAATTGACGATGTAGTCGCAACGTAGCTGAAAGGAGTGGTGATCACGTCCCCTTTTAATTGTAAAGCTTTGATTGCGATTTGTAATGCAATTGTACCATTGCTGAGGTATAACAAATGATCTACATAAAGAAATTGCTTCAATTGTAATTCAAGCTCATTAACAAGTGGACCGTTATTCGTAAGCCAATTCCGCTCCCATATTTGAGTTACATATTTTTGATATTCCTCTATAGGTGGAAGAAATGGCTTATTTATGTTGATCATCACTTAATTTATAAAGCCAGGATTCAATTATACATAAACCAAAATCTTACCGGTTTAAAAATATATATAACAGCGCGGCAATAGATGCACCCACGAAAGGCCCCAATACAGGTACCCATGCGTATTTCCAATTACTGCTTCCTTTATGTTTTAATGGTAAAAATGCGTGAACAATCCTTGGTCCGAAATCTCTTGCGGGGTTGATGGCATAGCCTGTAGTACCTCCTAATGAAAGCCCGATAGCCCATACTACAAATGCTACCGGTAATGCGCCCAAAGATCCTAACCCGATGGGTGTTTTTTGATCGGTGATCTCGGCGTTAGTAAAATAGAACACCACAAATACCAATACAAAAGTGCCTACTACTTCACTCATAAAATTGAAAAATAAATTCTTAATTGCCGGAGAGGTACTGAATACCGCCAATTGTGTATCAGCATCGGGCGTTGCATCGAAATGATCTTTATAAATGACCCATACGAGGAAAGATCCCAGCATGGCGCCAATGATCTGTGCAATGATAAACGTCATCACTTTTGACCAGGCAAATTTCCCGGCAAAGGCTAAGCCGATAGTGACAGCAGGATTTAAATGCGCCCCGCTAAACGGGCCTGCGATAACTACACCTACAAACACTGCCAGTGCCCAGCCGGTTGTAATTACTATCCATCCGCCATTAAAACCTTTTGTGCCTTTGAGTATAACGTTGGCGACTACCCCATTTCCTAAAAGTATTAGAAACATGGTACCGATCAACTCGGCAACAAATTCTGACATAAATTTTATTTTAGTTAAAAATGATTATTGTCCGACTAAACTGATGAAAGCTTTGACCTCACCCCCACCCCCTTTCCAAAGGAGAGGGCCATGAAAAATAATGGCCGGCTGCATTTCAGTCAGATTAAACTAATTCCTTTTTTTACAAGAACTTATTCTTCTTCAGCCCACGACTTGCATGCTCTTACTGCTTTGTGCCATCCTTTAATTAACACTTCCGCATTATTTTTTTCTGCAGGTTTGAAAACCCTGTCTGCTTTCCACTGTTGTTGTATCTCATTCATGTCTTTCCAAAAACCTACAGCAAGACCGGCTAAGTAAGCAGCTCCCATAGCCGTGGTCTCGGTGATTTTCGGTCTTATCACCTGGCTTCCTAAAACATCTGCCTGTATCTGCAACAAGAGATCATTTGCTGTTGCACCACCGTCTACTCTTAATTCTTTTATTTCGGCTCCCGAATCTGCTTCCATTGCCTTTAACACTTCCATAGTTTGCAAGGCTATACTTTCCAATGCGGCCCGTGCAATGTGTGCAGCAGTAGTTCCCCGCGTTAAGCCGACCATCATGCCACGTGCGTAAGGATTCCAGTGGGGAGCGCCCAACCCTGCGAACGCCGGCACGAGGTACACGCCACCGTTATCTTCCACTTCAGCTGCTTTTTTTTCCACTTCCGGTGAAGATGAGATGATGCCCAATCCATCGCGAAGCCATTGCACTACCGCACCGCCGATGAATATGCTTCCTTCCAAAGCGTATTGAACTTTGTCGCCAATTTTCCATGCAATAGTTGTTACTAATTTATTTTTAGAAATGATCGGCTTATCGCCAATATTCATCAGCATAAAACAGCCGGTGCCATAAGTATTTTTTACCATCCCTTTTTGCGTGCACATCTGGCCAAAGAGGGCAGCCTGCTGATCGCCTGCAATTCCGGCTATAGGAATTTTTACAGCAAGCAATTCTCCTGATGTTTCGCCATACACTTCGCTCGATGATTTAACCTCGGGCAGCATACTAACGGGAATGTGCAGCAGCTTTATTAATTCATCATCCCATTGTTGCGTATGAATATTGAAGAGCATGGTGCGTGAAGCATTCGTAATATCCGTCACATGCACTTTGCCACCAGTGAGATTCCATAGCAGCCAGGAGTCAACGGTGCCAAATGCAAGTTGGCCTTTATCAGCTTTCTCCCTGGCGCCATCTACATGATCAAGTATCCATTTTATTTTAGTAGCAGAAAAGTAGGCGTCCAGTATAAGACCGGTTTTTTCCTGGATCATTAATTCATGGCCGTCTTTTTTTAAATGATCACAGGCATCTGCGGTGCGCCTGTCCTGCCAAACAATGGCGTTATAAATGGGAGCACCCGTTTGCCTGTCCCATACAATGGTTGTCTCCCGCTGGTTGGTGATGCCGATGGCTGCAACATCTACCGGTTTGATACCCGCTTTTAAAACAGCCTCTGCGAGTACAGTTGCCTGTGATGACCATATCTCCAAAGCATCATGCTCTACCCACCCGGACTTCGGATAATACTGGGTAAATTCTTTTTGAGCTATTGCTACAATGTTTCCTTCTTTATCGAATACAATTGCCCGTGAGCTGGTGGTACCCTGGTCGAGTGAGAGAATGAATTTTCCCATATCAAGCTTATTATCGTTTTT
>JBDTVF010000393.1:0-3067 GCA_040007325.1 Ginsengibacter sp. | reverse complement strand
GACCCCGAAAAGCGTATTATCGCAGGTCCCATTTGTATGATGCGTCATGGCGGAGGTACGTCCATTTATAAAGATATCTATGTTGAAGAAAATCCTAAAGAAGATAAGTTGATGACCATAACAAAAACAACGGAAAAATAACCGATCATTTTATTTCGAAGATTTCACTTTCAAGAACCAATACGATATTTAAATAATGTAATGCTAAAATTAAAAGAAATGACTAATAATATTTTTCGGTTCGCTATCTGTAACGTAGCACTTTTTATTTTTTCGGCAGGATTTTTTACCGCTTCCGCCGATGGTTTTTACAACGTAAAAGACTATGGTGCTAAAGGCGATGGCAAAACACTTGATCATCAAAGTATAAATAAAGCAATTGATGCTGCTGTGAAAAATGGAGGCGGAACGGTTTTTCTTCCTGCCGGAACTTATTTAAGTGGCAGCATTCATATTCAAAGTAACATCAATCTTTTTTTAGATGCAGGCTGTGTAATTCTTGGTGCTCCACAAGATGTTGGTGCTTATGATCCGGAAGAAAATGTGTCGGGAACACAGTACCAGGATGGCGGCCATACCTATTTTCACAACAGCCTTATTTGGGGAGAAAACCTTAAAAATGTTTTCATCACCGGGCATGGAATGATAAATGGTGGTGGTTTGGTTAGCGCGTCAACTGGAGCAAACGAAGGTCCGCTTGGGAAAGCTTCCAAAACTATTGCATTGAAATTGTGCAGCAATGTCGTCATCCAGGATATTACCATATTTCACGGAGGACATTTTGCTATTTTGGTTACGGGTTGCAATATGGTTAACATGGATCATCTTATCATTGACACCAACCGCGATGGTATTGATATAGATTGCTGTACCAATGTAATGGTATCTAATTGTGCAGTAAACTCGCCGGGTGATGATGCTATATGTCCTAAAAGTTCTTATGCATTAGGCAAAAAATGGATAACAGAAAATTTGACAATTACCAATTGCCAGGTATCAGGTTATAAAGAAGGCACCTTGATTGATGGTACGTTGATTCCTAATAATGGAAGAAGAAATGGCCGCATAAAATTTGGAACAGAATCCAATGGAGGATTTCGCAATTGTACTGTTTCTAATTGCACATTCAAATATTGTTTCGGGCTGGCCCTTGAAGAGGTTGATGGAGGCGTGATGGAAAACATTACTATCAGCAATTTATCCATGTCTGAAATTAGCGAATACCCTATCTACATTACCCTTGGAGATCGTAATCGTGATCCTGATACTACAAGTGTACCGGTTGGCAAAAACATAATTATTTCCAATGTCGTTGCCAACACCATTGATTCTTTGAGTGGCATACATATAACAGGAACGCCAAATCATTATCTTGAAAATGTTCGCATCAGTAATGTTTTATTTACAATAAACGGTGGCGGAGCAAAGAGCCTTGCGAACATAGATTTGCCGGAGCTTGGAAAAAGATATCCCGAATTAAATAAGCTCAAGTCAGCCACTCCATCTTATGGCGTTTATGCCCGTCACATAAAAAATCTTGAACTGGATAACGTAGAGGTTCAATATGCAAATGAAGACCAGCGTCCTCCGATTGCATGTGTTGATGTTGATGGCCTGGACATTACCAATTTTAAAGCAGAGGTCGCTAAAGGCGTGGACGCAGCAATATTTCAAAATGTAAGAAAAATGAATGCGTATTATTCACCGGTACTTGATAAAGTTTTGGAGAAGATGAAAGTAAATAATAAGCAATAAAAACGATTTATATAATGTACAGGTCAATAGTTCTTCTTATTTTTTAGCCTGTTTTATTACCGACACTGTTTCATATTTCTTTTAAATCTGTTGAAGTCTGCCTCGATAATATGGAGATATCTTACAACCATTAAAAGCGGTGGAAAAACATATACCGCTGTAACCGTTCATAAATTTTTATGAACCAATAATACGAGAATCGCATTGGAAAAATCCGCATTATATTTTTATAGGAATGACTAAAGCCAATCAATTTATAATAGAAAAAATATAAAATGAAATCGATTTTCATAACAGTAACCATACTTTTATTTACCACTTTCACCGCGTCTTTTGGTCAGAAAAAAGAAACAAAAGAAACAGATATTTTTCCGGGAAAAGAATGGTTAGATAACAATGGCAAACACATCAATGCACACAGCGGAGGGATTTTATTTTTTAATGGCGTGTACTATTGGCATGGCGAATATAAAATTGAAGGCAGGGCAGAAAAAGATACTGCCGATGGAGGTATTAGCTGCTACACTTCTACAGATTTAATTAACTGGAATGATGCAGGCGTGGTGCTTTCTGTGGATTACGACAATCCTAAAAGCGATATTGCGTATGGGTGTATTTTGGAAAGGCCAAAAGTGGTATTTAATGAAAAGACAAGAAAATTTATAGCATACTTTAAACTATTTCCCAGGGGAGAGGGCTACACTACCGCGTATGTGGGCGTCGCCACGGCAAATAGCCCATTGGGGCCTTTCACTTATAGTCATAAATTTTTGGCCTGCGGTTCTGTAAATGGCTCCGGTGATTTTGCTATGTTTAAAGATGAGGATGGCAGCTTGTATCATCTTACCGTACAAAAACCTCATAGAGATTTTTATATCGCTAAAATGAGTAGTGATTATTTGCTGCCGGTAACTGATTATAAGGTTTTAAAAGATATACAGGTAAGTACTGAAGCACCAGTCATTATAAAGAGGAATGGCACATATCATCTTATAGGTTCTGCATCTGCAGGCTGGGCACCTACCGTTCCAAGATATTATACCAGCAAGAGTTTGCAAGGACCATGGACCGTGCAGGCAAATCCGCTGCAGGGCACCAATCCGATAGAGGGCATGGGTGCTGAAAAAACTTTTGGTGGTCAGTCAACATTCATTTTTCCGGTGCAGGGATTAAAAGATGCTTACATCATTATGTTCGATATCTGGAAGCCTGATCAGGCAAGTGAAGGTGGTTATATTTGGCTGCCGCTTATTTTTAATCATGATAAGCTTTCTATAAAGTGGATGGATAAATGGAATATGGGATTTTTTAA
>JBDTVF010000392.1:0-3089 GCA_040007325.1 Ginsengibacter sp. | reverse complement strand
ATTTCATCTAAAAGATCAAAAGGATTTTTGCCATCACGGTCAAGCTTGTTTACAAAAACGATTACCGGCGTATCACGCATACGGCACACTTCCATCAATCTCCTGGTTTGATCTTCTACTCCTTTTACGCAATCTATCACCAATACCACACTATCTACGGCCGTTAATGTGCGGTAGGTATCTTCAGCAAAATCTTTATGGCCGGGCGTATCAAGAAGATTTACCAAAGTATTTTTGTATTCGAAGCTCATAACAGAAGTAGCTACGGAAATACCACGTTGGCGCTCTATCTCCATAAAGTCACTGGTAGCATGCTTCTTAATCTTATTACTCTTTACAGCTCCTGCCGTTTGAATGGCACCACCGAATAACAAAAACTTTTCAGTAAGCGTCGTCTTGCCCGCATCCGGGTGAGAGATGATGGCAAATGTGCGCCGCTTGCTTATTTCACTGTCATATTTCATAAAGTGCGCAAAGGTACGTTTGAAGTTCATAAATGAAAATTGAAAGTTGAACGGGTTCCGCAGCGGCGCAATGCTGTTCTATATTACGCGTTTAACATCTGTACGACACATCAAAAATGGCGTTCATATGGCTTGTTGTATTTTTACATAGAAATAAAAATTATGGAATTTAAACTAACAGAGGAGCAAATGATGATTCGGCAGGCTGCACGTGACTTTGCAATAAATGAATGCTTGCCAGGCGTGATCGAAAGAGATGAACTACAAAAATTTCCACGTGAGCAGGTAATGAAGCTTGCTGACCTTGGCTTCATGGGCATGATGATCAGCCCCGATTATGGCGGCTCAGGATTAGATGCTATAAGTTATGTACTGGCAATGGAAGAGATAAGTAAAGTGGACGCAAGCACAAGTGTTTGCATGAGTGTTAATAATAGTCTTGTTTGTTTTGGTATAGAAGCATTTGGCTCCGATGAGCAAAAGAAAAAATACCTCGTGCCTCTTGCGCAAGGCAGAAAGGATGGTGAATTATATATTGGTGCTTTCTTACTAAGTGAGCCGGAAGCGGGTAGCGATGCTACTTCGCAAAGAACAACTGCAGAAGACAAGGGCGATCATTATATTATTAATGGTATAAAAAACTGGATCACCAATGGCAATTCAGCCTCTTGTTACCTGGTATTTGCTCAAACTGATGCGGCCAAAGGGAGCCGCGGAATCAATATATTTATTGTAGAAAAAAGCTGGCCCGGCGTCAGTGTTGGTGCAAAAGAAAATAAACTCGGGATTCGAGGAAGCGATACCCACAGCATTTCCTTCAGCGATGTGAAAGTGCCGAAAGAAAATCGTATCGGCGATGATGGATTCGGTTTTAAATTCGCCATGCAAACGCTTTCCGGCGGCCGCATCGGAATTGCGTCGCAAGCATTAGGTCTTGCTTCCGGAGCTTATGAAAGAGCTTTAGCCTATTCAAAAGAAAGAAAGGCTTTCGGCAAAGAGATTAAGGATCACCAGATCATACAATTTAAGCTTGCGGATATGGCCACGAGAATTGAAGCAGCAAGACTTTTATGCTTCAGGGCTGCGTGGCAAAAAGATAATGGAATTGACTATACTGAGAGCGCAGCTATGGCAAAAGTGTATGCAAGTGAGACAGCTATGTGGACTACAACCGAGGCCGTCCAAATACACGGCGGTTATGGCTATGTAAAAGAATACCACGTAGAAAGAATGATGCGGGATGCGAAGATCACGCAGATCTACGAAGGCACGAGCGAAATACAAAGAATTGTAATCAGCAGGGGAATTTTAAAATAGTTTTTTTATTACAAGAATTATATCGATCCGATAGTATCGGACTACACGAATTTTTTTTCATGGGAGTGAATTCAGCATTTTACAAGAAAATTAATGGGGAATTAATAAATAAAAATGTGACGTTGGTTGCCGTCTCCAAGACAAAGCCTGCGGAAGACATCCTGGAATTATACCATCTTGGTCAAAGAGATTTCGGAGAGAATTATGTACAGGAACTCGTTGAAAAATATGAGCAACTCCCTAAGGATATTCACTGGCACTTCATTGGTCATCTTCAATCCAACAAAGTAAAATTTATAGCCCCTTTTGTCTATCTAATTCACAGCGTAGATAGCGAAAAGCTTTTAAAAGAGATAGATAAGCAGGGAAAAAAGATCAATAAGAAAATTGATTGCCTTCTCCAGGTTCATATAGCAAAGGAAGAGACAAAGTTTGGGTTGGATGAAATAGAACTGCACGAATTAATAAGCACGAATTACACCAATGCAAATATCAAAGGCTTGATGGGAATGGCTTCCTTCACTGATGATAAAGAAATAGTGAGGGATGAATTTAAAACATTGAAATTATTATTTGATAAATATGCCGGGGTAGATAACAAGAATTTCGATTTTAAGATCCTAAGTATGGGCATGAGCGCCGATTATAATATAGCCATTGAAGAAGGAAGCAATATGGTTCGCATCGGCAGTTTGCTTTTTGGAGAAAGGCAGAAAAATTAGCCGTGATGCGAATTAATTACACCTGCGCCATTTTTGTTTTAACATTTATACACCAGCATATTTTTCATAATTGTATAAATTTGGATCGCATAAAATACATCGCAGTTGGAAAGCGCATTAATTGATCATTCTTTCGAGTCAGAGAAAAACCGTAAGGCATTTTTTTACACTGCAGTTATTTGCGGCATATTTCTCATTATCGCCATTTTTTATACCTGGCCGATGCGCATACCTCCCGTGCTCCAGGTTGATGATCTCATTGATGTAAACCTCGGTAACGATTTTGAAGGAATGGGCGACGTGCAACCTCTTGTAAAAGGTGAGCGTGCACCTGAAACACAAAGTCTTCAATCGCAGCAAAAAGTTGCCCGGGCTGCAGAAACTCCTACAAGAAACATACAGGCAGATGACAATAGTAATGATGAAGAGGCAGCGCCGGTGGTGAAGAGTGAAAAACCAAAAGACGATGCCAGGGATGTCAATAAAGAAACCGTTGCGAAAACGACAAAAAAGGTTAACCCATCACCGGTAGAAAATCCGAATCCCGCTCCTCCAAAACCAAAGCTCCCTCTTTATAAAGGTGGCA
>JBDTVF010000391.1:0-3092 GCA_040007325.1 Ginsengibacter sp. | reverse complement strand
GTAAAAGCGACAATCCATGTAATGCAGAAGAGGGCCTGAAAGTAATGGAACTTATCGATGAGTTTACTTCGAAAAGTCCAAACTTATTCTACTGACCAGCGGTCAGCCCTGTCAGTTGCTTACATCGCTATAATGCTTTCAATAAACAATTTAGTCAAGACAACATCTGCCTCTCCTGCAACTTTTATTATTTCACTTATATCAACAGGCTGCAAATTATTCGGGTCGCATTCGTCAGTGATCACACTTACCGCTGCACATTGTAAACCTACATGATTTGCCACGATCACTTCGGGCACTGTACTCATGCCTACCATATCAGCACCTATAGATTTTATATACCGATATTCTGCCCGGGTTTCGAGGTTTGGGCCAGGAACGGAAGCATAAACTCCTTCTTTAAGTGTGATCGAAAGTTTTTTTGCTGTAGTACTTAATATTTCACTTATCGGTTTGTCATACGGGGCACACATATCAACAAAACGATTCCCAAATGCCGCATCATTTAGTCCCCTTAGCGGATTTTCCGGCAATAGGTTGATATGATCCTCTATAAGTACAAGATCACCTTTCTTAAAATTTGTATTAATACCACCGGCTGCATTGCTTAAAAGTAATTTTTTAACTCCCAGCTTTTTCATCACACGCACCGGAAAAGTAATTTGTTGCATCGAATAGCCTTCGTAGTAATGATAGCGCCCCTGCATCACTAAAACTTTTTTGCTACCAATAGTTCCATAAACAAGTTGTCCTTTATGAAATTCGACGGTCGCTAATGGAAAATGCGGAATGTCACTGTAAGAAATATTTTTTTCAATACCAATGCTATTTACCAGCGAGCCAAGCCCGGTTCCTAATACAATACCTATTTCCGGCTTGTCTATTCCATTTGCAGACAGAAAGCCAGCGCATTCTTCAATTTGATTTAAAAGTGCAGTCATAATAATTTTAATTTGAAACCTTATATCCAGGTCTAACGTACCTATTGATACAACATTTTTTCAAAATTATTGTAGAATAATAAAGGGAGTTTGGAAACGATTCAAAACCATCAAACAAGTACATCAAAAAGCAATTTAGATCAAAATTTAGTTTAAATTTCGCGTTTAAATTTTTCAGAACTATGGAGAACCATTATTACAATTCTAAAGATCTCGGCAAATTTGGCAACATAAGTGAATTTCAAAAACCCCTCGCCGATAAATTCTTTGATTGGTATGGTGAAGTTTTTAAAGGAGATCAGCTTTCAGCAAAAGAAAAATCTTTGATCGCACTTGCTGTAGCTCATGCTGTTCAGTGTCCTTATTGCATTGATGCTTATAGCAGCGATGCATTTGAAAAGGGCTGGAGTGAAGGACAGATGATGGAAGCCGTGCACGTGGCTGCGGCTATTAAAGGTGGCGCCGCTTTGGTGCATGGAGTACAAATGATGAATAAGGTTAAGGAAATTGCCATGTAGAATAAACCTATATGCCGGTTTATAAAGACGGCAGATCATTCGTTGATAAAACGACCATAAGAAAACCGGATATGAAATCATTGAAAGCGCGGGGAAATGTATTGGCAGAAAGCGATTACCAGGTTGAACTATTAGAAACAGATAATCACAATCCATTTAGACTTGTTCCATTTCAACAGAAATTGCAGGAGGCTCATCTCTTCCCTCTAACTCCTACAAATATTGAGATTTTCCAGGTGAATGTGGGCAAGATGTGTAACCAGGTATGCAAGCATTGTCATGTAGATGCAGGGCCTGATCGTAAGGAAATAATGACTATGGAAACAATGGAATTATGTCTTGAGGTGCTACGAAAAAATCCTTCATTGAAAATTGTTGACTTGACTGGCGGCGCTCCTGAATTGAATCCAAACTTCAGGTGGTTTGTTGAACAAATAAAAGAACTTGACCGGCATATAATTGTAAGATGCAACCTTACAATTATACTTTCGAATAAAAGATTTCATGACCTGCCTGAATTTTTTAAAAAACATTCTGTTGAAGTGGTATCCTCCTTACCATTTTATACAAAAGGCCGAACAGACCGGCAGCGTGGAGATGGTGTATTTGAGGATTCCATTCTCGCCCTGCAAATGTTGAACAAAGCAGGATATGGAAAAGATACAGCGCTTACATTGAATCTTGTTTATAATCCGGCAGGAGCTTTTTTACCACCTGTACAGGATGATCTCGAAAATGAATTTAAAGAGGCACTCAATAAAGATTTTGGAATTGTATTCAATAATCTTTTTGCAATAACCAACCTTCCCATTAGTCGTTTCTTAGATTACCTTCTTACAAGCGGGAACTATGAAACCTACATGGAAAAACTAATAGCAGCCTATAATCCTGTTGCTGCTCAAAGCGTGATGTGTAGAAATACGCTTTCAATAGGGTGGGACGGTTATTTATACGATTGCGATTTTAATCAAATGCTTGATTTAAAAGTTTCCTGTCAATCAAAACATCTTTCTGATTTTAATTTTAGCGATTTGTCCAAACGCGAGATCGTTATCAATCAACATTGCTACGGATGCACTGCGGGAGCTGGCTCCAGCTGTGGCGGAGTGGTCGCATAAAACTTTAATTTTTTTGAAGTCTGCCTTAATTATTTTCGTTAGAAATCCTGTGTTAGGTAAAGTAAAATCAAGGCTTGCCGCAACGTTGGGCCCGGAAAAAGCATTGGAAATTTATAAAGCGCTTCTTAAACATACACGCGATATTTCTGTAGATCTTTTCTGTGACAAGTTCATTTTTTACGAAGACTTTGTAAATGAAAATGATTTATGGCCAAATGATGTTTATAAAAAATATTTGCAAGAAGGGAGCGACCTGGGTAGCCGGATGGAAAAAGCATTCAAACAACTTTTCGATAGTCGATACGAGAAAGTAGTCATAGTCGGAAGTGATTGCTATGAACTATCAGACAATGCAATTAAAAATGCTTTTTATTTACTATCCGAAAATGATATTGTAATTGGACCGGCTTCTGATGGAGGTTATTATTTGCTTGGCATGAAAAAATTTATCCCACAATTGTTTGAGGATAAAAAGTGGAGTAGCGAAACTGTGTATATTGATACAATCAACCAGA
>JBDTVF010000390.1:0-3101 GCA_040007325.1 Ginsengibacter sp. | reverse complement strand
CAATAAAGAAAGGCGCAAAAAAAATATTATTAGGTATCGGCGGCAGTGCTACCAATGATGCGGGTACGGGAATTCTTTATGCAATGGGCTTTCGGTTTTTTGACAAGGAACAAAATGAACTGAAACCAATTGGTGCAAATCTTATTCGCGTTAATAAAATTGCCATACCAGAAACGCTATCAAAAATAAACATTGAAATAGCATGTGATGTTACCAACCCCATGTATGGCCCGGAAGGAGCCGCATATATTTTTGCTCCGCAAAAAGGCGCAAGTACAAGCCAGGTGGCTCAACTCGATGATGGTTTAAAGAATTTTGCAAGTGTATTGAAGAACATAGTTGACAAAGACTTTTCGGCAATTCCCGGCGCTGGCGCTGCAGGCGCAATACCACCAGGTTTAATGGCTTTGCTGGATGCACAAATTATTAAAGGAACAGAGTTAATTATCAATGCAAGCCACATAAAAGATGTAGTCAAAAACGCAAATCTTATCATAACAGGAGAAGGGAAATTGGATCATCAAAGTCTATCAGGCAAAACTATTAGCGCGATAGCACGGATAGGAACCGAAAATGGAATCCCTGTCGTCGCGGTTTGTGGGCGCCTTGCTTTAACAGAAGCTCAATATAAAAAGGCAGGTGTGGCTTTAGCCTTTCAGATCAAAGAGGAAAATATTTCAGAAGAAGAATCAATTAATAATGCGTTTGATTTACTGGCGAAAAAAGTCCAAACGATGATGATTGCTTTGGAGAAAATTGTCAGAAATAATGGAGCCGCTTGAGAGCCTCACCTCAACCTCCCAAAATTTCGGGACAGGCTCTCTCCAATGGAGAGGAAGAAGAACTTCGAGCTATCCACTAGCAGCGGCAATATTTTCATCAATCGTTTTTAAAAGAGCTTGCGTTACAATTTTTAATGATTGAATAACTTCGGTGTCGGCAAGTTCACCTTTGTTATTCAATTTTGCACGTACAAAAGGAATCACCATGTTTGCTGCCTCAGCCACATTTGCATTCAGTGCAGTCAAAGTCAACAGCATAGCATTATGTGCCTTATCGCCCCCTGTGGCGGCTGTAATTAATGCAAGGGGTTTATTATCTAAGCTGCCCGAACCGACAAGCCAATCGAGTGCATTTTTCAAAGAGCCTGCAACGCCAAAAGCATATTCCGGCTGACAAATAATAACACCGTCGGCCTTTTTAATTAATTGTCTCCACTCTTCCACCTCAAAAGGAACCACATCGCTATCATTAAAATGCGGCAGTTTACCGACACCGTTATACACAATTACTTCCGCGAAACCTGGAAATAATTTTGCAACCTCCATTAAAACATTTGTTGCTGAAGAATTCTCACGGAGGCTACCTGAGACCGCCACAATGCTGATATTATTTTTCATACTATAATTTAAAACTGCAAATTCGGATTTCTTTTTCAGCTGTATAACGATAATAATATCATTTAAAAAATTCGATATGACTGGAATAATTACAAAAATTCTGTTAATGAGCTACTAATCGCAAACCTTTCTTACTACATTTGAATTCAACTCTTCAACTTCAACCGAAACGATACGCATATTTCTATATTTTTTGTGGCAAAAAATTTCAGGAATAGCAGGAATATGCAGATGATTTTAATCACCACTAAATCACATCGTTTTGAAATCAAACTTTTATCGCTTTCTCATCCTGTGCGCAGGCTCCGATGAGGATATCTTAAAAAAATGCCCCAGGTCTGAACATATTAAACATGCAGGCTTTGGTGCACTCGTGCTCGTTCCTGCAACGCTCGGGTTCTTTTCTATGACATATGCGATCTCAACTTTTATTAGCAGTCCGTGGTTGTATATATTAGCCGGACTTACGTGGGCGGCTATTGTCTTTATTTTCGATCGCTTTATTATTTCTTCTTTTCGTAAAAAAGGCTCGGTGATAAAAGATGTGACATCACTCACTTTTTTATCGCGGTTGGTGTTTTCTGCTTTTGTGGGAATAGCCGTTGCACATCCGCTTATACTACTTTATTTCCATGAAAGCATTGAGGTAAATATGAATGAAGTAGCACATGCAAAAATAGACAGTATTGAAAATGTGTACCACGTACAAAAGAAAAGCCTGCAGTTGCAAACGGATGTTATTGATCAAAACCTGGTTCCTCTTTCTGATACAATCCACATGCAGGAGGGTATTCTTCACGATGAAATAAAAGGCGTAGTTCGTGGAGACGATCGCACTACCGGGCGGGCGGGCGAAGGGCCCACGTTTAAGTATGATACAGCTTACCTCAACAGGCTGTATTACGATCTTGTACAAACGAAAAGAGTAAATGAAGCAAAGAAAACTGAGAACAACCTCGCAATATTAAAGCTTGATTCGGCCAGGACTTCTAAAATAAACAGGCTCACCTTTAGTCACGATTATCTCGAAAGAGAAAAAGCCCTGAGCCGACTTACTGATGGCAATAGTATCATAAGAATCACGACCTGGTTCCTGGTGATATTCTTTATACTTGTCGACATTTTACCCGTTACCTGGAAGGGACTTACAAGTAAAGGTCCTTATGATGAATACCTAAATGAAGCGGAGCTCACAATCAGGAATAATGTGGAAGCGAATGTGATCGATTCTGAAACAAAAATTGAGATTCACAGGCTCAATAAAGAAAAGGAATTGGCTGATCACATCGAGAGCCTAAACAGTAATAAAAGTGTTGCGAATCAATATAATATAGCCTAGGAAAAAAATTAAAGGGATTACCATTTTTGTTGTCTCTTTACAGCCAAAAATTTCTATAAAAACCTGCGTTAGTTTTCATTCTGAAAAGAAAAACCATGCTACACAAAAGATATAACTACAGGCGACCATTAACTTTAGTGGTTATCTTTTTCATTGTCTTTTTGCGGACTAATACAGTTTCACAGGAAAATATTTCCACTGAGAACAAACTTGCCGGCGCAACAGCTTCGGCGAATACCAGCACCAATCTTGCTTTTAATAACGCTCCTCCGAAAAAATCCGTTTTATACACCTTATATTATAAGCTGGTCTCTAAATTTCTATAAAACTTCACTTTCACTGACACTCGTTTGCCATAATTG
>JBDTVF010000389.1:0-3130 GCA_040007325.1 Ginsengibacter sp. | reverse complement strand
TCCGTAAAGATCCTGTGCGTATAGTCATCATTTACATGCTCCAGGTCTTCTATCTCTTTTATAATAATAGCACGCTTTTCAAAATCTTTTTCATGTACCACTTCTTTTAATTTCTCTGCCATCTGGGCCATGGATTCTGACACGTTTTCAAACAGTTGGAAGAACACCTTGTCCTTCGGTAGAAAAATTTTCAATATCGAGTTGAGAGCCATGAAAGATGAATTTGCGCAAAAGTAGGACTATCGCTTTTTATATTCCCCGTTTTGCTGTTGTTAATGATTTCTTAACACAAGATATCTATTGTATTATATTTGGTAATATTTTTTTTACTATATGCGATGTAGCCTTGTTGCACTGCTTATTATTTCCACCCTTAGCAGCCGGGCACAATTTTTAATGGACCTGGTAGATACCACCAAAGAAATCGGTAAATCAGTACTGGATGTCTCTCAGCGCTTCAATCACATCCGCATCGGAGGTTACATGCAGCCTCAATTTCAATTGGCACAGGATAAAGGAGCCAAAAGCTATATTGGTGGCGACTTTCCACCAAACGTGAACAACCGCTTTACATTGAGGCGAGGCAGGATTCGATTTGATTATGTAAGATTCAACAAAACTAATAAGGCTTCAGTCCAACTTGTTTTCCAGTTCGATGGTACTGAAAGAGGCGTATTTATCAGGGACTTTTGGGGCAGGGTATTTGAAAATAAATTCCAGCTTTTTTCATTTTCGGCAGGCATGTTTGCCAGGCCCTTTAGCTATGAGCTTAACCTTTCATCTTCAGACAGGGAAAGCCCTGAGCGGGGACGTATGAGCCAGATCTTGATGAAGACTGAACGTGATTTAGGTATTATGATCTCATTCGAACCTCGTAAACCTTCTCACCCTCTCCGATACCTCAAGATTGATGCAGGGCTTTTCAATGGCCAGGGCCTCGCAGCCTCTGCAGATTTTGATAGCCATAAAGATTTCATCACCAGGGTCGGGCTTAAGCCATATTCCTTAGGGAAGAAATTGATCGTCTCTGCTGCTGCTTCGTATCTTGATGGCGGACTTCTCCAGAGTACAAAATATATATACACTACAAATTCGGCGACGAAAAATTTCACTTTGGATTCTTCTGCAGTAAATGTGGGCCGTATAGCGCCGAGGAAATACTATGGCGCAGATGCACAACTGAAAATAAAGTGTAAAGCTGGCTTTACAGAATTTAGAGCAGAATATATAACCGGAAAGCAAACGGGCACTGCTGTAAGTTCAGAAACGCCAGCCGTTTTACCAGACGCAGCCGGGAGCTATTATATAAGAAAATTCGACGGCGCTTATTTTTATTTTCTACAAAATTTTATTAGTCCTGCTCATCAGTTCATAATTAAATACGACTGGTATGACCCAAACACAACCGTATCAAAAAAAGACATTGGGCAACCGGGTAGCAATCTGAATGCAACCGATATTAAATACTCTACCCTGGGAATTGGTTACATCCATTACATTAATGAAAATCTTAAACTTGTTCTTTGGTACGATAAAGTTTTTAATGAGAAGACTTTACTGCCAGGAGCTACATCAGATATTAAAGATGACATCTTTACCTGCCGAATGCAATTTCGTTTTTGAGGCTTTGGACAATTCTCGCCGATTTTGTCGAGCAAAGATACTTGGGCGTTCACAGCCTTTGATAACCTTTACATAACATTGACGTAACTATGACATAACATCCTTTGTGTCTCTTTGCAACATCAAAAAAATGATGCATGAGATATATATTATACTCTTTTTTTCTTACGGCAATTTCTCTCTCTACATACGCTCAGACAGGTAAGGTTGAAGGAAAGATTTCAGATTCAAAAACCGGCAAATTATTGAGCGGTGTTTCGGTTACCGTTGTTGGCAACAGCAAGGGTATTGCAACTGACCAGGACGGGCATTTTGTACTTACATTACCTGCAGGCAAAGCCCAGGTAGTACGGGTGTCTTCGGTGGGATATCAAACAAAAGAAATAGAAAATGTAGAAGTAAATGCTAACTCCCTTATCAATCTTGATGTGGTGATGGAGACAGCTACAAAAACAGAACAAGAGATTGTAATACGAACTACCCGCAGACAGGAAACTGTTTCCGCTTTAATAGCTTATCAAAAAAACACCAATACAGTTGCCCAGGTTGTATCGGCAGAAAGTATAAAGCGCTCTCCCGACAAAAACACCAGTGAAGTTTTGAAAAGAATTCCGGGTACATCCATACAAGAAGGAAAGTATATAATAGTACGTGGATTAAACGATCGCTATAACGCTACTATGCTCAATGGAATATTGCTGGGCACTACAGAGCCTGACCGTAAAACATTTTCATTCGACATTTTTCCTGCCGGAATGATTGATAACATTATTATTAATAAGGCCTTTGTACCGGAACTTCCCGGCGAATGGGCGGGCGGCCTAGTACAGGTGAATACCAAAGATGTTCCGGCAAAAAATTATTTAAATATTGTAATAGGCACAGGCTTCAATACCCACACCGTTGGTAAAGATTTTTACACTTACAAAGGCGGAAACCTCGATTGGCTGGGTATGGATGATGGCTTTAGAGAAATACCGACGGCCCTTCCTTTAAAATCAAAATTCAATTCTTTAGATGCTTCAGATAAAACTGAAATGGGTAAGCTTTTTAAAAATGTATGGAGCGCGACACCTAACCAGGATAAAGTTCTTCCCGTCCTTAATAAAAATTTCCAACTAAGCGGTGGTTTTAATAAAAAGCTGGGCGAAAAAAATAAACTGGGAGCTGTGTTCTCCATCAACTATAACCAGTCTAACAAAAGAGCTAATTATATAAATAACAGGTTGTTTGGTGTGCAAAATAACCTGCCTTTTATCACTTATGATTATAGCGATAAAAAATACAGCCAGGATATACTTTGGGGCGGGTTGGCCAATTTTACCTTTCAACTTGGCAGCAATAATAAAATTTCCATTAAAAATATCTTTAACGTTAATGCTACCAACTATGTCACTGCCAGAACGGGAAAGGACTTTGATTTTAATTCCTTTGACGGAGAAAACATAAGAGCGACAGAGCTGGCTTTAAAAACAAATACTTTTTTTAATACCAGCATTTCCGGAGA
>JBDTVF010000388.1:0-3132 GCA_040007325.1 Ginsengibacter sp. | reverse complement strand
CATGCCAATTAGCATAAAAAGAACAGAAACAATGATAATTCCAAACGACATCTTCTTTGAATTTTTCGAAAAACAAATTTACAAAATTGAAGATAAATAAGGTTAACCAGCCATCATACTCTACCGAAACTTAAAATAATTTTATACGATTCATTAAATAAAAAAAAGGAGAACAAGTCTCCCTTTCGAATCAATAGGTTTATACAATTTATTTAAACTGAGGTGCGATATCTTTTGCAAGCGAAATCATTTTTTTAATTCCGGCTTCAGGTAAATTTCCTTTTTTAAATTCTGCCAGCACATCGGGCAATTTATTTTCCATCTCCAGCAGGAATTGCTCTTCAAAATCCTTTACATTCTTTACGGGAACATCGCTTATCAATCCGTTTGTTCCAAGATATATAATCGCAACCTGCTTCTCCACTGAATAAGGCGAGAACTGTGGCTGCTTCAATATCTCAACGTTTCTTGCACCTTTGTCAAGCACGGACTTTGTGGCCGCATCAAGGTCGCCGCCGAATTTTGAAAAGGCTTCTAATTCGCGATACAACGCCTGGTCAAGCTTTAAAGTACCTGCAACTTTCTTCATCGATTTTATCTGCGCATTACCACCCACACGGCTTACCGATATACCCACGTTGATTGCCGGACGAATACCCGCATTAAATAAATTACCTTCCAGGAAGATCTGCCCGTCTGTAATAGAAATTACATTTGTCGGGATATATGCTGATACATCTCCAGCCTGCGTCTCAATGATAGGAAGCGCTGTTAACGATCCTCCTCCTTTAACCAGATGCCTGATATTTTCAGGGAGATCATTCATCTTTTGTGCGATCTCATCTTTCTGAATAATTTTTGCGGCACGCTCAAGCAAACGGCTGTGTAAATAGAATACATCACCAGGATATGCTTCACGTCCCGGGGGCCTTCTCAACAAAAGCGACACTTCACGATAAGCAACAGCCTGCTTGCTCAGGTCATCGTAAATTATTAAAGCAGCACGGCCGGTATCGCGAAAAAACTCGCCAATAGCAGCACCGGCAAATGGAGCGTAGAACTGCTGTGGCGCCGGATCGGATGCTGATGCAGCAACGATAGTCGTATATTCCATCGCACCGTTATCTTCCAATACTTTCATCACGTTTGCAATGGTAGATGCTTTCTGGCCTATGGCAACATATATACAATAGACAGGAGTTCCTGCTTTAAAGAATTCTTTTTGATTTATAATGGTGTCAATACAAATTGCACTCTTACCTGTCTGGCGATCACCAATAACCAATTCTCTTTGACCACGGCCGATCGGGATCATGGCATCAATTGCCTTAATACCTGTTTGCAAAGGTTGCTTCACGGGCTCACGAAAAATTACACCGGGAGCTTTACGTTCCAGCGGCATTTCATACAGTTCCCCGGTTATCGGTCCCCTTCCATCTATTGGCTCACCAAGCGTGTTGATCACACGTCCAGCCAAACCATCACCCACTTTTATTGATGCGATTTTTCCTGTACGGCGAACAGTTCCACCTTCCTTAATGTCTCCGCTGTCACCCATAAGTACCACACCCACATTATCTTCTTCAAGGTTAAGTGCAATAGCCTTGACGCCGTTTTCAAACTCAACCAGTTCACCGGAGCTTACATTGTTCAATCCATAAACACGGGCTATACCATCGCCTATCTGCAACACCGAACCTACCTCTTCGAGATTAGCTTCTACATTGAAGTTGGTAAGTTGCTGGCGAAGTATCGCCGAAATTTCATCAGGTTTTATATCAACCATATCTTTTGTTTTTTCGGGTTGCTAAGGTAATGTCAGCGAAGAAAAATTTAAAATTCATCTTTTTTGAAACAGTAACCTTGAACCGTGAGTATTAGTTATAAAAATTATCTAAGCTTATGAATATAATCGTTGTTTTGAAACTGCTTCTTTACATCATTCAAATCCCTAAGGATACTTGCGTCCACCAATTTCCCATCCATTTCCAGCACGAAGCCACCAATGATCTTTTCATCCACTACAGCTTCAAGCTCAATATTTTTAATGGAGTCCGCTGATTCAATCTTACTGATAAACGAATTTTTGATCTCCTCGCTTACGGGTATGGCCGTCGTAAGCTTTACCCTATGAATACCCTTTATTACATTGAATTGATCGATAAAAGAAGCTATGATATCCGGCAAATAATACTCCCTGTTTTTTGTAGTAAGTAATTGTATAAATGTATCAGTGATCTTTGAAATCTTTCCGCCGGTAATAGAATTAATGACCTTATATTTTTTATCAGGGGAAATAACAGGGCTCTTAAGCATCAAAACAAATGGCCTGCTTTGTTTGCAAATAGCAATCAGCGTCTCAATATCTGCATGAACCTCGTTAAGCTGGTTAAGTTCAGATGAGAGATCAATAAGGCTTTTTGCATACCGTTTTGCAAGGCGGGGGTTTGTCATAATTTATTTATTAGTTCAACTCTATTTTCTCTGACAATTGCCTGATGTATTTTTCCTGCTCTTCTTTATTGCTCAATTCCCTGCGAAGCACTCTTTCACTTACTTCGAGTACAAGGTTGCCCACCTGGTTTTTAAGATCTGTAATAGCCGCCATCTTTTGCTGATTAATGGTGCTTTGTGCATCGGCAACGATCTTATTAGTTTCCTGGCGCGCCTGCTCTTTGGCCTCCATAATAATTTTATCCCTGGTTTCTTTCGCTTCACGCATCATAATAGCTCTTTCTTCACGCGCCTGCGCTAACAATACTTCGTTCTCACTTTTTAATTCCGCCATTTCCGCCCTAATTCTTTCAGCAGATTGAATAGAGTCGTTAATATTTTTTTCTCTTTCACTCAGCGAACCAAGTATAGGCTTCCATGCATATTTTTTTAAAATAAAAAAAACAACAAGAAACGCAATAAGCGTCCAGATGATAAGGCCGAATGATGGGGTAAGTAAATCCATATAAAAAGTTTAATGAATAAAAATAAAGCTGCACCCGCCGCCCTGTGCTTTGTGTGCAGCCTTGTAATTTACACAAACATGGCAAGTATACCGGCAATAACTCCGAACAGCGCAACACCTTCAATAAGTGCCGCTGCAAGAATCATGTTTGACCGGATGTCGTTAACGGCTTC
>JBDTVF010000387.1:0-3143 GCA_040007325.1 Ginsengibacter sp. | reverse complement strand
CTGATATCCTTTTCCCAACTATACCACTCGCTTGGTGCTGACTTAAAAGTTGCCGGAAGATTTTTTGTAACCGGTTGATGCTTGTCTTCTACGCGAAGTATCGCCAGCACAGGCCGCCAGGTGTTTGCTTTGTATTGCCCCACTCCAAGAAAATCATTATGATACCAATCCCAGTTTTGCGGGTAATCAGATGGCGTAAGTGCAAACCCTGCAAAGTGAAAACCCATCCATGCGCCACCATTTTCCATATATCTTTTGAAAGCTTCGCGTTGTGTTGTTGAATCAGGTCGCGTATCCAGAAAAAGTACGACCTGGTATTTTGATAAAAAGTTATCATTTAAATTATCCCAGTTGTTTGTGGAATCGTAAATAAAATGATTTGTATGCGCAACTGAATCAAACCATTTATTTGCTTCATGAACGTAGCTAATATGTGCAAGATCATTCCTGGCAGTAAAAAATGCAATCACATGAAATTTTTCTTTGACCGGCTGTGCAAGAGTTACAGGTGCTATCAATAGAAGAAAGAAATTTAAAGACAAGAACTGCTTTATTAGTTTCATTGGAAATATTTACCGGGTTCATTAAGATATAATTATTGAATACAATTTCGGTAATTTCCATGCGGCGCTCATGCATCAATGCCAACTAATTTTTTTAAAAAGGAACATTAATAAATGATGGCAGGGTTTTTTATAGATTATTAATAATGCCGAAAATATTTTCTAAATCTCTCCCGGGGCACCAACTCTTATTTTTATCAATTGCCTTTTATTCATCAATTATTACTTCAAGCTGCAGAGTAAGTCGTGATCCGCTAAGAAAGAAAGCTCTCGCACTGGAACGCGGAAAGATCGTTGATGACACCTCCTATGTTTATTCCCTGCCTTATGCAAAGGGCACTTCGCATTTATTGATACAAGGATACTTTAGCCATTTCTCTCATAAGAACCGCGCAGCACTTGATTTTAAAATGAAGACGGGAACTAAAATATATGCCGCAAGGAATGGAGTTGTGATAAGACTCGAAGAACAACACAATAAGGGCGGCAGAAATAAAAAATACCGGAAAGATGCAAACCTTGTAGTAATAGAACATGATGATGGCACTAAAGCCGGCTATTGGCATTTGCAACAAAACGGTGTGTTAGTAAATATTGGAGATACAGTAAAGCAAGGGCAGTTGATGGCACTGAGCGGAAAGACAGGCTACACGTTTTTACCGCATTTACATTTCATAGTTTGGGGAAATAATAAAGGAGAATGGCGGCAAGTACCTACAAGATTTCTCACTTCAAAAGGTGTGAAATACCTGCGACCTTTAAGAAAATATTGCAATCCCCGCTGAATGTTTTATACATAACCAATTGCCTTCAAAAAATCATCTTTCTTTCTCCGGGAAACATCTACATAATTTCCATTTTGTAATTCTATTTGGCCGCCATCACCTTTTATGTATCTCTTGATGTAATTTAAATTAATGAGATGCGAATGATGTGTACGAAAAAAAATATCTGCCGGTAATAATTCTTCAAAGTCTTTCAAAGTCCTGCTGGCAATAAGTTTGGGACGATCACTAAAGTATATCGTCGTATAGTTGCTGTTAGCCTCAAGATGAACAATATCTTTTATATCGAAAAATAATAACCCATCTAAAGTCGAAACAGCAATTTTATTAAAAGCATTTTTTCCATGAATATTCTGATCAAGCAACTCCAGTTTTTTACCGGTGTAAGTTTTCTGATGCACACTTATTTTTGAAACTGAAAGTTTTAGCTCTTCGATATCTATTGGCTTAAGCAGGTAATCGAACGCTGCATACTTAATCGCCTTAATCGCATATTGATCATAAGCAGTTGTAAAAATGATATGAAAGTTTTTTTCTGGTAAATGATGTAGCATTTCAAAACCATCCATTCGCGGCATCTCTATATCAAGGAATACTACGTCCGGATGAAACTCTTTAATGAGCTTTATTCCTTCAATACCATTTTCCGCCTCCCCGAGTACTGCTACTTCGGTACAATAATCGTTTAGCTTTTGCTTTAGGGCTATCCGGCCTTTTAGCTCATCATCTATAATAATTGCGTTAAGCATTAGTCGACTTTTAAAAGCACAGATACTTTAGTCCCGGAGGGTTTACCATTGGAAAACAAATCAGTTATTTGAACGGATGTTTTTTCTTCATTATTAAAAAGCTTTACTCTTTCATTACTCATGTCAATACCATAAGAAACTTTATTTTTTTGTAAATGGTGATTGACAGTGTTTCTTCCGATACCATTGTCCTGGATAATATATTGGATGTAGTCGCCTTGCCGGTTAACTGAAATAAATAGTCTTCCGTTACTATCATGCCGGTAGCGTAAGCCATGTAAAATTGCATTTTCTACAAAAGGCTGAATAATAAGCGGCGGAACTTTATAATCATCACGCAGCAATTCTTCATCCGCCTGTATTTCTGCGGTGAATTTATCTTCATTCCTGAATTGTTCAAGTTCGATATACAATTTCAATGTATCGATATCATTGGCCAGGCTCACAGTATTTTGTTTCGAACTGTCAAGGATACCGCGAAGGAGTTTCGCGAATTTATTTAGATAGACTGTCGCGTTATATTTATCGTTACTTTGTATAAGTGCATCAATGCTGTTTATACAATTAAAAATAAAGTGAGGGTTCATTTGGCTGCGAAGCGCTTCCAGCCTGGCTTTCGAAAGTTGCTCGCTAATACTGTAAATCTCAATTTTTGAATGTAGCAACGACTGCTCAGCTTCAATAGATCTTATTTTATCAGCAACAAGGGTTGCAATAGTATTTAATATCTGCAGGTGTCTCCTTGTAAAAAAGTTTTTCAAATGATGCTCACAATCTATTATTCCTATAAGTTCTTTATTATAAATTATGGGTACCGTTATCTCACTAAGCCTTGTCATTTCATCCGGCCTGTATCGTTTATCTTTTGAAGTGTCCGGCACCAGCACGGCTTCCTTTGTTTCAATAACGTGACCGACTACACCTTGCCCTGGCAATACATCAAAATGTTGTTTATTAATTTCTTCTACTGAGCCTTTTGGGCCAAAGCCAGCCTTTTGAATCATTTTAGTTTTATCATCATTCCACAAGTACATAATACAATCAAC
>JBDTVF010000386.1:0-3149 GCA_040007325.1 Ginsengibacter sp. | reverse complement strand
GCCTTATCACCACAACATCACCTGCATGAACCCTTCCGCTTTGTATGCCTTCTATCAAATGTTTTTCTCCCTCAAACACTCTTGCTTTCCCTTCAAATCTTTCACCTTCTTTACCGGTTATTTTTGCAACGCTTCCGCCTACGGCGAGATTGCCATATAAAATTTGCAAGTGGCCTGTGGCTTTTATAGGTTTTTCTAATGGCATTAAAATATCCTGTTTTTCAAAATCAAGACCTGGCGCATCTTTTAGATTCTCTGCAATTGTTTTTCCAGTCACGGTTATACAATCGCCATGCAACATTCCTTTGCTTAATAAATATTTCATCACCGCAGGCACACCACCATGCTGATGAAGATCCTGCATCAAATATTTTCCGCTTGGCTTAAAATCTGCAAGCATTGGCGTTTTATTACTCAGTGCCTGGAAGTCATCAATCGTTAAGGATACATCAACACTTTTCGCCATCGCTATCAAATGCAGTACAGCATTGGTACTTCCACCCAAAACCATGATAACCGTAATTGCATTTTCAAATGCTTTACGTGTCATGATATCTTTTGGCTTGATATCTTTTTCGAGCAATAATTTTATGGCTTCACCTATTGATGCACATTCCTTTTGTTTGTCTTTACTTAATGCAGGATTGCTTGATGAATTAGGCAAACTCATTCCCAAAGCTTCAATAGCACTTGCCATAGTATTTGCTGTGTACATACCACCACATGCGCCTGCACCAGGACATGCATTTCGAACGATTGCTTTAAAATCTTTTTCATCCAAATTGCCCGCAATCTTTTGACCCAAGGCTTCAAATGCAGAAACAATATTTAAATCTTCGCCTTTATAATGCCCAGGCGCTATCGTACCACCATACAACATAATAGAAGGCCGATTTAATCTTCCCATGGCCATAATACAACCGGGCATATTTTTATCGCAACCAGGTATTGCAACAATCGCATCATAATATTGAGCGCCGGCATTGGTTTCGATACTATCGGCAATTACATCGCGGCTTACGAGGCTATAACGCATTCCATCAGTGCCCATACTTATCCCGTCACTTACACCAATCGTATAAAAGCGAAGTCCCAGCAAATCATCCACGTTATTTACACTTTTCTGCACGGTGGTCGCAAGATCATTCAAATGCATATTACATGGATTGCCATCCCATCCCATGCTTACCACACCTACCTGCGCTTTTTGAAAGTCCTCTTCCTTAAAGCCTATGGCGTAATACATTGCCTGCGCTCCAGGTTGAGTTTCATCCTGGGTTAATGTTTTTGAATATTTATTTAATTCTTTCATGCTAAAACGGTAGATAATTTATAATCCTTTTCTATCACTAAATTTTTATACGCTTTTTGAATTACCCTTCCTAAAGACTCATCCCAAGGCTTTTTAAAGGGAATATCATCAATACTTTCCATGCCAATTACTTCGGCGGCAGTACCACAGAAAAATGCAGCGTCGGTGCTTTGGATTTCTTTTGTAGAAATATTTTTTTCTATCACTTCTATATTAAGCGATTTACTTATTTCTATGACGGTAGCTCTTGTAATTCCCGGCAAAATATTTCCTTTCTTCGGCGTATAGAGCACACCGTTAGATTCATAAAAAACATTAGCGCCGGGGCCTTCTGCAATAAAGCCATTCATGTCATTCAGCAATGCTTCATCAAAACCTTTGGCTTTTGCTTCCTGGCTTGCCAAAATAGAATTCACATAATGCCCTGTTGCTTTTGCTTCTATCTTAAACCCTTTGGGGTTGGGCCTTTCAAAAGATGAAGTCATAACCCGCAATAATTTTTCGCCGAGGAAAGGCTGCATTTCCCATGTCTCAATTGCGATGAAAGACTCTTTATTAAGATTGAAACTCATGTTGGCTGGCGCATATACTATCGGCCTTATGTATGCATCCTGCAAATTGTTGCGATCCAAAACTTCATAAGAAGCCTTTATCAATTCTTCCACGCTCCAGGGATAGGGAAGATTTAGAGCATCTGCTGACTTTTTCAGTCTTTCGAAATGCTCAATCTCTTTAAAGATTTTTGTTTCCCCTTTAGCTGTTTTATAAGAGCGAATACCTTCAAAAACGCCGTAGCCATAGTGCAATGTCTGGCCAAAGAGATCTGACTTGGCGTCTACGGCTTTTATAAATTCGCCGTTGCAATAAATGATCGTGTCTTCGTTGTAGTACATAGTTCAAATTAATTTTAGAGCCAGGGAAATTTCATTCAATACATAAATAAAAAAGCCCCGCTTCTTTAGGAGGCGGGGCTATACTTGAGTTAATTTCTTTTAAGTATTAATTCCTCCTCCAATGGTAAAAGGTAGAATAATGACCACGACAGCAATTACTATTGCTGCGATGTTTTGAATGCCATTATTTAGTTTGCTTTTTATCATTGGAAAAAAAATGCATTGCAAACTTAGCTAACCTTTTTAAAAAACAAAGAACTTTTTATTGGCCTCACCCCAACCCCTCTCCGAAGGAGAGGGACCTAAATACTTACCAGGCAAAGGTTTTGGCCAATCTTTTCTTTAAAAAAAATTTTATTAAATAATTGTAGCCTTCCCAAAAGCTATATTATTTGCATTGATATTTACAGGAATATCATTGCTTATATAATCACTTACAAACTCGCCTATGGTTGATGTATAGTGAGCATTTACAGGATCAATATCATGCGACACAAAACCATTTGTCAAAGTCCATGCAACAGCTTCTCTTACTTCTTTTGCTTCCTGGTAAAGACCAAAGTAGTCAAGCATCATCGCAGAAGATAAAATAGACCCGACAGGATTTGCAATGTCTTTTCCTGCAGCCTGCGGATAAGATCCGTGAATGGGTTCAAAAAGAGCCTTCGAGTTTCCAACAGATGCTGAAGGCAATAAACCAAGTGACCCGCTTATTACACTTGCTTCATCACTTAATATATCACCAAACATATTTTCAGTAAGAATTATATCAAACTGTTTTGGATTTACGATGATCTGCATCGCTGCATTGTCTACGAACATGTAATCCACTTTAACATCAGCATACTTTGATGAAAGTTCCTGCACGGTGCTTCTCCACAGCCTTGAGGTTTCAAGAACATTTGCTTTATCTACAAGCGTGAGTTTTTTTCTCCTTCCCTGCG
>JBDTVF010000385.1:0-3169 GCA_040007325.1 Ginsengibacter sp. | reverse complement strand
TTAAAGTTGAATGCTGAAGATGTTTCTATTGCTTCACAGTTTTACCAAATTCTAAAGCATACTTTGCCAGGAGTGGGAAACGCCGGCGATACGGTATCAAGTGCCGGAGCTAATAAATCAGTAAGAGCTTCTGCAACTTTACACTTCACCAGTAACACTACCGCTGAAATAATTATAAAGCAATCTTCCACTATCGAGCTTAGTCACGGACTCATTCTTCAACCGTTCAACTATGTATTTCTCCTTTCAAAAATTGATTGAATTATTTTACACGGATGAAATAAAGGTAAATTTCAAAATATCAAATGGCAATGAGCTAAGGAAAATATTATCAGAAGGTTGATACTGAAGGGCGCAATTCTTAGTAAATATTTTGGCCTTTACAATTACTAAAATATTTTATTTTCACGCAATATGCGTCCTCAATTCCATAAGCTTCCTCTCTCGCCCGACTGTTCGTTTCTATACATGTGCTGGGAGTGTAATTACTTTGATAAGCCCTGGCACTTTCACAAAGAATATGAACTTGTTTTAATTGAAAAAGCAGAAGGAACAAGATTTATAGGAGACGATGTTAGTCATTTTAAAGAGGGCAACCTTGCTTTGATTGGCCCAAACATTCCACACCTCTACAGGAACAGCGAAACTTATTACAAGAATAAAAACATTGTAGCAAAATCAATCTTCATTCATTTCACCGACGACTTCGCCGGTAATTCGCTTTTTGGTTTACCCGAAATGAAATTGGTAAGGCGGCTTCTTGATAAGTCTTCACTTGCTTTAGACATCAGGGGAAAGGTTAATCATTATGTAAGACAAAAACTTATTTATATGCAGGATGAGAATCCGGCTAAAAGATTATTAAGCTTACTCGATATCCTGGTCACTCTTTCTACCAGCAGGGATTTAAAACCGATATTATCAAGTGGATTCACGGCAAGTAATAGCAAGGACACTGACAAAATAAATATTGTGCTGCAATTCATTATGGAAAGCTATATGAATGAAATTTATATTGAAGAAATCGCCTCTAAGCTGAACATGAGTGTTGCATCATTTTCACGTTATTTTAAACACCATACAAGAAAAACATTTTCTCAATATGTTACTGAAATCAGGATCAGCCATGCTTGCAGGCTATTGATGGAAGACAATTACAACATTTCTGAAATTTGTTATCTCAGCGGCTTTGAGAATTTATCCAACTATTACCGGCATTTCAAGAAAATCGTCGGCGTTGTTCCCAAAGACTATAAAGACAGGTTTTTAAATACTCCTTCCGGCGTTTATGGCTAATAGTTAGCTGATCATTATTCCATTTCACCCATTGTCTTTTGTTACTTCCCATATGTTTACAATATAGAGATGTGGTCCTTCTCAATTGATGAGTATATAATTTGACAGTACAATATCGGTTAGATATAGCCATGTTAAAAAAGTACACATTTAAATAAGATTATAGAATGTTTATGCCTTATTGAAAGCATAGTTTTATAAAGTCTAAGTAAATAATTCTTTAAACGATTGATATGAGAAAAAAATACCCCCAAAAGGTATCCTGGCTCCTCCTCCTGGGTATCCTTGCGTTCATTGTTCCCAATAATTTATCCGCCCAAAATTTAAAAGAAATTTCCGGAGTTGTAAAGACTAACGCTGCTTCGCTTGCAGGTGTTTCGGTCACTGTAAAATCGGACCCTACCATCGGTGCTATAACCAGTGACGATGGTAAATACACTATTAAAGTTCCCGAAGGAAGCACGCTTGTTTTTAATTCGGTAGGTTATAAACCTATTGAGATGCCGGTTGGAAGCAAGTCTGTAATTAATATAAATATGGAACTGAACAATGTTAACCTTGAAGAAGTAGTCGTTATAGGATATGGCAGCCAGAAGAAATTAAATGTAATTGGTTCCGTCTCTACTATTAGTAATAAAGAACTTACGGCTTCTCCTGTTTCCAATATCTCCAATGCTTTGGCGGGGCGACTTCCGGGAGCAATTGTTCAACAGTCCGGCGGTGAACCGGGCAATGATGGTTCATCTATTTTAATTAGGGGCCTTGCAACACTTGGTAATAATGAGCCATTGGTGGTGGTTGACGGTATCCTTGGCAGAGATCTTAATTCAATAAACGCAAGTGATGTAGAAAGCATCAGCGTACTTAAAGATGCATCAGCGGCAATATATGGTGCCCGTTCCGCAAATGGCGTCATTCTCGTTACAACAAAACATGGAAGAGAAGGCACACCGGTTTCAGTAAATTATTCATTTTATGCAGGATGGCTTTCGCCAACTCAATTACCTAAGATGGCTGATGCCGCTACCTACGCGGCGATGATTCGTGAAATGCAATCGTACCAGGGTGTTGCTGAACCAAACATGAAATTTTCATTAGATGATATTGAAAAATATAAATCAGGACAATATCCATGGACACACCCAAATACAAACTGGTTTAATGCCGCACTGGCAAACAACAGTCACACACAAAATCACAACGTGTCCGTTAGTGGTGGAAGTAAGGCTGTCAATTATTATTTTTCTTTTGGAACACAACATGATGATGGTATATTTAAAAATTCTGCAACATCATTCAACAGGTATAATATAAAAGCAACAGTAGATGCAAAGATCAACGAATACCTTACGCTTGGTTTTGACTTTAACGGTTCGCAGGAAAACAGAAATTATCCATCAACTGATGCGGGATTCAATTTTGAAGGAGCCATAAAAAGCCTTCCAACTTCGCCCGCATATTATCCGAATGGCTTGCCAGGCCCTGATATAGCGTATGGGCAAAACCCTGTCGTATCCTCAACTTCACAAACCGGTTTTAACGATAGCAAGCGTTACAGGCTTAACAACATCTTTAGTGCATCACTTAAAATCCCAGGCGTTAAAGGTCTATCAGTATCAAGTTATTTTGCTTACGATGTAAATCTTGGTCAACGGAAATTATTTCAAAAGCCATGGATACTTTACCAGCTTGACGAGCCCGCATATCTTGCCGCAGGCAACACTGGTTCTGAAGATGGATCCGCTTTTCTCATAGGAACTCCTAAAGGAACAAACGATCCTTACTTAAGAGATTATTATGATGATGCCAACACAAAAACATGGAACATAAAAGCAGATTATACAAGATCAATAGGCGATCATAATATCAGTGC
>JBDTVF010000384.1:0-3195 GCA_040007325.1 Ginsengibacter sp. | reverse complement strand
GATGCAAAAAAAGTTGGAATTGAAGGTGTGTCACGATACGGAAAAGCAGCATTGGTTACACTTGCTTTTGAGCCACGTTTTGCCACAGCCCTGGTTGGTTCACCAGGCAAAGGCGGCGCAACATTATTGCGACGCAACTTTGGAGAAGCTGTTGAAAGCCTTACTGGGGGTGAGTTCTATTGGATGGCTGGCAACTTCTTAAAGTATGGAACAGAGGAATCAAAGTTTGGTAAAATGGCGGGCTGCGATCTGCCTGTTGACTCACATGAGCTGATTGCTTTATGTGCGCCACGCCCAATGTTCCTGAGTTATGGTGTACCTGAAAAAGGCGATGCCAAATGGCTCGATCAACTCGGCAGTTATCGGGCTATTATTGCTGCAGGAGAAGCATATAAATTTTTAGGAGTAAAAGACTTAGGAGTAAGCAACGATTATATGAAAGAACATATGCCGCCGATAAATGTTGGTTTGTTAGATGGTCGACTTGCATGGCGGCAGCATGATGGCGGTCACACCGATGCGCCCAACTTTAAGTACTTTATTCCATGGGCAAATAAAATACTGAACTATGAAAAGGAACGGCAATAACAAAAACATTCTATGAAAAAGATACTATTCATCATTCATTGGTCGCTATTCACTTTTGTTTTAAGTGCGCAAACCAGTACCACTTGGAACGGTAAAAGCTGCGCCGTTGTGCTTACTTATGATGATGGTTTGAATGTTGATCTTATCAATGCTATTCCCGCTTTGGATTCCGTTGGGCTGAAAGGAACATTTTATATCTCCGATTATTTTGATGGATTAAAAAATCAAATTGATGGTTGGAGAAATGCCGCGGCAGAAGGTCATGAATTAGGCAATCATACTGTGTGGCATCCCTGCGAAGGCGGCAGGCCCGGAAGAGAATTTGTAAAGCCTGATAATGATATGAACAATTACACAGTTGCCCGCATGGTGAAGGAGATTAAAACCATGAATAATATTTTAAAAGCAATTGATAGTAAAACAGAAAGAACTTTTGCATATCCATGTGGTGATATGAAAATTCATGACACTGCTTATGTCGATGGATTGAAAAATGACTTTATTGCGGCGAGAGGTGTAACACCTGGAATGCAAGCAATAGATAAAGTAGATCTGTATAATATCGATTGCTATGGCATTAATGGTGAAACGGGAGAACAATTAATTGATCTTGTAAAACAGGCAATGAAAACGCATACTTTATTGGTGTTTCTTTTTCATGGCGTAGGTGGCGAACATTCGCTGAATGTTTCTTTAGGAGCGCATAGCGATTTGCTTCATTTTCTGCAACAAAATGAGGATAAAATATGGGTGGCACCCATGATTGACGTTGCGAAATTTATTAAGAAAAGCAGGTAGAAAGAACGCTACGCCTTCCGCAAAACAATTACTCTTTATAAAAACAATTTCAGAATTTCAACAAGATTCAGAAACGCGACAGATGACGCGATTAATAAATATTTTTACACCCAACTAATTTCTTCCTGCACCGCTCTAATATTTATTAATGAAGCTGATCGATACGCACACTCATTTATACCTTGAAGAATTTAAGGCTGATATCGAAGACGTCATAAGACGGGCAGAAAATGAAGGCGTGCAAAAATTCTATTTACCTGCAATCGATAGCTCAGAAACTGCCAATATGCTGGCGTTGGAAAAAAAGTTTCCCGATAAATGCATGCCGATGACGGGATTGCATCCATGCTCTGTAAAAGAAAATTTTCGGGAAGAAATTGATAAAGTAGAAGAAATGCTGCGGCAAAGAAACTTTGCCGCAATAGGTGAAAGCGGGCTTGATTTTTATTGGGATAAGACCTTTACCAAAGAGCAATATGAAAGCCTTCACATTCATGCGGGCTGGGCATTGCAATATGGTCTGCCGCTGGTGCTTCACACACGTGATGCTATGCAGGAAACCATTGACGTAATTAAAACTTATAAGACAAAAGGCCTCCGGGGAATATTTCATTGTTTCGGCGGGACTTTAGAACATGCAAAAGAAATTATAGACTCAAATTTTTTGATAGGAATCGGTGGCGTAGTTACTTATAAAAATTCTGGGTTGAGCGATGTGTTGAAAGAGGTAGATCTTAAATATATTGTCTTGGAAACTGATGCACCTTATTTAACTCCTGTACCTTTTCGTGGCAAAAGAAATGAAAGTAGCTATCTTAAATACATAGCACAAAAAATTGCGGATATTAAGAATATACCTGTTGAAGAGGTAGCAGAGCAAACTACAAAAAATGCAGAAGAGATTTTCAAGAACAATGATCAATGAAAAAGAGAAGTAAAAGATGGTTAACGTTCACCGGGATTATTTTTATTCTATTAGCAGCATTTATAATTTTTTTAATGGAAAGCCAGGGAAGTTTATCGGGAAAAATTAAAGACGGTTTGATAGGAATTGTTACCAGGTCTATCAAATCTTCAACCGTTCCCAAAATTAATGTAGAAGCTGCGGCTGCAAATCCATCAGAGTATGTGTTTCTCGATTCGAGGCAGAAGAAGGAATACGATGTAAGTCATATTAAAAATGCTGTTTACATAGGTGACCAGGATTTTTCCATCGATAGACTTTCGGGAATTCCAAAAAATGCCGACATCGTGGTGTATTGTTCGGTAGGAGTAAGAAGTGACAAAATTGCCAAAGAAATTCTTGACGCAGGTTATACGAATGTGCACAATATGCTGGGCGGAATTTTTGAATGGATGAATAAAGGAAAGTCCGTATATGACGCATCAGGCACTCCGACTGAGGCGGTTCATGGTTATTCCAGGTTTTGGGGAGCATTGGTCAATAGCGATCACAAAGTTTATGATTAATCAACATTCATTCAACTTTGTCCTATACATTTCTGTTTTGTTTATACAATTAATTTTAGCGACATAATTTGTGTAAAATGAAATCTTTGCCCTGTTGCACTTTCTTGATCTAATTTGCGTTTTCAATTAATTCCGGCCATCTATCAAAAAGCTATTTTCATACTACGCTCTCTGCATACTAATGCTTGCATACAGCACTATCACATATGGGCAGGAACGCGTAATCACTGGTGTGATCAAAAATGCTCAAACAGGTGAACCGCTTTTTTCCTGCAGCATCTATTCACTTACTTCCGGCAATGGAGTGATTACTGACGAAAAAGGAAAATATGCGCTGCC
>JBDTVF010000383.1:0-3202 GCA_040007325.1 Ginsengibacter sp. | reverse complement strand
GAGCTTAAAAGCCAGGCCGGGTTTGACATTTTGACTATTTCTGTACCAATGCTGCTCTATTCGTTGGTTTGCGAGGTATTGATGCACGGACAAACAATCGGAAAAAAATTATTGAATATTCGCGTAATAAGTCTTGATGGCGGCGAGCCGCAACTAAGTCAATATATAGTTCGCTGGATGTTTAAGGCGTTTGAATGGCCATTCTTTTTTGGATACACCGTACTTACCAGGGAGAGCATAGTTGTGTATATACTTATTACCGGTTTTTTTGGAATTATTGTCGTGATAATAATTGCTGTCGCGAAGAAAAATCAGCGGTTAGGCGATCTTGCCGCGAATACAGTAGTTGTAAACACAAGGTCGGTATTTTCAGTTACCGATACGGTGTTTATGGATATTCAGCAGGAAAATTATGTCGTAAAATATCCTGAAGTTTTAAAGCTTAGCGATCGCGATATCAATACTATTAAGAATGTGATTAATCTTTTTTACAAAAATCACAATACGCACACCTGCGTAAGAGTAGCCTACAAAGTACAGGAAGTATTAAAGATCACTACGGATTTATATGCGATAGATTTTTTGGAAAAATTATTAGCAGATTATAATTATTTAGCCACGAAGTGAGGAATATTCTTAACGCATTGCAGCAAACAAGATAGTGCCTATTATAGCAAGAGCATAAAACGACAAGATAATTATCGTGAGAATACCGTAAAATTTAAACATCGATTTCAGGCTCATCAATGACTCTTCAAGGTTTTCCTGGCTGGTATTTTTTACTGCCGATTGCATTCTCACAGAAAATTTGTAGAGATAAAAGCATGGAAAGAACATCATCACAGCTAATAGCAGGTAAACTACAGTCATCCCAATCCTAATCCCGGAGCTGAAAGAGGACGCCATCTGATTATAAGGTGGTACCTGCGTAAATAATGCCGGAATAAAAAAGGCCAATACTGCCATGAAACCGCAAAGGATGAAACCCATAATGGCAAGGAACTTTCCCCATCGTGATGATTCCAGTAAATAGCTTATTCCATTGGGCGAAAGCTGAAGATCGTTATTAAGTAAATCGGTCATTTCCATGAGCAAAATTTTAGTTTGGTATAAATAACAGTTCTCCTTTATAATTGAGAAAACTCTATTGAATTTACATACTATTACTAATAAGCCCTTGCAAATAATACTCTTTCTTTACTTGGCGCACCCGTGAGAATGCATTTACCTTCTTCCTGTGGATTGTTGAGTGGAATACACCTGATAGTAGCTTTCGCTTTTTCTTTTATGTTTTCTTCTGTTGCTGCTGTCCCGTCCCAATGCGCAGACACAAAGCCCCCTTCTTCATCGAGTATACGTACAAACTCATCCCAGGTATCTGCTTTGCGTATATTGGTATCACGGAAAATTTTTGCCTTGTCGTAAATACTTTTTTGAATATCATTTAATAAAACCGAAACAGTACTTGCCAGGCCATCCATAGAAATTGTACTCTTTTCCTTAGTGTCCCTTCGGGCTATTTCTACTGCATTATTTTCCAGATCTCTTGCACCAATCGCAATGCGAAGCGGTACACCCTTCAATTCATATTCTGCAAACTTCCAACCCGTCCTTCGGCTGTCATCGTCATCATATTTTGCACGAATACCCAATGCTTTAAAGTCTTCCATGAAGGCATGCACTTTATTATCGATTTGGGCTTTCTGCTCATCATTCCTGAAAACCGGCACGATCACTACCTGTACGGGTGCAATCTTGGGCGGAAGTATCAAACCATCATCATCACTATGTGCCATTATAAGAGCTCCAATAAGCCGTGTACTCACCCCCCAGCTAGTGGCCCATACATAGTCGAGTTTATTTTCTTTATCAGTAAACTGCACATCAAAAGCTTTGGCAAAATTTTGTCCCAGGAAATGAGAGGTACCCGCTTGCAGGGCTTTACCATCCTGCATCAGTGCTTCTATGCAATAAGTGTCTTCGGCACCAGCGAACCGTTCATTCACGCTTTTGATACCTTTTATCACGGGTACTGCCATCCACTCTTCAGCAAACTCTGCATAAATATCAAGGATCTTTAATGTTTCGGCTATTGCTTCCTGTGAGTTTGCATGTGCGGTGTGGCCCTCCTGCCATAAAAACTCTGTAGTACGTAAAAAAAGGCGGGTGCGCATTTCCCACCGAACTACATTAGCCCATTGATTTACCAGGATGGGCAGATCGCGGTAAGACTGAATCCAGGTTTTATAGGTATTCCATATAATTGTTTCTGAAGTCGGCCGCACGATTAGTTCTTCTTCAAGTTTAGCGGTAGGGTCCACCACTATACCTCCGCCATCTGGATCGTTCATAAGCCGGTAATGTGTTACAACGGCGCATTCTTTTGCAAACCCCGCCACATGGGAGGCTTCCTTGCTCAAAAAACTTTTAGGGATAAATAGAGGGAAGTATGCATTTTGATGACCTGTCTCTTTAAACCGGCGATCAAGCTGGTCACGCATATTTTCCCAAAGGGCGAAACCGTATGGCTTTATCACCATGCAGCCCCTTACGGCACTATAGTCGGCAAGCCCTGATTTTATAACAATATCATTGTACCATTGCGAATAATCTTTTTCCCGGCTCGTTATTTCTTTACTCATTACTTATTATGTTTCTATTTATCTCGCGTTTTGCAGACCTGTATTTATCACACTAAAATCTGGAGAAATCCTGTTGAATTTGTTGTGTAAAATATTGATTTCTTGTTGGCTATTTTTTAACACCTGTTGGAGATTTAGAACGTTACAAAGTTGTTCTTTTTAGTTAAATTTACATAGTGCCCGGCGCAAAAGTAGTACCGCGCAAAAGTAATAACTTCAATCTTAAATTCTCATAAACTTAAAGCCATGAAAATAAAACATTTACTCCTCCCCGGTTTAATAGTTGCTTTGGCTAGCTGCAGCTCAGCATACCGCGTAGGTCAAACTCCAGACGATGTATATTATTCACCTGCTCCCGTGCAGGAGACTTATGTGAAGACAGACAACCAGGAGGAAAAAGAAAGCTACAATTACAATAACCCGACCTATAATAGCGAAGACATGGCTATAAGGCGTGGTATCAATGATCCGAGATATCGCAGTGGTATCAGCCTCAGTTTTGGTTATCCAAGCTATGGCTATAGCGATCCGTATGGCTATTCTAATTATGGATCGTATGG
>JBDTVF010000382.1:0-3217 GCA_040007325.1 Ginsengibacter sp. | reverse complement strand
TTGTTACAACTATTTACAATCGGTTTTTGTAAACAGCCGATCGTTATGAAACTCAAGATGATCTATATCTTTAAACCTTGCCGTGTCGCCTTTCATTTCTATATCACCATATCCTTCTATAAAGGAATCGCCGACCTTTTTAAAAGCTACTTGCCTTACAGATGTAGTGCCTTCAGCCTGGAAAGTATAGTCCGCTACAATCAGTTCATTTTGCAACGAACCTTTCAACGAGCCTTTGTTTTTATCTTTTTGATACAAAGAATAATTAAGATCGCCTGAAACATCCGTACCGGAAAAAGTTAGGCTCAGCATTGAGGTATCCTTTTTGAAAATAGATATATAACAACCAGAAGAGATTGAATTCATAGCCGTTTCGCCAGCCGGTGAAGCATCCACATTTGTAGAAGTAGAATCTTTTAAGTCTGCTTCCGGTGAACTTTTATCATTTTGTGAATTACAAGCTGTAAATAAAAGTGCTAACGAAAAAAATAACATTGATCTCATTAGTTTGATTTAACAGGTGCGAAGGAGGGCTTAAAATATTAGGAATTTATGTAACTGTCCAAATGCCTGATAGTCTGTTGCTGCTTTAGTATAGTTTCTTTTACCACATCGGTAATGGAGATAATACCTTTAAGTTGATCTTTTACGAAAACAGGAAGGTATCTTATCTTACTATCGGTCATTAGTTCCATGCAATGCTCCACCGTATCATCAGGCTTAATATGAGGCAAGTCTGAGGTCATGATCTCGCTCACTTTTGTGTTAGTTGAATTCTTTCCTTTCAATATTACTTTGCGGGAATAGTCTCTTTCAGTAATCAGTCCGAGGTATTTACTATTTTCCATTACCAATACTGATCCTATATTGTTATCGGCCATTACTTTAAGCGCATCGATAACAGGTGTGTCAGGTGTTACTGAAATGGCATCGCTGCCTTTACGGGATAAGATGTCGGAAACATGATACATAGCTAAAGATTTTTCGATGAGTAATTTACAAAAATTATTAAAAATGAGGACGGGGGTTCAGCTTGGTAACTCAAACATGCAATCTCACCACTGAATAATAGAAAAATACAACTATTATATTTTAATTACAATATTTTTTTACTGAATTGGAAATATGCTTTAGTTTATAAAGCAAGCTGCATTTAACGAAGTTCTCCGAAAATTTGAAAATTCGAACTTTAAATATTATTTTCGTGTCATTACGATCACGATTCCGATCCTTCCCTTTTTAAACTACACTGTTTTTATTCCTAATCCTTCGAAATACTTCATTTAAATCAATTTTTAAATTTAAACTGTAAGTATGAAAAAGATTTACAAGACCGAAGTCACTGACACTTTAGTAGCTATTGGTATTATTACCGGCTTCTATGGTTTGATGGCTATCATTGCTTTACTTTTTGGAATGTAAGTAAATACATTACGCAAAATTTATTAATGGCACAGGGGAACTTGTGCCATTTGTATTTTTATTAACCGCGTGTATTTTGATCAGGTGAGAATAACCTTTTCCATAACATCACCTCCATCGATCTCGTCAATCATCTCCACACCCTCGGTTATTTTTCCAAAACAAGTGTGAACACCATCAAGATGACGGGTGTTTGATCGGTTATGGCAAATAAAAAACTGGGATCCGCCTGTATTCGGCCCACGATGCGCCATGGACATTACCCCGCGATCATGCTGCTGTTTGGAAGCATTGGTTTCACAATTGATGGTATAGCCTGGTCCTCCCGATCCGTTACCATCGGGACAGCCACCCTGTATCATGAAATTTGGAATTACCCGGTGAAAGGTAAGTCCATTGTAGAACCCTTCATTAATCAGCTTTTTAAAATTGGCCACTGTTCCCGGAGTATCTTCATCGTAAAGTTCAAATTTTAAAATTCCTTTCGCTGTATGAATTTCACCGGTTGAAGATTTTTTGTCAGTCATATTATTGTTTTTCTGGTTTCTTGCGAAAGTAGTACTTAAGAATCATTTCTTTTTACTCGCCTGATTTGCTATATGGATCAATAGACATCGTTTATAAGATAGTCCTTATTACTAAATGAAAAGTGTTCACCCATAGTTTTGTTTTTTAAAGTTTTGAAAATTGGAGCAGATGGAGACACCAGGTAAACAATCGTATTCTCAAAGACAATCTTGCCCAACCCTGCTGCAATAAAAAACAATATAGTTTCACAATCTACTACGCTTCCTTTCTCAGCACATTGATATAGCTTATCGCAATTAACAGAAGTAAGGTTTTGCAGCTCAGACATATTTGATGCCAACTGTTTTGCATGCATATCTTTTTCCATGTGGCTCATAGCCCGCGCTGTTTCGTATTTGTCACCTGCACTGCTCTTTTCTTCCTGGTTTGCGGCAGCTTGCGCATTCTTCATTGAGTTTTTCAGATTCTCAATTCTTTGTTGAATGATATCTACACATTGACTTTTTAATCGTTTTTTATAATCAGTCTTTTGCGTCGTCGTCATTTTATTTTTTTGTTGTTAAGCTTTGACAAAACATTAAACGTCAAGTCGAGTAACTCATAATGTTGTGCGTCGGGAAGACTAAAATGCCACCACTCTGTATCAAGGCTTACAAAGCCGCATTTTTCCATAACCCTTTGTAATTTTTTCCTGTTTTCCAGCACCTGATCCGGCAGGTTAGAAAAATCGGTATGAGCTGTATCACTAAAATTATCAAAGTCTGTTCCCATAAGCAATTCCTCTCCGGTCTTAATATTAACCAGGGTAAGATCTACAGCTATACCACGATTGTGACCGCTTCCTTTAGCAGGGTCAGCAGCATAGCGGGCATCTTTTACCGCCTCCCACATTTCTTCAGTAACAGAATAAGGCCTGTACGCATCAAAAATTTTTATCGTGAGGCCTGCAACATTGAGGTCAGTAACAACTTTAGCCAGGGCAGCAGCAGCGGCAAGCCGGATATATGTAGTAGGTATTTGAGGGTATAATTTTCTGCCCAAAAAATTATTTGTGGTCGCGTACCTAAGATCTAAAAATATACCCGGCAGGCAATTTAAAATATTGACCATCCGTTTATTGGTATCCACAGAAATGGAACTCTTAAAGCTATCGATACTCTTTATTACAACTAAACCATATTTATTTGTAAAGTTTGATTGCGAAGAGCAATGTATATTTAAACAGAAATAATTTAAAGAAAAAATCAAAAATATTCGCAACATGAGG
>JBDTVF010000381.1:0-3218 GCA_040007325.1 Ginsengibacter sp. | reverse complement strand
GCCCGGCCGTTTACAAATTCACGGCCCATGATATTACTTTTCAGGTAAGCGAGGCACAATACATCCTGCTCGAAGGAAACTGCCTCGAGATCCATCTTTTCATTCCTGAATTTTACGATCCCTATATCATTAAGATTTTCGTCCATTATTGTTACTTTATAATTGAACGAATCTTCTGACGCCTTTTCGAGTTGAGTAAAGACAAGATATCCAACAAGAGCGCCATCCTGGATGATCGGTTCCATGTCTGACGATATCTCATCACTCACTTCTTTAAAAACTTTTGACTGTGCCTGCAGGTAATTTGTCGTTAGCAAGATCACCAACATCATGGCAATGATTTTCTTCATAATTTTTATAGTTGTTGATTGTGTTTATAATTAGTATTGATATTATTTCTTCTTAAAATGTTCTGCAAATTCGCAATACATACTGTTGGGGTGATCATTTAGGAATTGTTTCCCTGAAGATTCGATAGCCTTCGCTGACAAATCCGTTTCAAAATTTAAAGTATTCAAAAGCGCTTTTAAAGCATGAGCATCACTATTCATATTAGACCAGAATGGCACGTTCTTGAGCTGGGTACAATATTGCTGCAGGCTGTCCTTCGGCATTTGTTCAAGCATATTTTGCAAAGCGAGATAGTCTTTTGAAATATATTCCTTTGGCGTAACACCTATCGCATTAAAGCGGTTCAGCTGCTTATCAGAGTAATAGAGACCGGAGAAAATATTATAGATCATAAAGTCGTACCATTCATCTTTATTGCCATTATCTTTTTGCAGTAATACCCTGTAAAGACATGCAGTAAGATTTAGATTGTCAAACATGTTCCAGATGAGTATTTTGTTAGCTCTTTCCTTTATTAAAGCAGGTACCGGCGTTTCGGTAAATGATGGAGAAGCAAGGCTCAATGTTCTTTGGTAGCGCTCTATACAATCAGGATGCGTTTTGAGTGAGTCGGCGATGCCGGTAGTATCCCGGAAATTATAGTTTTTAGTAGACAATCCCTTTGTGCGCTTCTGTGTCCACCACTCCTCGAAAGGAACATTATAAGCCACGAAATAACTTTGTAACGGATTCTTTAACGGTTGCTTATATTGGTTATCGGCGCTATCTAAATGAAGAAAGTAACCGGGATCGAACGAGATATGACTGTTTTTTAAAAGAATAATGGCAAGGGAATCCGCATCGCTCTCGTGATAGCGATTGTGCTTGCTCCTGCTGAAAGAATAACCAAGAAAAACCTGCCTGAGCCTGGTAAGCCGCTCGTATTTGGAATCTAAAACTGCATTTACAGATTTTTTATATTCAGCAGATGTGAACCATTCAGCTCTTTCTTTCATGGCTTTGTCTGCGTGGTTCAAAATATTATGCGCCAGTTCGTGCGCAAGTGCCAGGGCAATCTCTTCTCTTGATGTGGCAAAAGTTATCAGCCCTGCATTTACCGCAATGATGTTCCCTCCAATATTATAAGCATTAACTGAAGCGCTCCTGTCAAGAAAAAGTTCGGGCTTTGCGGAAACGAGCTTTGGATTACCCTTAGCGATCTGTAAAACTATTTCGTCGAGATAATTGAAAATCTCTTTATCATGGACAAAATCATTTCCTTCAATTTCAGTCGTGATAAAAGTCGTTCTCTCTTCCCATATCTCTTTATATAATTTCTGTGTTTCTTTTTCTTTATAAATCGCGGGACAGAGCCAGTTTTTTTTAAGAGAATCTTTTTGATTGGCGTAAAAAATATTGGAAAGATCCTGGAAATGATACAAGTCGCCGGGCTGTGCCGAAAGCTGAAGTGTAACAAAAATGCTACTTAAGGAAACCAGGAAAGTGCTAAGAGCAATAGTATTGCAACGGATAGGGCGTAGAGTCATGTAAGGAAAGCAGGTTGTCTTGGAATAATGTGCCGAATCTATAACGCAATATTTATTCTAGATAGTACATCGCGTTATTTTTTTATGGGGCCTATGACACACTAATTCTATTCTTTAATAAAACTACTTGTTGCTTTTTTTTCATAAAATAGCCTTAGCCTTTTTTGTATTGCCGTTATTGTAATACAATTTTTTCGAGATGCTCTCTGTTGTATTGCCTCTTTCGTGAAGGATCAAATAAAAAAACTAACCGAAAGCTGACGTGATAAAAAAGCTCACTGACTAGTTCACCATATAACTCCCCAACTCCCAATGCAATTTAATAAAGCCGACATTTGTATAGTAGGCATATATAAGCCCAACTCCTTTGGCATAATAGAGATCGGTGATCTCACCGGTTTCGCTCCATACATCAGTAAGTGATCGTACCTGAGGCCTTACCTGTATTACAATTACGTTTTGGTAGCTCTTGCCCTGTATAGTTTTGCCAACATTTGCCGCAGTACACCGGAAGGTATATTTTAACACAACTGGCTGACCGCTTATTGAGAGCAGGCCTGTATCCTGTGGTGATTCCCAGGCGGTGCCGGTTACAGCATCTTCTTTAAGAAACAACAGGTCTTTTTTTATCTGGGGTGCATATTTTACTGAAGCCGTATACTTGTCAATAGAAATATATTCGTAATAGTCATAGCCGTTTTTTCTATACATCTGTTGGTTATCGCCCGTTACCGGGTTTTGCTCTTCCATTATTTTGTACAGTACGTTCCCTATCATAACGGAGTCGGCTACATCTCTTTTAATGGTATATCCAGGATTCCATATATCGGCATAGTGCCAGTAGCTCTGGTAGGTGAGGGGGAAGTAATCGCCATTAGTTACAGGTACGTAGCCAGTAGTAACTGTTACAGGAATAGTGCAGGCAGATGAATTACCGCTTAAAGTAAATCCATCCAAGCCTGCGACAGCAGGCGTTCCCGCTCCTTTAAGCGTAACGATTTGTTCACCCGTAGTTGTAAAAAAACCTGAAGCTGAAAAGCTATATCCATTAACCGTATTGGTCGAAATAGAAAAAGTTCCGGGCGTGGTAACGTTAACATTCACCTGTATAAAATTGTTGCTATCTAAACTTGTACCTTTTATAAAGGCGCCTTGAACGTTTGCGCTTATGCAAGCAGCCGGATCACCATCGAGCGTATAAGATGCCGGCCCGACAGGAGGTGTTTGCACTGTAATGCTAACAGAGCAACTCGTACTGCCAAGCGATACAGTAAAATTATTACTTCCTGCGGCAGCCGGTGTTCCTGTTCCTGCAAGACGTACCAGCACTCTGCCTGTATC
>JBDTVF010000380.1:0-3230 GCA_040007325.1 Ginsengibacter sp. | reverse complement strand
CAACCGCGGTATCCAATTTTGAAAAAGCATTTCAGCTTGATTCCGTTTACAGTAATTATTATTTGTTACCTTATTCCATCGATCTTGCGGGTTGCGGCCGGTTTGAAGATGCATTAAAAGCTGTAAATACTTTTTTAGTTAATCCCAAACTAAACGAGCGAAGTATTAAAGCAGGAGAATTCAGGAAGAAGACATACAAGTTTGCTATAGATTATGCAAATACCCATACTGAGAAGAACTATATATTTAATCCGCAAAACGTGGGCGACAGCATTAATACAGCTGACCTGGAATATTTTCCTTCTCTTACGATCGATGGTGAAAAAATGATCTTTACCAAAAGGATCAACAGGAATGAAGATTTTTATGAAAGCGATAGAGTAAATGGTCAGTGGAGCAAGGCTTTTCCGTTACCGGGCAATATTAATTCGTCTACATTTAATGAAGGCGCACAAAATATTTCGCAGGACGGTACGTGGCTGGTATTTACCGGTTGTAACTTTCCTGAAGGTCTTGGTAGCTGCGATCTTTACATATCCTATCTCACTAAAACCGGCTGGAGCGAGCCAAAGAATTTAGGGCGGAATGTAAACTCCGAATTCTGGGAATCTACTCCTTCATTATCTCCTGATAAAAAAGATCTCTATTTCAGCAGCAATGTTCCCGGCGGCTTCGGCGGTAAAGACATTTGGGTTTGCCATCGCAATGAAGATGGTACCTGGGGTGAACCGTTGAACCTTGGTCCCACCATAAATACGGCAGGAGATGAAAGCACTCCTTTTATTCACGCAGATAACAGAACGCTATATTTCAACTCTAATGGCCTGCCGTGCTATAGTGAAAAGCCCGACATATTTGTTACAAGAAAATCTGCTGGAGGTACGTGGAGCACTCCGGAAAATCTTGGCTATCCTATCAATACGATTGATGATGAAGGATCGCTGATTGTTGCTTCAGATGGTAAGACTGCTTACTATTCCAGTGATCGCAATGATACCAAGGGCGGCCTTGACATTTATACTTTTGAATTAAGAAAAGACTTACGACCCCTCAAAACTTTATGGGTGAAAGGAAGGGTATTTGATAATAAAACAAAAGACGGCCTGCCCTCATCAGTAGAGCTTGTTGATGTTAAAACACGCGAGCAAGTTAGCAAGATACAAACAGATGAAGACGGCAATTACCTCGTTACACTTCCCGTAGGAAAAGATTATGCCTTCAATGTAAAACGTAGAGGGTATTTATTTTATTCAGAGAATTATAACATCAGCGAAACAGCAATGGATTCAGTTTTCAAAGCTGACATTCCGCTGCAGCCCATAGAAGCAAATGCACGGATCGTTTTAAAAAATGTATTCTTTGATACGAAGAAAACAGAACTCAATCCTTCATCAATCACGGAGCTCGATAATGTCGTGAGGCTGCTTAACGAAAACCCAAATTTAAAGATCCAGATAAGTGGTTATACTGATAATGTAGGCAAGCCGGCAGATAACCTGAAACTCTCCACGGGTCGTGCGGTGGCAGTAGTAAATTATTTATTAGGCAAAAGTGTAAAAAATGAAAGGCTCACATTCAAAGGTTACGGCGAAACAAATCCCATTGCCAATAATAATACAGAGGAAGGCAAGGCGAAAAACAGGAGAACGGAATTGAAGGTAGTGAGTAATTAAGCTCAATCTTCCCCCACCAGGGCACAAAGTTCACGAAGTAATTTCTCCATTTGTTTTTACAGGCATATTTTTAATTCTTTTATCATCACTCCTACCAAAAACTTACTATAAAAAATGATATTTAGAAAAAGGTTCTATATATTTCCTTTGTGTTCTTTGTTTCTTTGTGGGCTACTCTTAACAACTGCTAATATTCATTGTCAAACGAACTTCGATACCAAATAGCTCTTACGCTTACGCCCAATATCGGTGATGTACACGCGAAAGCATTGGTGAACTATTTTGGTACAGCCGAAGCAATATTTAAGGCTCCGAAGAAGCAACTTGAAGGCCTTGATGGTATAGGATCAGTGAGAGCAAATTCCATTAGGGGATTTAGTGATTTTAGTAAAGCTGACAGTGAAATTTCTTTCATAGAAAAATTTAAGATAACGCCACTTTTTATTACCGATAAAAAGTATCCCCAGCGATTATTAAATTGTTACGACAGCCCGGCAATGCTCTATTACAGGGGTACCGCAGATCTCAACGCTTCGAAGATTGTTGCGATTGTAGGTACGCGTAACAACGATGATTACGGAAGATCTGTTTGTGAAAAACTGGTAGAGGAACTCGCTGTCGCAAATGTGATTATCGTGAGCGGACTCGCCTTTGGAATTGACAGCATTGCGCATAAGGCTTCCCTGAAAAACGATATGCAAACTATCGGAGTACTTGCGCACGGACTGGATAGTATCTATCCCTCACAGAATGCTACTCTGGCAAAACAGATGTTATCACATGGTGGCCTGCTAACAGAATTCAAAAGCAATACAAAACCTGACCGGCAGAACTTTCCGTCAAGAAACAGGATCGTTGCGGGCATCAGCGATGCGGTAGTTGTGATTGAGACTGGAATTAAAGGTGGATCGTTGATCACTGCAGAACTAGGCAATGGTTACAACAAAGATGTGTTTGCTGTTCCTGGAAGAATTAGTGATCTTAAGAGTGAAGGATGCAATTATCTTATAAAAAATAATAAGGCAGCGCTTATTACTTCAGCTACCGACCTGCTTGAGAACATGGGCTGGGCGCAGGCAAAGAAACCGGATATAAAAAGGCAAAGAGAATTGTTTATCGAACTATTGCCTGATGAAAAAATTATTGTAGACATACTGCGTGAAACGGAGCAGGTGCATATAGATGAACTGTATTTTAAAAGCAAGCTTAACAGCAGTAAAGTTGCTGCCGCATTATTGATGTTGGAAATGCAAAATGTAGTAGCGTCATTACCAGGGAAAATGTACAAATTATCACTTTAAAATATTTTAATTTTCCCTTTACATGCACGGGCATTATCTTTGCACATGGCTACACTAAATAACCCAACTACACTTTCAAAAAAATTTTTCGGAGAAGGACTTACGTACGATGATGTGCTTTTAATGCCATCTTACGGTGAAGTACTACCGAGCGAGGTAAATACGAAAACTACTCTCACCAAATCAATTTCACTCAACATCCCTATGCTGAGCGCCGCGATGGATACTGTCACGGAAGCATCACTGGCTATTGCGC
>JBDTVF010000379.1:0-3238 GCA_040007325.1 Ginsengibacter sp. | reverse complement strand
ATAAAGTGACGCTCTATAAAAATAAAAATATCATTGATGAAAACGATCCTTTAAATAAAACCAAGAATGTGAACTCCGGGAAAGAATATGTGTATGACCGAAAATCTATGGTGCCACCGGATACATTGATATACACAGCAGAAGAAGGATATAAAGGGGCGCATTTTGACCACCATTATAATTGGATAAATGCTATTCGTACCAATGGTGAAGTAGCAGAAAATCCATTGTTCGGCTATCGTGCAGCAGCGCCCGCGTTGTTGTGCAATGACAGCTATTTCAATAATAAAATAATGAAATGGGATCCGGAAAATTTAAAAGTAATCACCGCCTAAATAAAAAAAATAATGAAGAGATCATTAGCACTCATTGCAATAGTTTCAGTAATGTTTATTTCCTGTTCCTCGTCCGATAAAACAGGAGATAACACACTTTCTAAAGAAGAACAAGACCAGGGATATAAATTATTATTTGATGGCAAAGACATGGACGGGTGGCGTACCTATCAAAATAAGGCCGCAACATCCTGGGCTGTTGACAGTGGCACTTTACATTGCAAAGGCAGCGAAGCAAATTATGGTGCAATCACTGCGGACCTTATGACAAAAGATCAATACAAGAATTTTGATTTGCAGCTTGATTATAAAATATCGCCAAAAGGAAACAGTGGCATCTTGTATCTCGTGACCGAAGACAGCTCGTCTTCTTATTTAACCGGGCCGGAGTACCAGATCATCGATGATGTAAATTTTCCTGAGAAGTTGAAACCCTGGCAACATACTGCCGCTAATTATGCCATGGACCCGGCGCCAGATGCGCAACCCAATCCGGCCGGCGAATGGAATCATGCCCGGATCGTGAAAAATGGCAATCATGTTGAGCACTGGCTAAATGGTAAAAAAGTGGTGGAGTATGAATTACATAGTGATGAATGGAATAAGAATAAGATGGCCGAAAAGTTCAAAGATGATGCTGCTTACGCAGCCGCAGAAAAAGGCTACATTACTTTTCAAAATCACGGCAGTGAAGCATGGTTTAAAAATATACGGATCAAAGAACTGTAACGCTTGTGAAGCTTACTTCGGTTTCACCAGTATTGCATAGATCACATAGAGCCAGCCAAGAATACCATGGATGATTGCCCAGAGTATTGACTTATTCCTGCTCCATGACACGACCACTGCTATAATAGTTCCCAAGCCGATACCGGGCCCGTAATAAGCCGGTTGCACATAGCCGTTATAGCCAGGGTTTGCAACGCATGAAATAAAAATCAATGCTATGGAAAGCGATAAAAATATTTTATTAGTCATTGTAAAATCAAGTTTAAAAAGAGATTAGAAGATAAAATGAAATCAAGTTATGCAAATTTATTTCAGCTCTTGAACAGAATTTTTGTACGATAACTATCAACCGAATTTTCAAACATGACTTAGTAGTCCATACATTAAGTAATGAACAAACTACGCGTCGCTACTCCCGGGGATGCAGTACCAATACTGGATATTTATTCCCCCTATATACTTAATACGTCTGTTACTTTCGAAATGGAAGTACCAGGAATCAGTGCGTTTTCTGAACGTATTACCGGTTATCTTGAAAGCTGGCCGTGGTTGGTTTATGAAGTGGATGGAGATGTGGCAGGGTATGCATATGGAACACGCCATCGTGAAAGAATAGCCTATCAATGGTGTGTAGAGACTTCAGTCTATGTAGACAGCCGTTTTCAAAAACAGGGGATTGCGATTGCTCTTTATGATGCTTTAATTGAAATATTAAATTACCAGGGCTTTAGAAATTTATACGCGGGTATCAACTTGCCGAATGATAAAAGCGTAGCCTTTCACGAGAAATGCGGCTTTACATGGTTTGCCAATTATAAAAATGTAGGGTATAAGCTTGGTCAGTGGAAAACAGTAGGATGGTGGATCCGTCGACTCAATGAATATTCTGATGATCCTAAGCCGCCATTAAAATTTTCGGAATTGGAACCGGGATACGTCAACGGTGTGCTTTCAAAATATAGTTAAGCAGATAATGGGATTTGATGTCAAATAATCTACTGCTCCTGCAAATATTTAAGAAGTTTCAGAACATCTTCTTCCTTACTATAATGAACGGAGTTACTTTTCAAATAGTCTGACAGTTTACTTTCTTCCTTGGAAAATATTTTATAAAAGTTTTTCTTATTTACCGGAACAAAATTGTTCGAACTCTGCAAAAAATAAAACTGGGTATTTGTTGTATATAGGGTATTCTCATCTACAGGTATTCGTTGCGTGGTATTGTCATCGGAAAAAGTATTGATCGAACTTGCTGCGGTAGTGGTGGAGTACGTGCCGTAAGCGCCTTTCTTTTCTGTTCCATTAAATTTAATAGTCTCCTTTTTGAAAAGATTTATAGCAGGATAATGCGTGAGTTTTTCTGCATATCCTTTATCTATATAGTGAAAGGAGTCCTTGCCAATAGCAATGTAGTTAAGTGTTTCAGGCCTTGCTAATTCAAGCTCTTCTCCAGTTGGTGTTGCAAAAAGTATTTGTCCTGATAGATAGTTGTAGTTGAGTTCTGCCGATGCTAACGGCTGATTTTTAAATGAAACAACTCCCTTTTCAAATTGCGGGTAACGATATGCCGAACTCATAAGAGCACCACTGTCTTCTTTAATGGAATTTATCCGGTAAGTCTTTCGTGTCTGGCTGAACGCGATATTTGTGATAACAGCCAAAGCAAGAAGTATTATGGTTGAACGCATGATGTTTAATTGAAGAGGTTGCATTTTCACAAAAATATCAAGCGTGAATTTTTTCAGGAGAAGCAATTGCGTCAGCCGTTAAAAATTAGTAATGAAGTATTAAAATATAATGATGAAAATTCTTAATTAAGGTACACCATTGCACATATCTATTCCAATAGAATTACACGAGGAGAACAATTGGGATTAACTTATACTTGATTATTGTTTCACAAAATGAAATTTAATTGTGCCGTCATTACCTGATATATCACCTAAATAAATGCCTGACGATAAATTTCTGATAGGGATTGTGCTATTGCCTGAAGTAACGGTCAATTCTTTAACAAGCTGGCCTTTTGCATTAATAATTTTCAAGTGAGCGTTTTGCACTGACAAGTTGATTCGCAAGTGCAATACATTACTCGCAGGGTTTGGAAATATTTTTACTGAAGTGATGTTTTTGAATTCGATAATTTTTACAGAACTGTAAGAAAATTTGGTATC
>JBDTVF010000378.1:0-3244 GCA_040007325.1 Ginsengibacter sp. | reverse complement strand
ACATCGTTTTTAGCTTTATTTTTTTTTCTTTTTACTTTAATATTTGTAGCGACGCCGTGGTAAACAGTACTCAGATTAATAAGACTTCCGCCGAACACCTCCCCAATGGCCTGGTGGCCAAGACATACACCGAGTATGGATTTAGACGAAGCGTATTCTTCAATAAGGGGTAATAGCAAACCTGACTCTGATGGAACGCCTGGACCCGGCGACAAAATTATTTTATCATACTTCTTAATTTTTTCGAGCGGTATTTTATCATTACGAAACACATCCACCTTCCCGTGAATAATCTTTTCTACCACATGCACGAGGTTGTAAGTAAAAGAATCATAATTATCGAAAATCAAAATTTTCATTCTTAAATTTTTTCTGCTGATTTTATTGCCGTGGTCAATGCATTCAATTTATTGTTTACTTCCTGCAACTCACTCTCCGGCACAGACGCAGCTACAATACCAGCTCCTGCCCTATAGATAAGATTATTGCCTTTGCTTAGAAAAGTTCTGATCATAATCGCATGGTTAATGCTTCCGTCAAAACCGACGAAGCCGATGCAGCCGCCATAAAAGCTTCGTGGATCATTTTCATATTTGTTAATAAGCTCCATCGCCTTGAACTTAGGAGCGCCACTGAGCGTACCTGCGGGAAATGTGGCACCAAGCAGCTCGAATGGATTGGCTCCTTTTTCGATCGTGCCTTTTACTTCACTTACTAAATGTATCACGTGTGAAAAGTATTGTATCTCGCTGAACCGTGACACCACAACATTGCTGCACAGACGGCTGAGATCGTTGCGGGCAAGATCTACCAACATGGTATGCTCTGCAGTTTCCTTGGGGTCTTTTGAAAGTTTTTCTGCGAGTTCTTCGTCGATTATATCATTACCGGTGCGTTTAAAAGTTCCCGCTATCGGATGCATTATTGCAGTATTGCTTTTTACAATCAGCTGTGCCTCGGGGCTACTTCCAAAAAGACGATAATCGCCATAATCAAAATAAAAAAGATAAGGGCTTGGATTTATATTTCGCAATGCCCTGTAGACATTAAATTCATCTCCTGAAAATTTTTGCCGAAACTTACGGCTTAGCACCACCTGGAATACATCGCCTCTCGCACATCCGGCAATGCCCTTTTTTACAAGATCTATATAGGCTTCATTGGTGAGAGATGATGTTTCAGTTTCTTTGATAGCAAACGGATATGCCGGCACATCTTTGCTTCTTATCAGGCTTTCAATCACCTCGATCTCGCTTTCTATTCCTTTAAAATGATTTTCGCAAATGAATAATTCATCTTTAAAGTGATTGATCACAATTACGTATTGATAAAGCCTATAACGGACTAATGGAATTTCAGGAAGCGACTGACCCGTTATTCCATTTTCTTTGTGGTTAAACTTAATAGTTTCAAAAAACTGCACTGCATCGTAGGTAGTGTATCCAAATAAACCCTGGGCCATATTTACCGGCGAAGTAGCAGGTTCGGCAATGTGAAAATGTTGCATGAATTTCCAAATCTCATCGGCAATCCCCGTAGTGCTACTTACTGCAATCTTCTTAGGCTCCTCTCCAGGGTACTTGTATTCTATATCAGTCATCGTTCGAATCTCTATACCCGCGATAGCGTTGATGCCAATAAAGGAATAGCTGTTTTCGCCAACATGGAAGTCGGTGCTTTCCAGGAGAATGGTATCCCTGAACCTGTCGCGAAGCCTTAGATAAATACCTACCGGCGTAAATACATCCGCTAAGAGTTTTTTGTACGAAGTGGTTAATTCTTTTTTGTTCATAGCATAAAAAAACCCCGGCTTAGTGCCGGGGTGTTATATAATTTTGATACACAAATAACAGCAATGCGGCACAATCAGTTGATTGTATGCCACCAGCTATTATATGTGCTATTGATTTTCATTTGTGATTGCAAAGATGAATGGAAATTTTTTAAATGGCAAAATTTTTTTTCTATCCTCCCTATGCCTGGGCAATTTCATGCTAACTTAATGATGCGTGCTAAAAACCTAATATTAGTAAAAGTTTATACGTTAACAGCATACCATGCAACTCTGGCATAGATTTTTCAATCTCATGGCAAAACATTTTTTCTTGAGGCAAATTCTATTTTTATTTTTCTTAACAACTACCTGCATCGCGAATGCCCAGAAGATAGAAGGCATCTACGCAAACCTTTACACGGATAGTCTCAAAAAGGGAACGTACAATTATATAAATATTGATGGAAAGTTGTCAAACGGTCACTATATTCCACTTGATACAAGCGACATAATTTTCACTGCAAGTGAAGGAAAGTTTTCAGGAAATAGTCTCTGGATTGACAATAATTTTTCGCATGAAAAAGTGTTAATTAAAGCGACATTGAAATCCGATCCCTCGATGTGCAGGGAGTTCACTATGTATATCAAGAAGAAACCAAATGATGAAAAACTTAAAACAATGGATGAACTGATGAACGAAATGAATACTAAAAGATCAACGCGGAAGAAACATAGTTAACACCTTTGAGAACCACAAAAAAATGCCCTGCCGGTTTAAAGATCAGCAGGGCATTTTATTAAGAAATTTAAGCGAATTTTTTGGCGTCTGCCAAAAATTTGGCAAGCCCTATATCAGTAAGCGGGTGTTTTGTTAAACCGAGAATTGATTCGAGCGGGCAAGTGCAAATATCCGCGCCAGCTTCGGCGCATTTAATAATATGTAAAGGACTACGGATGGAAGCGGCAAGTATTTCTGTATCGTAACCTTGCACTTCGAAGATGTGGGCAATTTGCTCAATAAGCTCAACACCATCCCAACCACTATCATCTATGCGGCCAATAAAAGGTGAAACATAGGCAGCCCCTGCTTTTGAAGCGAGAATTGCCTGGCCCGCGCTAAAGATTAAGGTACAATTTGTGCGAATGCCATTATCACTAAACCATTTTATAGCTTTAATGCCATCGGGAATCATTGGCACTTTCACCACAATGTTTTTATGAATCGCAGCAAGCTTCTTCCCTTCTTCTACCATCGTCTTAAATTCTGTCGTTACCACTTCGGCACTCACATCTCCATCTACCAACTCACAAATCGTTTTATAGTGATTATTTACAGCTTCGGATCCTTTGATGCCCTCTTTGGCCATTAATGAAGGATTGGTTGTAACACCGTCAAGGATTCCAAGATCGTTTGCTTCTTTTATCTGGTCGAGATTTGCTGTATCAATAAAAAATTTCATGATTATTTAT
>JBDTVF010000377.1:0-3244 GCA_040007325.1 Ginsengibacter sp. | reverse complement strand
GGGGTTTCTACGTGGTCTAATTTATTGAGTGGCAGATGTCGTTGATTAAAAGGTAGGTCAAATTAAATGGCTCCATCGCAATTTTTGAACATTCAACTTAATGCAAAGAATCCGGGGATATTAAAACCATCCTTTGGAAGTACTTCTGCTCTTGCCTCCTAATCCAAGCGAACCCAAAATGCTTCTCACAATGGTTGTTCCAGCAGTACGCATCATACTCTTAACGATAGCATTATCGGCAACTTTTTCGAGCATTGAGGGCTCCGGTTTTTGAGATTTGGATGCCGGAGTAGCGGCCGAATTTTCAGTCGCCTGCTTTAATTTTTCCGTGAGAATTTCGCAGGCACTTTCCCGATCAATAACCTGGTTATACTTGGCAACAAGCTTCGATTTCCCGACAATTGTATCTAATTCCGTAGGCATCAACACATCCATTCTGCTCTGAGGGGTAAGCATCATGGTATGAGCTAATGGTGTGGGAATACCTTTTTCATTTAGAATCGTTACAAGCGCTTCACCAATACCCATTTGCGTTATAAGATCCTCGGTTTTGTAAAAAGAGGTTTCAGGATAATTTTCGGCTGTCTGTTTTATTACTTTTCTGTCTGCAGCAGTAAATGCCCGCAATGCATGCTGAATTTTTAATCCTAACTGGCCTAATACACTTGCCGGAACATCCATCGGATTTTGAGTACAGAAATAAATACCCACTCCTTTTGACCTAATCAGTTTTATTATAGTTTCAATTTGTTCAAGGAGCGATTGCGTTGCCTCCTGAAAAATGAGATGTGCCTCATCAATGAAGATTACCAATTTTGGCTTGTTGAGGTCACCTTCTTCAGGCATGGTAGCATATATTTCTGCAAGCATCTGGAGCATAAATGTAGAAAAGAGCTTGGGCTTATCCTGTAAATCAGTAACTCTCAAAACGCTTATAACTCCTCGACCATCATCACTCATACGCATAAGGTCGTCTACTTCAAAACTTTTTTCCCCGAAGAATGTATCCGCACCCTGTTGTTGTAATTCAATAACTTTTCTCAATATGGTTCCGGTAGATGTGGTTGAAATATTTCCGTAGGTACTTTGTAATTCCTGCTTGCCCTCGTTTCCGACATATTGGAGAACTTTAATAAAATCTTTAAGATCCAGCAGGGGTAGTTGTTTATCGTCACAATATTTGAATATCATGGCAACCACGCCGCCTTGTGTATCATTCAAACCCAAAATTTTTGTAAGAAGCACCGGACCAAATTCTGAAACTGTGGCCCTTAATCTTACTCCTTTTTCGTTGCTCAGGGATAAAAACTCTACAGGGAAAAGATCAGGCTTCCAGGTCATTTTGATTTTTTTATACCTATCTGTAATCTTGTCATTTAATGTCCCTTGGGCTGCGATACCACTGAGATCACCTTTTATATCCATAAGCAAAACGGGAATACTTGCGTTACTTAATCCCTCAGCAATCATTTGAAAAGACTTCGTTTTACCGGTTCCGGTAGCTCCCGCGAGCAAGCCGTGCCTGTTTAGCGTGGATAATGGAAGTAAAACCTCAGCCTCGGAAATAACTTCGCCGTCCAGAATTGCGGCGCCTATTTTTAAAGTTTCGCCTTTAAAGGTGTAGCCCTTCTTCATTTGATCTATAAAGGAATCCTGGTTGCTCATTATTTTTTTATTGAAAGTTACAAAGTCAAAATTTATTTTTTAGGATTGTTTTAATCTTTTGCATGCTTATTGTATCGTATATGCTTATACTTAATTATGTAAATCATTTTAAAAAAAACCGAATACCTTTATTCGATAATAAAAAATTGTACAATGGAGAATAAAAAACCGAAAATATTGATTTGTGAAGATGATCCTAACCTGGGAATGGTACTGAAAAACTACCTTGAGCTAAATGATTACGATGTTGTATTGGAGCGTGACGGACGGCTTGGGCTTGCAGCTTTTCAACGTGAAAAGTTTGATATATGCCTGCTCGATGTCATGATGCCTAATATGGATGGCTTTACAGTGGCAGAAGAAATAAGAAATGTTGATCCGGATATGCCGCTTTTTTTCTTAAGCGCCAAAACAATGAAAGACGATATAATAAAAGGATACAAATTGGGAGCCGATGATTATATAACGAAACCTTTTGATAGTGATGTGCTACTTCATAAAATAAAAGCTATTTTAAAACGCAATGAGGAATTGCACCGCGAGGAGGCTAACGCTGAATATGATCTAGGGCAGTATCATTTTAATCCAAGGCTCAGGCAATTGGGAGTTGGAAAAGATGTGCAAACGCTTTCTCCTAAAGAGAATGAATTACTCAAAATGCTTTGTGAATACAAAAACGACCTGTTACCGAGGGAAGCAGCCCTTAAGAAAATTTGGGGCAGTGACACTTATTTCAACGGTCGTAGTATGGATGTATATATTGCGAAGCTTCGAAAATATCTAAAGAACGATCCTAATATTGAGATCGTGAACATTCATGGAAATGGCTTTAGGCTTGTTGTTCAGGAGTAATATTTACCTTTCTTCTTCCAAATAATTTTTAAGTAAGACCGCAGCTACAATGCCTGCGGTCTCTGTTCTTAATCTAGTTTCTCCCAAGCTTACAGGTGCAAAATTATTTTCTAAAGCAGCGGATATTTCTTTTTCAATAAAATCTCCCTCAGGCCCTATCAATATAAGTTTTGGATGTTCTTTTTTTGCAAAGGAATTTATATGTCTTTTGGCGGAATCAAGACAATGGGCGATCAACTTTGTCCCGGAAGTTTCAGATTTAATTAAATCGATAAAATTCACAGGCTCTTTTAAACGCGGCATCCAACTTTGCTGGCTTTGTAACATAGCACTCACGATTATTTGTTGTAAACGCTCTTTCTTTAAATAAGTCTTTTCTGTTCTGCTGCACAAAACAGGAAGTATTTCAGAAACTCCGATCTCGGTTGCTTTTTCGAGAAACCATTCAAAGCGGTTGGTATTTTTTATAGGTGATATCGCAATGCATATTTTTTGCTTCGGCGGATTTGTTACTTGAGACTCACCCAATGAGATTTCGCAATGTTTTTTATTTGCAGTTGTGATCTTACAGGTAACTATAGCTCCGTTTCCGTTTGTAATGTTAATGAAATCTCCTTCCTGCATTCGAAGGACTTGCACAATATGCCGGGAGCTGGTCTCGCTGAGATTAAAATTGCCGGAAGCAGGGATATTTTCTTCGAAAAAATAAGGTAATTGCATTTAATTA
>JBDTVF010000376.1:0-3249 GCA_040007325.1 Ginsengibacter sp. | reverse complement strand
GGTGAACTGTATTTGGCATAGTTCCACATTTTTTCAAGGGTTGCATGCACTTTAGCACGGAACGGAATTTTCGATAAATAATCTTCTGTTACTTTATTTTCAGCCTGCACCCATTGTTTTGTTTCCTCACTATTGTCATCTTCCAGCCAGCGATATGGATCAGCCACATTTGTTCCAAAATAATTATCAACCTGGTCAACTTTTTTTGTTTCAGGGTATTTAATCTGCGAGTAGGAAATGCTGCTTGTCATCATTAAGATTAAGAAAATATTATTTTTCATGTGAACAATCAATTTGAAAATGAAGGTAAATATTTTGGGCAGATTTTATTCAGACTCACTTTTAAAAAGCTATGAGAACAAGCGCGTGAATTTGCGGCACAAACAATTACAATGAAAATGAAATTATTAAACAAAATTTTGAAAAAATAGTTTTTGAACCGGCTTTATCTAAAAAAAATTGTAAATCTGTAATACTAATTCTAAATATGTATTTTTGACGCTTTTAAAATCATTATAAAAAACTAACGGAAATAATTTTTAATGTCGGAGAGAAAAGTTACTAAGATTGGTGTGCTTACATCGGGAGGCGATTCACCGGGAATGAATGCTGCAATAAGGGCGGTAGTGCGTACGGGGATATATAATGGAATGGAAGTATATGGCATTGTGCGGGGATACCAGGGCATGATCGATGGCGATATTTACAAAATGGAAAGCAAAAGCGTTGCTAATATAATTCAACGCGGAGGCACCATTTTAAAAACGGCAAGGTGTAAAGAATTTTTTACTTATGAAGGCCGGGAAAAGGCTTATCAGAATTTGAAGAAACTTGGCATGAATGGTTTGGTGATTATCGGGGGCGATGGTTCATTCCGTGGCGCCCAGATTTTTAGCAACGAATTTGACATACCATGTATTGGCTTGCCGGGTACTATCGATAAAGATATTTCGGGCACTGATTTCACAATAGGTTTTGACACTGCCGTAAACACCGCCGTAGAAGCCATCGACAAAGTGAGAGATACAGCGGATGCACATGATCGCCTTTTTATTATAGAAGTGATGGGTCGCGACTCGGGTTATATTGCGTTGCATAGCGGTATAGCAACAGGCGCTGAAAATATTTTGATTCCTGAAAGGCGTACTGATATAGAAGACATCATAAGAGCATTGGCTGAAAAGCATGGCAGGAAAAAATTGGTGAACATAATCGTGGTTGCGGAGGGTGAAGAATTTGGCGGCACTGAACTGGCGAAGATCATAACGGAAAGAATGCCGGAGCAGGAAGTGAGGGTGTGTATACTTGGACACATACAAAGAGGCGGTGCACCCACTTGTCTTGACAGGCTTATTGCCAGCAGGATGGGCTATTCGGCAGTGGAATGCCTTATGGAAGAAAGGTATAATGTTTTTGTAGGAATAGTGAACAATCGCATGCACTACATTCCACTTAACGAAGCCGTAAAAAAGAAACAAAGAATAAGTGAGGAATGGATGAAGATTGTAAAGATCTTATCCAGTTAAATATTTTTGGTAAATGAAATTGCGGAGATGGACAAACATCAACCTGAAAGTTTAAAATAAAGCTTGCATATTTTCAAACCGGTTGCTATTCATAAAAATCAAAATTTCAACCGGGAAGTTTTTAAATCAATATCCAATCAAAAAATTATTAAATCTGATATACTAACATGTCAAAAAATCTCGCCAAATATATGCATCCGGAAATGGACAAGACAGCAGCGTTGAAACATTCTGTAAAGCGTACAAAAATTGTGGCAACCATTGGACCTGCCACTGAAACGTATGATGCGATGGTTGAGCTGGTACAAGCTGGCGTCAATGTTTTTCGCCTTAACTTTTCTCACGGTTCACACGAGAATAAAGCAGCCATAATTGAAAACATAAGGAAGATCAATAAATTGCTTCCCTATAATATCGCCATACTTGCAGACCTGCAGGGTCCTAAGTTAAGAGTGGGTGAAATAGAAAATAATGCACTTGAAATTAATCCCGGTGATAAGCTCACATTTACCAATACAAAATGTGTTGGCACTCTTGAAAGAATTTATGTAAGCTATCCCAATCTTCACAATGATGTGATACCGGGCAATATCATTATGATAGATGATGGTAAGCTTGAAGTGAAAGTGTTGCAGGTATTGCCAAATAATGATGTAGAAGTCGAAGTAGTTATGGGCGGTATTCTTTCTTCAAAAAAAGGATTGAATTTACCTGACACTAAAATCTCACTGCCTGCATTAACTGAAAAAGATCTGGAAGACCTGGAGTTTATACTTACCCAGAACGTTGATTGGATCGCTCTTTCTTTTGTGAGACAGGTTGATGATATCATTGGATTAAAAAATATTTTGAAAGAAAGAAATAGTAAGGCGAAAGTGATTGCAAAAATTGAGAAACCTGAAGCCGTGACTAATATTCGCGATATTATCCTGGAGAGCGATGGAATTATGATTGCCCGTGGTGATCTTGGTGTGGAGCTGCCGATAGAAAAAGTGCCGTTGATACAAAAAGAAATCATTCGCAAATGCATGCACCGCGCCAAACCGGTGATTGTCGCTACGCAAATGATGGAGAGTATGATCGATCGCGTAAAGCCCAACCGTAGTGAAATCACTGATGTAGCCAATGCAGTTTTGGAGGGAGCAGATGCTTTGATGCTAAGTGGCGAAACAGCAACAGGTCAGCACCCGACGTTGGTGATAGAAACCATGACTAAAATTATTCTTGAAGTAGAGAAAACGGCATACGATTACAATCGCGATGATATTCTTTTCCCACAACCACAATCACCTTCATTTCACAGCGATGCATTATGTTACAGTGCCTGCAAACTTGCAGCAGATGTAAAAGCCGATGCGTTGATAGGAATGACTCAAAGTGGCTATACCGGGTTTATGTTGAGCAGCTATAGGCCTAAATCTTTTTTGTATGTATTTAGTAAAGAAAAAAGTCTTATTAACCAATTAAGTCTTAGTTGGGGAGTCCGTGCCTTATTTTACGAAGAAGAAGAAAGTCTTGATGACATCTTTTTTGACGAGATGAGCATTTTAAAAGAAAGAGGCTTTTTAAAAACCGGTGATGTAGTGGTGAATACCGGAAGCACACCAGTAAATCTTCATTTGCCAACAAACGTGCTTAAGATAACAAAAGTCGTAGACTGATCTGTGCAATTACTTTTACTGAAACTTAGTAACACAGGGGTTGTATAACCTGGAGGTATTTC
>JBDTVF010000375.1:0-3286 GCA_040007325.1 Ginsengibacter sp. | reverse complement strand
CCACTCGGCCACAGGACCTTTTTGAAAGGGCACAAAAGTAATAAAATTATTTTTAGAATTTTTTATTTGCAAAGTCCGAAATTCGGTTGTTTTTTAATTAATCAAATGCGCAACAAGATACACGCTTCGTCCTCACTGCTTGCAACTAAAAGAAGTTATGAATCAAATAGCTGAGTCGGAACTCATCATCAATAATCGCGGCGCCATTTATCATCTCGATGTAAAACCTGACGAAATTGGATCTTACATTATCACCGTGGGAGACCCGGCAAGGGTAGGAGAAGTGAGCAAATTTTTTGATTCTGTAGAAGTGGAGCGACACCATCGCGAATTTGTAACGCACACAGGATATATAGGTAAAAAAAGAATTTCTGTAGTAAGTACAGGCATCGGCACAGATAATATTGATATTGTATTGAATGAGCTCGATGCATTGGTAAATATCGATTTTCATTCCCGTACTATAAATAAGGAATTAAGGAATTTAAGTATCATTCGTATTGGCACCGCAGGTTCACTGCAAGGCGATATTCCCGTAGATAGTTTTGTTGCGAGCACACACGCCATTGGTATTGATAACTTAATGAACTTTTACCTTCATGATAGTAATGAAGAAGAAAAACAATTGCTGCACGCATTCGTTACACAAACACAGTTGCATCAAAGATTTAGTCACCCATACATTGCCGGTGCTTCAGCATCACTCATAAAGCATTTTGTTGAAGGATATCACCAGGGCATCACTATTACATGTCCCGGCTTTTATGGGCCGCAAGGCCGTGTATTGCGCCTTGGCCTTACCAGCCCGCAATTAAATGATCGGTTTACCGGCTTTGAATTCGGGCATCACAAAATTGCCAATTTTGAAATGGAAACTGCAGGTATATATGGATTAGGTAAAGCTTTGCGTCACCATTGTCTTTCATTAAGCGCGATTGTCGCCAATCGAATCCATAAAAATTTTAGCGCCGACGGCCATGCAACTGTAGAGAAATTAATTACCAAAACACTTGAAATAATTTCCGAAAAATTGTAAGATGAAAATTGAATTTTATAAATACCAGGGTACGGGGAACGACTTTGTTTTGCTGGATAACCGGCAAGGTACCTACGATGACATTACTCCCAAGCAGGTAAACCTGCTATGCAACAGGAGATTTGGAATAGGTGCAGACGGCCTGATGTTATTGAATATCAAAGAGGGTTTTGATTTTGAAATGAAATATTATAACAGTGATGGCAATATGGGTTCTTTGTGTGGGAACGGCGCAAGGTGTATGTTGAAATTTGCATCTATGCTTGGCATAAAAAAAACAAATTATGTATTCATAGCAGCAGATGGTACCCACGAAGCAGAGATAGATTTGGATGGCGATGTAAGATTGAAAATGCAGGATGTAAAAGGAGTAGAGGATTTTACTAACCATTTTGTGCTGAATACCGGTTCTCCGCATTATGTAAAAACTACTACCAACATTATGAAAGTAGATGTTGTTGGTGAAGGCCGTGCAATACGTAACAGCCGGGACTATGCCGAAGAGGGTATTAATGTAAATTTTGTGGAAACGCTTGATGAAGACAGCATATATGTACGCACTTACGAACGCGGTGTGGAAGATGAAACGTTAAGCTGCGGAACGGGCGTTACAGCAGCAGCCCTTGTTTCAGCGCATAATGATAACGGGTTTAACCGCGTGGAAGTAAAAACCACCGGGGGCAAATTAAGTGTTGAATTTGATAAAGTGAACGAGCAGGAATTTGTAAATATTTGGTTATGCGGACCGGCGGAAATGGTATTCAAAGGTGAAATAATTTTAAAAAATTAAGCTGTGTTTACTATTCGTGTGTATGGCATTTTGATAAACGAGCAAAAGCAAGTACTGGTTAGTGATGAATATATAAAAGGTAAATACTACACCAAATTTCCTGGCGGAGGACTTGAGATTGGAGAAGGCACACGTGATTGCCTGAAAAGAGAATTTAAAGAAGAAATGGATCTTGAGGTATCGATCGGGGATCACATTTATACGACCGATTTTTTTCAAATGAGTGCTTTCAATCCTGCTGACCAGATAATTGCTATCTACTATTTCGCACATCCGCTCGAAGAGATACGGGTGCCACTCCGCGACAAGGAATTCGATTTTGATGAGGCTCAGCTAAAAATCTATGCTGCAAAAAATGAAATAGAAACATTCCGTTTCATTGACTGGGAGAAGTTTTCGGGAAATATTATAACATTGCCTATAGATAAAATGGTTGCCGATATGATAAAACGACTTGGTTAATCATTGGCACTCCCCCCCAGCAAATTTATTTTAAATATACAGCTACAAAGCGCGCCATAGGAGCCATTCTTGCTTTGCTTAGTGTAAGTGTATCACCAACAACATAATAATTGTCAACTGTTTTTAAAACAGTAAAAAATTCGTTTTCCATGTCAAGAGAAGGGCATGCCATCATGGTATGTATCATGTCGCTGAAAGAAATATTGAAATCATTTTTTGTAGTGTATGTCCCACCGAAGCCATTACAGCCGGCAAATCCCTCAACTTTATTTTCAGCTTTCCTTAATATCATATGAACTTCTTTCTGCTGGCCGGAATCCATTGTGACAGGTTTCCCCATTAACTCCGTAAGCTTCCAGTAAGTTTCTGTCAATGTTGTTGAAGGCGTGTTCGATGCCATGTTGCTACTTTCTGCAGATACCATTTTTTTTGTGTGGGTGCAGTTGATAAAAAATATGATTGTAAAAACTGCTGCCAGAATTTTGGAAATTGATTTCATATAAAATTTTAACTGAGTATTAAAATCAAATTTCGGGCTAATTTTTGGAATGTAATATTTTCGGACCTTAACCTGCCGTTGGTATATTTTCAAAGTCCTTACCACGTCCCATTGCAGCAAGGCGCATTTCTTTTGCAGTTTCATGGCCTACATATATTTCAATTCTTTTTTCTACCAGGTAAATCACTGGTGTAAGCACAATTGCCATAAAAACTTTATAGCAGTAATTCATAATGCCGACTGCAAGAATTAGTTGCCAGGTGAAAATTCCACTAAAGGCAATGAATAAAACAATGTAACTATCGACCAGTTGCGATACTAGTGTTGAGCCTGTTGCACGAAGCCATAAATGTTTATCTCCTGTTTTTCTTTTTATTCGGTGAAATACGGTAACATCAACAATCTGGCTCACGAGGAACGCAACGATGCTTCCAATGATGATGCGCATATTCTGACCAAAAATTGCATTGAAAGAAGTTTGAATATTTTCAACTCCCTG
>JBDTVF010000374.1:0-3304 GCA_040007325.1 Ginsengibacter sp. | reverse complement strand
TATTTAAAACTGAAATGGATAATCTTGCATTGTATGGTTATGGCGTGAAAGGTTTTATGCTTAGCATGGTAGAGACTGCATTGCGGATTTCAGATAAGACGGTCAGCATTCAAATTATAGAGAAAGCGATTGATTATGGCAAAGAACTTCTAAACAAACCTATTGAAATGCTCGAAGGTGTAGAAGATGTATTGAAGGCGCTTTCGGGGAAATATAAACTTGTGATAGCCTCCAAAGGTGACCTGCTCGACCAGGAACGAAAGTTAAGAAAGTCGGGAATAGAACATTACTTTCATCACACCGAAATAATGAGCGATAAAAAAGAAAGCGACTATCAAAAACTTATCAGGCATTTGGACATTCGCCCGGACGAGTTCATGATGATTGGCAATTCTATCAAATCCGATATCTTACCTGTTTTACAAATTGGCGGCCACGCAGTACATGTTCCCTATCATACCACATGGGCGCATGAACATGTAGAAGCCAAAGTGGATCACGTAAATTTCAAACAGGTGCTACACGTTAATAATATACTTCCTTTCTTCATTCATGATGCTGGCAACAATTTCTAAAAAATCATTGGAACGTCAAGGCTTTTATACACCGCGATAAAATGCATGATGGTGCCGGCAAGTACAAAACAATGCCAGATGTTGTGGGCATGTTTCTTGTTTTCCAGCATGTAAAAAACAACACCAAAAGTATAACATACGCCACCTCCTATTATCCATGAAAATATCGATGGCGGCACTGAGTGGATCAATGGTTTTATTACAAATATTAACATCCAGCCAAGCGAAATGTATATCGCTACGGACAACCATTCATATCTTCCGGTAAAGAAAAGTTTCATTACGATGCCGGCAAGAATGATTAACCATTGAATGGTCAAAAACACAGTAGCCGTTTCGCGGGGAATGAAATGAAGAATCAATGGTGTATAGGTGCCACCTATCAGAAAAAAAATACTGATGTGATCTACAGTGTTTGCAAGTCTTTTTAATCTCGGTTCCCGCAATGAATGATACACTGTCGACGAAAGATAAACAGCAAGCATTCCAAAAGAAAAAATACTCACGCCCCAAACCAATATGAAATCTTCAGTTTGAGCAGACTTTACAATTAAAAAAGGAATGGCGATCAAAGAAAAAAGAATGCCGAGTCCGTGAGTGATCGCGTTTACATTTTCTTCCAGGTTTGTTTGAGCACGGTAAGCCATGTAATCAGGTTTTTTCGACGCACTTAAAGCGGGTGAAACGCTTCTTATGCCGTAGTGGCAAGGATCTAAACAATTTACGGCTTTTTTTATTTTCCGGTTGGAAAATTATTACGCGGCAAAAAATTTAACTAATTTTAAAAGAGAGGCAACCTTTGCGAAATTCCTTACGATATCACCAACGTAAACCCTTTCATTTTGCTGACTGCAGAAGAATTAGTACAACATATCGCGGGCTGCAGCCTTAATAGCCGTGAGAGCCAAAAGAAAATCTTTTGCTCTTTCTACGGTTATGCCATATCTATTTGTTCCCGTTATACAAACAGGCAGGAAGATGCCATAGAAATTTTAAACGACGGCTTTTTGAAAATCTTTACGGAAATGCACCGTTTTAAACCAGCCTACGCAGATGTGATGAGCTCCTTTAAAGGATGGCTTGCCAAGATTATGGTGTACACGGCTATTGATCATAACAGGAAATACCACAAGCAGGAAATGATGACCTTCCTGAACGGCAAAGTGGTTGATATGCCATCGTTGTATGAAAATGCACTTGATAAAATTTCGTATGATGAGATTATTCAGGCAGTGCAAAATTTATCACCAGCATATAGGACAGTGTTTAACCTTTTCGTGATTGAAGGTTTCTCACACGAGGAAATAGGAAAACAGTTGGGAATAAGCTCGGGGACATCAAAGTCAAATTTGTCCAAAGCCAAACGACATTTGCAGAAAACTTTATTTCATAAAAGACATTCCGTATTAACTAACAGCAATAATGCCATTTGACAAATTAGATAAGAAAGCCAAAGAAGCAGCAGAGCGATACAATGCTGAATACAATGAAGAGGCATGGAGTAAAATGGAAGCATTGCTCGATAAGCACATGCCGGTGACTCCTGTACAACAGCCTGCATTGAAAGAAAAGAAATTTCATGAAAAATGGCTGCTTCTTTTATTGGGTTTTATCATTGTTTCATCTGTACTCTTCTTTACCAAACCATGGCGAAATAATGGGCAACATAATTCCGAAGAGACGACGATTAAAGAAAATTCTCAGACAAAAGAATTACGCAGCACTTCCGCTGCGAATGAAATAAAAGACAACCAATCAACGATTAGTATAATAAACGCAACTAATGATCAAAATAAAGCTGCTCCACTTCTGTCTTCAAACCAGGCCGGTAACAATCTTGCTGTGATTAATAATGTGAAAGATCATTCATCTTATAAAAGACCGTTGAAGAAATTAAAAACAGATGTCGCACACTTAGTTATGAAAACAAGAGGCAGCGAAATTGAGGAAGATGAAGCAAAATGGGGTGAAGTGAATGACAAGCCTGTTGCAAATAATTTTACCGTAAGCAACAGCATTTTATTTCAAAAAATAGATAGTTGGTTTAACCTCAATCATGCGGATGCCGCAGCTGATAATATCAATGCGCCATCTTTAAAATTAACTGTAGATGCATCTAACATAAAGAATAAAAATTCTAATAACCCACCTAAAAATAATTTTGGCAAATCCTTCGTCATAAGTCTTTCGGTGGGCCCTGATGTGAGCGCCATAGATTTGAATAATGTTGGAACTGTGGAGATTCTATATGGAGCGGGTATCGGCTACAAGTTTGCAAAAAGATGGATGGTAAGAACAGGATTTTATTCTGTGAGGAAAGTGTACGGAGCTAAACCAACTAATTATAATCCGCCAAACACTTTCTGGACATACTATCCCAATCTCGTAGATATTATGGCTAATTGTAAGGTTAATGAAATTCCGCTGATCGTGAATTATACATTCGGTAATAATTCAAAACAATCATGGTTTGCGTCAGCAGGACTTTCATCTTATTTTATGAAAAGAGAAATCTACGACTATCGCTCGAAGTCTCCGTCAAGCGGTACCACCTGGACGAAAAGTTACACGGTTAGCAATGAGTATAAGCATTACCTGGCATCGCTTCGTTTGTCAGCAGGATACGAAAAAGTCCTTTCAAATAAAATCTCCATCTCCGCCGAGCCCTACATCAATCTTCCTTTGTCTGGCATAGGTTATGGCAAAGTGAAATTAAATAGCGCCGGCAT
>JBDTVF010000373.1:0-3309 GCA_040007325.1 Ginsengibacter sp. | reverse complement strand
TTGGTAGCACTGCCGCCGATACCTAATAATATTTTTTTTGCGCCTTTCTTTATTGCATGGCATATCAATATCCCTGTCCCGATGGTAGAGGTAATCATTGGGTTTCTTTCTTCTTTTTTCAACAGGGCTATACCACTGCAAGTAGCAAGTTCGATTATTGCGGTTTTATTCTTTTTATCCCATTCATATGATGCAGAAATTTTTCTTCCAAGTGCATCCTCACTTTCTGCGAAAACAGTATCAGAATGCAGGTAATATTTTAATACTGCGGCGAAGCCATCTCCGCCATCAGCCATCGGAAATATTGCTGTGTCAATATCTTTATCGTATGCCGTTATTCCTTTTTGAATGGCATTGCATACCTGTAAACTAGTAAGGCTTCCTTTGTACTTGTCAGGCGCAATGATGATCTTCATTGATGTAATTTACAAAAATGAATAGTGTTAACTACAAGCCAACACGTCATTACATCTACAGACCGCCTAAATTTTGCAAAATGATTTTAGTGAAATAAATCTGCTTACTTTTTTACAACTAAAACCTGGAAGGAACCCTCGACGATCTTTGGCCTCGTGCCTTTAGGTGCATTTGCGGGAAGCGGTTCATAGTCACCGGTGGGGAGGTACACAGCATGAGTTTGTTGATCGAGTGAGATAGTTCTTGCGCCTCTTTTGGTAGTTATGTTGTCGATTACTTTGTATTGATTGGCAGAAATTTCCTTGATAACTGTCATGGTGCCTATACCATTTGCAGTGAAAATTAATTTTCTCGCAGGATCAAATGCTACACCATCGCAGCCATCTCCAATGGGTAGATGGTCAATGACTTTTCCGGTAACAGCATCCATCACGATCAACGTTTTTTCACAGCCGGAGAATAATCTTTTTGTTGCAACATCTATTGCCAGACCTGTGGGGCCTTCGCCCGGAGCCAGCGACCATCTATGTATCACGGAGAGTTTTTTCATATCTACAACAGCTATCTCACTTTTATCTTCTACACTTACAAATATTTTTCCGGCATTGTCACTTGCAATAGTTTCAAGCCCCTCGCCCGCCACGGCAATCGTTGCAACTACTGAATCTGTCTTTGGATCTATTACGGAAAGACTGGCACCGGAGTGATTGCTGGTAATAATCTTTTTTGAAAATGTTTCGTAAAATATCCAATCAGGATTTTTACCCGTAGGAATTTGCTTTATAACTTTTCCGCTTGCAAGATCGAAAACAGTTACATTATTAAGGCGTCCATCGCTTATATATCCTTTCCCCAGCGCATGAACGAAAGCGATTCCATGTACACCTGTTACATCCGTTATTACTCCTATTGAATCTCCTGAGTTTTTGTCAATGATGTTGACCTGTGTGCCATGTGATAAATATAACTTGTTTGAACCGGCATCAGCAGCAGGGTAATCCCATCCACCGGCGCCGCCTACATGAAAGGTATTTGCAACGTGATAACCGCTTGATGACTGTCCGTAAGAATTGTCATTTGCCAGAAGAAATGTGGCTATACTAATTATTATCAAAACTTTTTTCATGATAATGTTTGAATATTTGTTGAAGCAAAAGATTGTAATGCGTGATGATTAACCAATGTAATGTTACACCAAAATAAATACCGCATTTTGTAGGGATACTGAATTATTTGACTTTTATTTTGAGCAGGTGCGCATTTTTGGGTAATATAGCAAACTGGTTTCCCTGTTTTATTTGCTTATTGGCTTATTTGTATAATCCGCGATTGATCATAAAGCCAATGCAAATTAAAAATGATAAACGATTGCCAGGACTAATGCTATATGAATAATAAAAACTATAATTTACCCATCATCCTGGTTACGTCATTGTTTTTGCTGTGGGGCCTTGCTTACGGGCTGTTAGATGTTTTAAACAAACATTTCCAGGAAACACTAAACATTACCAAGCAAAGATCAACACTGCTCCAGGCTGCGTATTTCGGCGCATATTTTCTTGTTGCATTGCCTGCAGGCTATTTTATGCAAACAGCCGGGTATAAAAAAGGAATCATCTTCGGGTTATTATTATATGCAGCAGGCGCATTGCTTTTTTACCCGGCTGCGCAGTATGAAAATTTTACATTCTTTTTACTTGCTCTATTCATACTTGCAAGTGGCCTGGCCTTTTTAGAAACTGCCGCCAATCCTTACATCACTGTGTTGGGTAAACCTGAAACATCCGAGTTCAGGCTGAACCTTGCTCAAAGTTTCAATGGTGTTGGATCATTCATAGGTCCAATTATTGGGGGCGCATTATTTTTTGGAACAAAGGTAGATGCCGGGAAGTCACAGCTGGATACTGTAAAATACACTTACATAGCGATAGCGGCGGTCGTATTGCTGGTAGCTTTTTTATTTTTTAGAACGCCAATGCCTGAAGTAAAAGAAGAAGAGTTGGTGATTGATGAGAGTGGTCATGTTGGTAAAAAATTATTTCAGCACACACATTTTGTTTGGGCTATTGTTGCGCAATTCTTCTATGTGGCTGCGCAGGTAGGTATCGCCGCTTTGTTTATAAATTATTGTACGGAGAAAAATGTGGGTATCGACAATGAAAGAGCTTCTTATCTTCTTTCGGGAAGTCTTATATTATTCACGATTGGAAGGTTTGCTGGCACAGGGCTTATGAAAATTATTGCGCCAAATAAATTGCTGGCATTATATGCACTCATAAATGTAGCTCTTTGTGCTGTCGTTGTTACGGTACCTGGCATTATATCAGTCTATGCTTTGATGGCGATTTTCTTTTTCGAGTCAATAATGTTCCCAACCATTTTTGCATTAGGCGTAAAGAATCTTGGAGCATATACCAAGAAGGGCGCTTCATATATTATAATGTCGATTGTTGGCGGCGCTCTTATGCCGGTCGTGATGGGTACGCTGGCCACATCTTATTCTACGCCGTTTTCATATATCGTCCCACTTGTCTGCTTTATATTCGTACTCTTATTTGGAGCATTTGGTTATAAAGTAAAAGCATCTATATGAAAAGATATTGCCTCGCACTCGATCTTAAAAATGATCCGCAACTTATTCGTGAGTATGAAGAACATCATAAAAGAGTATGGCCCGAAAATATTGAAGCTATCAAAGGATCGGGAATTGAAAGTATGCAGCTCTACAGGTTTCAATCGAGGCTGTTTATGATCATGGAAGTAAATGAAAGTTTTAGTTTTGAAGCAAAGCAACAGTCAGATAATGCAAACTTCAAAGTGCAGGAATGGGAAGCGCTTATGTCGACGTACCAGCAGCCTTTACCCGGAAGCAAGGAAGGCGAAAAATGGCAA
>JBDTVF010000372.1:0-3317 GCA_040007325.1 Ginsengibacter sp. | reverse complement strand
GGTCATATACTGAAAGATGAAGCGGCTATGAAATTATGGGGAAGAGAATATGAGCCGGGATGGGAACCTGTAGTGTAAATAAAAAAATAAAAAGATATTCTTACGTTGCTTAAAATGTTATGCGGCTTCACAACCAGATGGCCTTTCCGGCCTTATATTATCATCCATGCAGGTAAGCTTTAATGAAACGTTTTCAAATGTTCAGTAATTATCACAAAGTTCATCAAAGTTTTTCAGCAGGTACGCCCTCGAATGTAATTTTTACCGGCTTGATCATTCCATCATTATCAAAGTACATCCGGTCAATACAAGTCACGCGGTGATTCCCATCAGTTTCACCAATTGGCCTTCGGTGATAGACAATATACCAGCTATCATTTTTCTCGTTATGAATTATTGAGTTATGCCCTGCGCCTGTCGCTACACTTGCGTCCTGCTGTAAAATTTTGCCTACTCTTTTAAAGGGGCCAAACGGCGATTCGCTGACTGCATACGCAACACAATAATCAGGACCGGTCCATCCGCCTTCGCTCCACATGAAGTAATACTTATTGTTTCGTATAAACATCATTGGTCCTTCTACATAATTTTCAGGCGTTATTTCTTTAAAAATATTTCCATCTTCAAACGGAATAAAACCGGTGAAGTCATCTTTCAGCTTCGCAATGTTGCAATGTTTCCAACCGCCATAAATGATATAATATTTTCCATCTTTATCATGGAATACAAACTGATCTATCGGTTGTGCTCCATTATGAAATTTATCAATCAACGGCTTACCAAGATAATCTTTGAAAGGCCCTTCCGGCTTATCTGAAACCGCAACGCCAATGCCACCATACTGCTGATCATTTTGAATATCATTCGCCCCAAAAAAAAGAAAATATTTTTTATCTTTTTCTATAATTGCCGGCGCCCACACAGCCCGCTTTGCCCATTTCACATTTGCTGTATCCAATATTTTGTCATGCTTTGTCCAGTGAACTAAGTCCGGTGAAGAGAACGCATCAAAGAAAACCTGCTCTTCATATTTCGCGGAATACGTGGGATAGATCCAATATTCATTATTAAACACAGCAGCTTCCGGATCGGCATACCAGCCCGGAAAGACTGGGTTTCCTGATGTTGCAGTGTCTTTTTTTTGTGCAGCTATATTAAATGTTAGAAGTAAAGTGGAAATTATTATTATTAATTGCTTCATATTATTTATTAATTTTTAAAAAAGAATTTATATATGACATTTTAATATTAACTCAACAACCGAACACATTTGTTATTTCAATTGATTCAATTCATCCATTGTAAAACTTTTTTGCCTGTCTTTATATTTATTTCTTGCATCGCTTATGTCAGACTCAGAAATTTTTTCTGCTTTGTTGTTCCATGAATTTCGAACGAAATTTAATACCTGGGAAATATCTTCGTCGCTGTATTCCTTGTTACCACCAATACCCGGCATATCTCCATTTATCTCCGGCGGCCCGTATAGTTTATCTGCGACCTTTACCGGCCCCGTTAGTCCAAACAAAATAATAGGAAGTAATTTATTTTTATCGCCTTGCACCCAATTTGAATTATTTAAAGGCGGTGCCAGCCCGGTTATACCGTTCCCGTCGGCACCATGGCAGGTTTGGCAAACAGATTGAAACAATGCAGCACCTTTCGGAAATTCTTTTGCAAGTTTTTTGGCATCACTGTTCAATTTTGCTTTTGCAATATCATCAATTACTTTTTTTAGCCTTTTATTAATCACGAGGCTTGTATCAGGATTGATATTTAGCGATTCTTTTAAATAGGCAGTTTCCTCATTTTTAAGATTGCTGATGATCGCATCCGCTACATAAATATTATCAGGGTATTTTTGAGTAAGCGCAATCAGCAACTCGTGCGCAAGTGCTTTATTCAACGGTTGAATATAGTGAACTAAGAATGCAATATATGGCGCAGCAAGCGTATCATTTTCATTGATCATTTTTTGAAACGAAGGTGTAAACTGCTCATAATTTTTCTTCGTTAAGATGGATGGCAGCACACTCAGCGCCTGCATTCGAATCGTCGAGTTACGTTGCTGAAGCAATGGAAGCACGTTGGCGGGTTGCAGGGATCCAAGGCCTTCCAATGTCCACATAGCATGGATAGCCGCCAATGGCTGATCTGTTTTTTGCAGAAGCTGGTTTAATGCGGGAACCACCTTTTTATCTTTCGCATCTATTAATAGTTGCTGCGCTTTGCTTCGTACCCAGCCATTTTTATTCTGCAATAAATACACAAGATCATTTGCCTCATCAGGGAATTTTATATTCTGAGCTGTATTGTTTTTAGGAACCACTTTGTAAATGCGTCCGCAGTTAAGCGGTCTCGTCAATTGTCTTTCTTTAATTTCATTTTTTAGGTATGGTGTCAGGTACGTTTTGTGCTGAATAATGCCGCGGTACATATCAACGATATACAATGCGCCATCAGGCCCATTATATAAATTTACGGGGCGAAACCTTTCATCTTCGCTGGCAAGAAATTCCTTATTTTGATATGCTTCTTTTCCGCTGATTATATATCCATTTTTATCTAAAATATTCCGCTTAATTAAATTGGCCGACGGCTCTGCTACAAAAGCATTGCCTTCATATTCATTATCAAAAAGGCCGCCTTTGTAAATAACCGGCCCACATGCTGCAGTAAAATCTATCAGCCTGAGGCTGTCGTCAAGCACATCTTCCATGTAGCCGCGATTAACCCCGGGCGTAGGCCTTGCAGGATACACCCTGTTGTCCGGAACAATATTTTTTACATAACCAGCCACTCCCCGTTGGTTGTCATTTTCTGCACCAAGCCCAGGGCTGAAGTAATCCCCTATTAAATTTTCTGAATTGGTGTTGTAAAACAGTCGGCCATCCTCATCCTGCGAAATGCCCCACTGCCCGCGGAAATGGGTTCTTTCCACCAGCCATTTACTTCCTTGTTTCCTATAGCGTTTATCAGATTTAGCGCTATAGATCCAGTTATCCAACGCCCTTAATAAACCATTCGGCTGATGCTCCGCATTACCACCTTTTGCGTAAGTTGAATCTATTAACGTTTTATTTTTTGGCGCATCATTTATAATATCATAGTACCAAAGATTGGGCGGCTCGGCGACAAGAATTCCATTTTCAATAAGGCAGATGGCTCGTGGCATTACTAATGAATCTAAAAAAACTTTTCTTTCATCCATTACGCCATCGCCGTTGGTATCTGTAAGTATGGCGACTTTGCCGCCAGGCATATCTTCGCCCGTGCCTAAAGTATCCGGCATGTAGTCCTGCATTTCTACTTCCCAA
>JBDTVF010000371.1:0-3320 GCA_040007325.1 Ginsengibacter sp. | reverse complement strand
GTTTTCTTTTAAGATAGGGTAAGCTGCCTGTGTAAGAAGATCTCCTTTTCCTTCCTCTGCACCAAGGTTTACAAGGCCAACTCTTGGATTCGGAAAATTTAAAATATGCTTCGCGAATAGCGAACCAAGTATCGCAAATTGATTCAGGTTTTCGGGCTTGCAATCGGCATTAAGACCAACATCCACGAGCAATCCAAGCTCACCATTTTCTCTTGGCAAATAAGCGCCTATGGTTGGCCGTAATACTCCTTCAATCGCTTTAATGCTATATAATGCGCCAACCATCATAGCACCTGTATTACCTGCACTGATAAAAGCATCTGCTTTGCCTGTAGCGAGTAAGTGAAATCCTATTGCAATAGATGATTGCTGTTTTTCTTTAAGTGCTTTGGTGGGATGCTCATGCATTTCGATTACCTGCGAAGCGTGAATAACCTTTATACCGTCGGATGCAATATTTCTCTCTGCTAAAAGTGAAGTGATCTTTTGTTCGTCTCCTATAAGCAGCAAGTTTGTTTCTGCATTCGGCATCGATAAAAAAAGCTCAACGCCACGCACAGCTTCCAAAGGTGCAAAATCGCCGCCCATCATGTCCAGCGCAATGTTCATGTCTTTAGAATTAATGTTAGCATTTAATCAGTCACTAAATATAGGTTTAATAACCTTACTCTAAATCCCTCTCCAAAGGAGAGAGGCGTGGCATCCAACAAATGCGAGATTAGTTATGCATTAGCCACTCTCTTGTCCTTCTCCTTTGGAGAAGGGTTGGGATGAGGTCTTTAAAACAAAATAATAACCTTATTCTAAACTCACCTTAAATATAGGCAAGGGTTTACAAGGCGAAATTATGAAATGAAATTTTGTATCATGGAAAGACGTACGAAAGCAACGAAGGTTGTAGAGAGTTTTTTACTGCTGAACAAAGAATTTATTGATGACCGGCTGCGGGATAGAAGCGAAAAGCCCGGTGAAGCATAGTGTGCAGGTTTGTGCCCGCCTTGTAGCGGATAGCCCGGACTATAGCTGAATAGCGAAACCCCGTCGCCGGCCCCAATTATTCATCAGAAGACTTTACAAATAAAAAAATCCAAATGCTGGCAATGCTATTACCTCGAATTTGGATTCAATAATGTATCTGAATGACAGAAGTTATCAGGCTTTTAACGGCGCTTTTTCTGAAACAACTTTTCCTTTGTAGTAAAGTTTACCCTCGCTTACATGTGCACGATGGCGAACGTGTGTTTCACCTGTTGTGCTGTCAACGCTTAGTGTAGGAGCATCTGCTGTATAATGCGTTCTTCTTTTTGCGCTTCTTTGTTGACTGTGTCTCCTTTTTGGATTTGGCATAACCGTAGATTAAAATATAAATTAATTTTTGTTTTTCTTAAATCGTTCAAGTCCCTTCTGCAAGGGATGATTATTTTCTATTACTCCTGACTCCATTTTGCGGAGCATAGCAAGTATTTCTTTATTGCATTGCGGACCACCCATTTCTGCTTCACTGCACATGCGCTGCATGGGGATACTCAGTGATACAAATTCATAGATCCAATCGGCAAGATGCAGATGACTTTCGGTTCGTGAAATGTAAAAAATATCCGGGTCTTCTTCATTGGCATTCATCTCATCAGGATTTTCCACCTGCTTCACTATCATATTAAATTCATCCCACAAATCCATTGGCAAAGTGTTTCCACACCGGTCACAAATAACATTCACACTGCCACCTACCTCGAACTTCAACATCATAAAAGATGTGTTCTTTTCGAGTGAAAGTTTTACGCTGGCCTCACAGTTAGTAAAGTCAGCCTGGGCATAATCTGCAAAGAACTTTTCGTTTACCTGGTACTTATATTCATGAATACCAGGCTTTAACCCTACAAATGCGATCTCGTACTCACGCCTGTTTCCCATGATTTGAATTTAAAGGGGGGCGAAGGTAAGGAAAAACAGGTAATTCTTTTTATAAACCCGTGTAAAATATTGGTCTTCTGGCAAAATTAAGACCGCCCGGCGATAGTTTACAGTACCTTCGGCCTAAATTCATTACATATAGTTTAGAAAGAGGTCAAGTTGTTAGCATGAAGATATCCCGTGCCTTAAAAAAGAACTTGTGGGTAATCATTGGTTTTTTAGCTGCTATAATTCTTATCAATGTCTTTGCCGCGAGTTCAGGAGCAATTGAACATTATTATTCTAATGGCTTTTATTATTTTTTCTCAATATTTCTAAGGACGGTCTTTGGATGGATTCCTTTCAGCGTTGGCGATATTTTATACCTGTTAGCGGGTGCCTGGTTGCTATTAAAGTTGATAAAAAATATCCGCTTAATTTTTAAGAAGCAATTCAGCAAACAGCTATTTCTTTCCGGGATCTTAAAACTTTTTTTGCTTCTTGCCACTATTTACATTGTCTTCAATCTTTCGTGGGGATTAGACTATGACCGAAAAGGAATTGCATGGCAGCTCCGTTTACCCGAAGTAAATTACGATACCAGCAACCTTTTAGCAATTCAAGAATTACTACTGGAAAAAGTAAACGACACGAAAACTGTTTTAATAAAAAACAAAATAATATATCCGTCTAATAGAGATTTATTTGACAGAGCTGAAGATTGCTACAAAATCGCAAAAGATAAATATGACTTCTTAGACTACAAAGCTGGCTCCATCAAATCTTCAATGTACGGGTGGCTCGGAAATTATTTAGGCTTTTCAGGATACTATAATCCATTTACCGGGGAAGCACAGGTAAATACGACAGTTCCAAAGTTTCTGCTTCCTTACATCACACTTCATGAAATGGGCCACCAGGTGGGATATGCCAAAGAAAATGAAGCTAATCTATCCGGTTATCTCGCGGCAGCGAATTCACCAGATACGCTATTTAAATACTCAACCTACCTCGACCTTTTTGTATATGCAAACAAAGAAGTCTTTTATCTCGATTCTAATCTTTCAAGAGATGCAGTGTCCAAACTTATTCCCGAGGTGAAAGCAGACCTGGCTGAGTGGAAACGATTTAATGTTGAACATACCAGCTTTATTGAGCCGGCGATAACCTGGCTTTATGGTAAATATTTACAGGTAAACCAGCAGCCAAAGGGAATGCGCAGCTACAACGAAGTGGTAGCAATGCTTATATCATATTATAGAAAATATGGAAGGATTTAGAAGAAATGTACGATGTGCGATGTTTGATGTAGAATAAAATTGGACTGTCAATAATCTTCCAAATAGGGGCGTTATAGTTGATTTTGCTAAAACGATCTTCCCTCAAAATATGCTTAATATTCATGTCCCTCTCCGTTGCAGCGAGAG
>JBDTVF010000370.1:0-3328 GCA_040007325.1 Ginsengibacter sp. | reverse complement strand
TTAAAATTAAAATACACGCAAGCATCAACAGTCCTATTCTATTACTTTTCATTTGTTGGATTTTTTTGAAATGTACTATTAGTTTTAAACATGGCATTTAAAATTTCAAAATGCAGTATAGTTGATCGTAGGCGAAGCTAATTGCAAACTTATCGGTACGATGATATAATTTCTTTCCGTGATTGCGGTGGATCAGGTACATAGCGCCGTCATAGAGAAATAGTGCAGCACCTTGTAATATGATACTATTTCCGTAGCCATGATATCGATCATAATCGGAAGAAGAATTTTTTGCTTTCTCCTTAAAATAAAAACCACCGACAACATAAGCCACATCTAAACCGGTATTAAATAAATACACCTTCTCTATTCCCAATTGCTTTTTGAAGGATTGCCGAAAGCCAAGGCCTTGCCTGTTTCTTGTAAAAATTACGCCTGCGGTGCCAAGGGTAAAATTTACACCGCCCCATATCAAATTCATTTGATGAAAATATTTATCGCTACCTGTAGCCGTTCCGGTTGCAATACCACTATATAGAAGGTTTGCTACACCCCAGCCTGCGAGTACCGCCATACTTTGCCTGGTAATTTTAATTCGCCTTTCATTAAATCTATCAAGTGAATCCTGCTGGCCGGCGGCTTGTGCCGCAAATAAGAAAAGCAAACTCGCAAGTATAAATTGTTTCATAAGAATATTTCCCTTATGAAAATTTACTTAAAATATAAACAAGCCTTTCACATTTAAAAAATACGCATTGCTTTAAGTATAAAATCATTCGGTTCTTAAACTTTTGATGGGATTAGAAAGAGCTGCCTTTATGGTTTGAAGAGAAATTAATAGTGCCGTGATAATGCCAAGAACAACGACAGAAATTAAAAACGGTTCCGCAGTAACTTTAATTCTATAGGCATACGCCTGCAGCCAACTGTTCATAATTATATATGCAACGGGACAAGCAACGATTGCAGAAATTAAGATCACCATTAGAAACTCTTTTAGAAATAATGACATAATTCCAGGCACCGAAGAGCCAAGAACTTTTCGTATTCCTATTTCTTTCGTTCGCTTTTGTACACTTAATGAAATAAGACCAAGCACTCCGAGCAGTACAATTATTAAAGCTAACACCGTCGCTGTGTAAGATGCTTTCTTCAATTGAATTTCCGATTTATAAATCTTAGCCAATGATTCATCCATAAAAGAATATTCAAACGGAACCCCTGGCATTAATGCCGACCATTTCTTTTGCAACACACTGATTGTACTACCAATACTTCCAGGTCTTATCTTGAATGAAAAATTGCGGTAAATGGTTGCAAGGCTTACGTGAATAAATGAAATCGGCTGAATTGACTTTTGCATAGAACCAAAATGAAAATCTTTTGTGACACCGACGACAGTGAATGGCTGTCCTCCGCCGTTTTGAAACTTTAATTGTTTGCCAATGGCTGCCTGCGGATCATTCCAGCCAAATGCCTTCGCCTGCGTTTCATTGATAACAATAGTGAAAAGATCAGTGAAGGTACCGGGTTCACTAAAAAATTTACCCGCCGCCATGGGAATACCGAATGTGGAAGCGTAGTATTCATCCGTTACAATTTGCTCAGATGCAATGGCTGTAGTAGAGTCTGCGCCGGCTTTATATAATGAGGCACTCCCGGAACTATTACCATCAGGAACCGTGAAAGATAATGTAGCATTAACAACCTGCGGAATTGCTGCAAACTGCCTGCGCATATCTTCGGTTTTTGTAACTCCCTGCGGTGTCCAGTCTCTCGGCAATTGCGCAGAAATAATGTAATCTTTATTAAAGCCAATGTCTTTACTGAAAAAAAGATTGATCTGTGATGAGATAATAATAGCACCTATAAAGGCAATGGTTGCAGTACCAAACTGGAATGCGACAAGTGATTTGCGCAGCCATACATTTTCTTTTACAGTTGAAAGTTTTCCTTTGAGCGAATCGACCGAGTTTAACGAAGACAATACAAATGCGGGATAGATACCAGCAGTAAAACCTATGATTAATGTAAGCAGGATTGGAAAGGCAATAAAATAAAGCGGGAAAGCGGCTAGTGAAGGAATTTCTTTTCCGAGAATCCCACTGAACATTTCCCTGGTCAATGAAAAAATGATCATTGCCAGCCCCGTTGCGAGACTTACCAGTATAATTGATTCAATTAGAAACTGCATGATTAATTGTTTCCTCAAACCGCCAAGAACTTTTCTTATGCCAATCTCACGCATACGTGTAGCCGATCGGCTCACCGACATGTTTATAAAGTTAATGATGGCCATTACTAATATAAAAACGGCGATCGCAGATAAAGCATAAAGCATTTTCTCTATCAGTCCGTTGTTTGCTTTTAGATAATAATCTTTTAGCGGGACGATAAATGGAGTCATGGCGGCAGCCACCTGTGGAGGCGCATTTTGCTTCATAAGATATTTCATCGGCTTGTCGAGATCAGCCGGCTTCACTCCTTCCTGCAATTCTACATAGCCAACAATATATTGATTAGGCCAATCCATATTTCTTCCAAAGTAACTGATGTTATTTTCGGAAATATAGAACTGGTTGTTGTTATCATCATTCAGGTAAGTAACAGAGTTTTTAGAAGGATTTTTCAATACACCTGTGATCATAAAATCATGCTTTGACCCGGAAAAACTTTCAATGGTTAGGGTTTCGCCTATGACATCTGTTTTCCCAAAATATTTCTTTGCCCTCTCACTTGTAATCACTAAGGAATATGGCCCATCAAAAGCTGTTTTCGGATCACCATACAGTAATGTAAATCCATACATATTAAGCATGGTGCTGTCGCATATTTGCAAGCCTTCCCTAAAACTTTTGTCGCCCTTCGAAACGTTTGAAGTAACTCCATCCCAGCGATAATAGTTTGCCACGAGATCAGGATATTGCTGTCTCAAAGCTTTAGCGAGTGGCCCCATCGTGGTGAGTTCAAGTCCCTGGTTTGGATCTTTCCATTTACTTTGAAGAATGTATTGACGGTCGGCATTCTTTAGGTGTGTATTCACCTGCAGTTCACTCCACACATAAGCGCCAATCAATAATGTAAATGCAATACCCGTAGATAGCCCGATAATATTTACAGAAGAATAAAACCGGCTCTTAATAATATTGCGCCATGCAATTTTGAAATAATTTTTAAACATTTTTTGAACTGCGCTTTTCTGATCAAATGATTTTTATGATTATTTTTCTGAATCATGTTAATCTGATTAATCATGGTTCAGACATTCTTCACTCCGTTCGCAAAGAGTCAACAGGATTCGCAAAAGCTGCTTTAATAGTTGTATAGC
>JBDTVF010000369.1:0-3337 GCA_040007325.1 Ginsengibacter sp. | reverse complement strand
CCCAGTTATCCGTATCACCTCCAAATTTACCTACACTTTCAGGTGGCGCACCAACGAGCCTTATGTCTTTGTAAATTTTATACACATACATGATATGCTGGTTGCCCTTGAACATGCTATACACTTTGCCGCTGATAGAATTTGTAGAGTCGGCAACCTTAGCTGCAATCTCACTATAGACCTCTGTAATTTTTTTTGCACGGTCAACAGCGCTTAGACCTTTCAAAGCATCTTCCACCTCGTCGGTGACATCCTCTATGCGTTCAAGAAAAGTTACGGTGATATCAGATTTTATTTCCTGGCCTTTTGAGTAAGCGTAAAAACCATCTTTTAAATAATTATGTTCGACAGTGCTTGAACCTGCAATAACACCATACCCGCAGTGATGATTGGTAAAAATCAATCCCTGGTTGCTCACTACTTCACCGGTACAGCCCTTTCCAAATATTACAATGGCGTCTTTTATAGACGGCTTGTTAATACTATATAATTGTTCTTTTGTAAGTTTTAATCCATGTTTTACCATGTCGTTGTAAACTTGTTGGCCTAAAAGCATTGGCAGCCACATACCCTCATCGGCACTCGCCCTAAAAAGTGTAAAGCATAAGGTAAAAGCAAAAAATAGTCTCTTCATTTTTTGAAATTTTAGTTAGAAAATATATGTTTATATATAGGGAAAAAGAGTCGTAAACTTATGACCAAAATATCAGGAAAAGAGTTGCATAATACTTGCAGGATAAGCTTAAGTTTTTCAACTTAAATCCTTTTTTGATAACCACAAAGGTTAATATGATTAGTAGTTAATAACCTGCTCCTCCATCAATTCAGGAATTTTCCTGAATTCGTATTGCTGGTTGCGCAACTGTGGCTCAAAACCTGCTTCACGAATCGCATCCTGTATACCTTTACTGGTAAAACGGTGTGGCGCACCTGCCGCACTTACAACATTTTCCTCAATCATGATGCTTCCAAAATCATTTGCACCGGCATGTAAGCAAAGCTGGGCTACCTGCTTGCCAACGGTGAGCCAGCTAGCCTGGATATTCTTCACATTTGGCAACATGATCCTACTCATAGCAATCATGCGAATATATTCTTCAGGAGTTGTAAGGTTATGGACGCCCCTTATCTTAGCAAGTAATGTGTCAACATCCTGAAAAGTCCATGGTATAAAAGCGATGAAACCCTTCGTACCATCAGGTTTTTTTGCCTGCACCTCTCTTATTTTCGCCAGGTGTTCAAATCGTTCCTCTATTGTTTCTACGTGGCCAAACATCATAGTAGCCGACGTGGTAAAGTTAAGCTTATGAGCTTCTGTCATTATATCAAGCCACTCCTGCGTGCCACACTTACCTTTACTTATTAAGCGTCTAACCCTGTCAGTTAGTATTTCCGCACCGGGGCCTGGCAAAGAATCCATGCCGGCTTCTTTCAATGCTATTAATACTTCACGATGTGTGGATTTTTCAAGCTTGGTTATATGAGCAATTTCCGGTGGCCCAAGCGCATGAAGTTTTAAAGAGGGATATAATTTTTTTAATTCTCTAAAAAGATCTACATAATAAGAAAGCCCTAATTCAGGGTGGTGACCGCCCTGCAGTAATAGTTGTTCACCGCCGTAGCGAAAAGTCTCATCAATCTTTCTTTTATAGGTTTCAATATCCGTGATGTAGGCTTCTTCATGACCGGGAATGCGGTAGAAGTTGCAAAACTTACAATTTGCAATACATACGTTGGTAGTATTTACATTCCTGTCGATGATCCAGGTCACTTTATTATAAGGCACCTGTTTTTGTCTAAGCTCATCTGCAACAAGCATTAATTCAGACAAAGCAGCATTCTTAAATAAAAACGTGCCTTCTTCAACTGAAAGGAATTCCATTCGAAGAGCTTTTTTCAAAAGCAGCGAAATATTCATACCCGATTGTTAATTTGATTTCAGAAAACTTTTTTGCCGTTTGTAAAATCCTGTACAAAAATACAGTCATATAACTTACATTTCGGTATTGTATATGATTCGATGCTTATTTTACATAATATTCACTCTTGCGTGCGTGAATGTTTATTGCCAGGAAGAAGAAGTGAAGGAGGAAAAAGATGCCCGCCTCATAACTAAATTTTCTTTCAGGCAATTAAGTGGCGGTGTGGTTCTCGTACAGGCAAATTTTGACACTATTTCGCAACCGCTCAATTTTATTTTAGATACAGGCAGTGGCGCCATTTCCCTGGACTCTGCCACTACAGAAGAATTCAAAATACCTCATGTACCGTCTGGCAGAACCATAAATGGGATTGCAGGTATAAGAGAAGTGGATGTTGCCAAAAGTAATACGCTTAGATTTCCCGGTCTTGTAATCGACAGCCTTGATTTTTATATAAATGATTATGATATCCTCAGCAGTGTTTATGGCGAAAAGATAGACGGTATTATCGGGTATAGTTTTTTTAGCAAATTCATTGTAAAAATGAATTTCGATAGTTTAAAAATCGAAGTGTATGAGCCTGGTAAAATAACCTATCCAAGACCCGGTGTGTTACTTCACCCCCTTTTTACGGCATTGCCGATTCAGCCGCTTAGCATACGGGATGAAAGAAAAGTAAATGCCAATTTTTACATTGATACAGGAGCGGGGCTATGCTTTCTTATGAGCAAGCAATTTGAAGAAGACAGTTCTGTTTTAAAAAAAAGAAGAAGGCCCATTTCAGTACAGGTCCAGGGGCTGGGAGGGAAAAAGGAAATGTTGCTTACCATCATAAAACAGGTACAGATAGGTCCATACCGTTTTAGAAAAGTGCCCACCAATATTCTCGACGATGTGTATAACGCTACGTCCTACCCTTTTCTTGGCGGGCTTATAGGCAATGACATTTTACGCCGGTTCAATATTATTTTCAATTATCCAAAAAGAGAAATTCATCTTAAACCCAATTCACATTTTAACGATGAATTTGACTATTCATATACCGGGATGAATATGTATTATGTAGATGGCCGCATCATTGCCGATGATGTAATAGAAGGCTCGCCGGCAGAAAAGGCGGGACTAAAAAAAGATGATGTAATAATGGCGGTCAATTCCAACTTCAGTAATAACATCAATGCCTACAGAAATATGATGCAGGGTGTAGGCGATAAAGTCACACTTTTAATCACCCGCGACAATGTGCCATTATTTCTCTCATTTAAAGTAGGTCGTATTTTTTAATAAGAGACTTTTTTCAGTTCTTTTTGGGAAATGAATTGCTTTGCCTCAATTTTGCAGCCATGATAAATTTTGAAAGGTTTGTTTTGGGCAATGGCTTGCGTGTAATTGTGCATGTTGATAAAAGTACACCG
>JBDTVF010000368.1:0-3339 GCA_040007325.1 Ginsengibacter sp. | reverse complement strand
TAAAAGATGATGCAAGAAGTGTGAAGATAAGAGACGCCTATATGCAGACGCTAAAAACTATGTTCGCATTAGTTGGTGAAAATGCAGGCACAGCCGATGAAGATGCCAACGCAGTAATGAATATTGAAACGAAACTGGCTGAAGCACAAATGCCAAGGGTAGAGTTGCGTGATCCTTACAAGACATACAATAAGTTTTCGCTGAGTAGCCTTTCAGCCACTACGCCCAATATTAACTGGACAAAGCAGATGGAGGAAATGCACGTCGAAGGGGCAGACAGTGTGATTGTAAATAATCCTTCTTTTTTGAAAACACTGGATAGCATGCTTACATCAGTGTCATTGAAAGATTGGAAAAGTTATTTAAAATGGTCAGTTATAAGAACAGCCGCACCTAACCTTAGCACCCCTTTTGTAAATGCCGATTTTGAATTGACAAAAGTTCTTACAGGTCAAAAGGAACAAACTCCACGCTGGCAGCGCATGAGCGGTTTAATTGACAGGACTCTCGGCGATATGATCGGTCAGTTGTACGTTGATAAATATTTTAAGCCGGAGGCAAAAGCATACATGCTTGATCTTGTAACAAACATGCAAAATACTTTTGCAGATCGCATTAAGCGTCTCGATTGGATGAGTGAACAAACAAAAGTAAAGGCATTGGAAAAGCTTGATGCATTTACAAAGAAAATTGCTTATCCTGATAAGTGGAAAAATTATGAAGGGCTTGTAATAAATAAAGATGATTATCTCGGAAATGTTCATAACGTGAGCGTGTGGGCATATAATTATATGACAGATCGCATGGGTAAACCCGTTGATAAAACAGAGTGGGGCATGACACCTCCGACCATCAATGCTCAATACAGTCCAACAAATAATGATATTACCTTCCCGGCCGGCATTCTGCAGTTTCCGTTTTTCGACTTTGGCGCCGATGATGCGGTAAACTACGGAGGAATAGCAGCCGTGATAGGACATGAAATGACTCATGGCTTTGATGACCAGGGTCGGCAGTTTGATGCGAACGGAAATCTTAAAGACTGGTGGCAAAAAGAAGACGTTGAAAAATTTAAGGCGAAAGCGGACAAAGTTGCAAAGCAATTCGACGAGCTTACTGTTTTGGACACTATTCACATTAACGGCAGACTCACCTTGGGGGAAAATCTTGCTGACCTTGGCGGGCTTAGCATCGCCTACGAGGCATTTACGAAGACAAAACAGTTTAAAGCAGGGAAAAAAATTGATGGCTTTACACCGCAACAACGTTTCTTTTTAAGTTGGGCGCAGGTTTGGCGTAGTAATACATTGCCTGAGACAGAAGCGCAACTTATAAAAACAGATCCCCATTCACCCGGAATGTACCGCACTGATGCAACGGTGAGTAACATTGATGCCTGGTACACGGCATTTAATGTAAAAGAAGGAGATAAAATGTATAAGCCTGCTAATGAGCGTATTCATGTCTGGTAGAGCGAGAATAATGATTTAAAACATGTATGAGTGCCGGTTAGTAATGTATATAAAAGCTGATTCTTCGATAATGGGTAGTTTCTTGCCAATAAACGAAAAAATCTCCACAGCGCCTTCTATTTAAGTAAATGGAGTAAGGAGAAAATTTCCGGCACATTTTTTACATGTACTTGGTAAAAATTAATTATCATGAATTTAAGAAAGTATTTACGTGTAAATAGCATTCTTCCGCTTATTGCCATTATGTTCTTTTTCAGTAGCTGTGTGGCGAAAAGATACCTGCTTCAATCTCAAAAAGAAACTGCTACGTTAAGAGAGGATAGTACGCAGATGGCCAACAACATAACTTCATTAAAGGCCAACATCGCTACCCTCGAAGGCCAGATCAAAGATCTGAATGATAAGATTACTGCATTGAACAATCAGAACAGCCAGCTTGGTCAACAGACCGCAGAGCAACAAAATCAATTGAGCCAAAGTAAAGAGACGCTTGAGCAGCAACAGAAAAGATTGCAACAATTGCAGGCTTTACTCGCACAACAAAAGGCTGCGTCAGATGAATTAAAGAACAAAATGACTGAAGCGTTGAAAGGCTTTAATTCCAGTGATCTTTCCGTATACCAGAAAAACGGTAAGGTTTACGTAAGACTTTCAGAGAATTTATTATTCCCATCAGGAAGCGCGGTGGTAAATCCTAAAGGAATAGATGCACTTTCAAAATTAGCAGCAGTTCTTAATTTAAATTCAGACGTAGCTGTAAACATAGAAGGGCATACCGATAGCATTCCTATTCGCGGCAAGTTTAAAGACAATTGGGATCTCAGTACAGCCCGTGCAAATTCTATAGTGCGTGTGTTGGTGGATAATTATAAGGTAGATCCTACGAGAGTTATCGCTTCAGGGCATAGTTATTATGATCCGATTGATACAAACACTACATCACAAGGAAGGGCGCAAAATAGACGTACAGAGATCATACTTTCACCGAAATTGGATGAAATGTATAAGTTGCTGGGGCAACAATAGAGTACCAAATTATATTTTACAGGCCTCTATCGCAACGATGGAGGTTTGTTTTTTTGGAGGATCGATAGAGCAAACATTATTATCTTGTAAAAAATTCAACGATGCAAAAAATTGTACTTCTTCTATTAGCTTGTGTTCTTACTTCAACCGTTTTCGCACAAAAAAATGTAAACTTATTTAATGGTAAAGACCTTACAGGTTGGACAATCCACGGTACTGAAAAATGGTATGTTGATAATGGCGAACTTGTTTGCGAAAGCGGGCCGGATAAACAATATGGCTATTTGTCTACCGATAAGAACTACAAGAATTTTATTCTTACATTAAAATTTAAACAGGAATCCAACGGAAATAGTGGCGTCTTTTTTAGATCCGGGATTGAAGGAGTAAAAATAAGTGGCTGGCAGGTAGAGGTTGCTCCGACAGATCACTTCACCGCGGGGATTTATGAATCATATGGAAGAGGCTGGTTGATTAAGCCAAAACCGGAGGATGAAAAAATCTTAAAAGAAGGTGAGTGGAATACACTGAAAATAAAAGTTTCGGGAGATGAAGTAACTACCTGGTTGAACGGCCATCAAATGGTTTATTTAAAAGATGAAAAGATTGGGCAGGGTGAAGGATTTATCGCCTTGCAGATACATGACGGCGGTGGAATAAAAGTGAGGTGGAAAGATTTTAAATTACAAGAGCTCAAATAATCAGTTAATGACGCCACTAATTGATAGAGCAATTTGCTATTTGTAGTCACTCATAATATACCTTTTACCTCTTCTAATTATCTGCAGAAACAATGTGATGCTGCATTAGCTATTTCAACTTTTCTTATTTACATTTACCA
>JBDTVF010000367.1:0-3351 GCA_040007325.1 Ginsengibacter sp. | reverse complement strand
AAAATGGATACTGCCACCAAGAAACGCCGTGATTACGTAGTTGCGGCAATGCTCACTGATAAGAAGGGAGAGTTTAGCATCGATAAATTACCGGTCGTGGCAAGCTATCAGATCTTAATAACTGCTGTAGGATATAAGCCTTACAATGAAAAACTTGCTTTCAACCTAAAGGGCGGCGGCGATATGAGCCAGATGTTGAATGCAGTAGATAAAGATCTGGGCAATATTAAATTGACTGCCGATGCCAAACAGTTGGAAGGCGTGGTAGTGACTGCCGACAAAAGTATGCTTCAGATGAACATTGATAGAAAGGTCTTTAATGTTGATAAAAGTCTTACAAGCGCGGGTGGTACTGCTGTAGATGTGATGAAAAATGTGCCCTCGGTAAATGTTGATATTGATGGAAATGTAACTTTAAGAAATTCTACTCCGCAAATTTTCATAGACGGAAGGCCCACTACTCTTACACTGGAACAAATACCTGCAGATGAAATTGAAAGCGTTGAAATTATCACCAATCCCTCAGCGAAATTTGATGCCTCCGGTGGCGGGTCTGGAATTTTAAATATAGTGCTAAAGAAAAATCGAAAAGCGGGGTATAATGGAAACGTTCGTGCCAATATTGATTCCCGTGCAAGATTTGGCCTGGGTGCAGATGTAAACATCAAGCAAGGAAAAATAAATTTCTTTGCTAACGGTATGTATAATCAGCGGAAGTCATTGAGCACGCAAAGCACTACAAGGGTTGATCATCTCAATGGCGTAACTGCAACACTTTCTCAAAAAGATAAGCCGGTAAACCTTGGTCATTTTGCATTTGGACGGGCAGGCTTTGATTACTTTGCCGATAACAGGAATACATTCACACTCGCAGGTGTTATCGTAGGTGGCAAATTCGGCAGCGAAGATTTGCTTAATATCACGAGAGATAGTAATTACGTTTCATACGTTACTAACGACCGTGGTGTACGAAATACAAACGGCAATTTCAGTTTCAATAATTATGGTGGCACGCTGAGCTATAAACATAATTTCGCCAAACCTAATAAAGATATTACGGCAGATGTGAATTATAACTATAGCAAAAACGCTAACAGCAATGTGTTCTCCACGCAATATTTTTACCCTGATAATACTCCGAAAACACCATTGCTACAGCAAAAAATTACAGGTGGCGGTACGACAAAATATTTTACTGCACAGACAGATTACACCGACCCGATAAATGATAAGATGAAGCTGGAAGCAGGCTTGAGAGGTGCGGTGAGAAACTACAGCAGTTTCAATGAAAATTATTTTTATAACTCCTTTGCAAATAAATACGAAACCATACCTGGTATAAACAGCAGGTACGAATTCAAGGATGAAGTGTTCGCTGCTTATACTACTTTCTCGCAAAAGATCAATGATTTCACTTATCAATTGGGAGGTCGTATTGAGAGTTCAACTTATACAGGAAAGCTGTTAGATTCTAACCAAACATTTAAAAATTCTTATCCGTTTAGTTTCTTCCCAAGTGTGTTCCTCACGCAAAAACTGAATGATAAACAAGATCTGCAATTGAACTACTCGCGAAAAATAAACAGGCCTAACTTTTTCCAATTGATCCCTTACTATGATTATTCGGATTCACTAAATATCAGTCGCGGTAATCCTAACCTGGTTCCGGAATTTACCAATCTTTTTGAATTATCATACGACGTAAATTTCAAAAATGGCAATAACATTATTGCTACGGCTTATTACCGTCAAACCAATAATCTTATAACCCGCTATCAGTACAGGGATAAAAATCCAAATCCTGCATTGAGTGATTCCATCTTCATTACGTCTTTTGCAAATGCCAACAGTTCAAGTGCATACGGCCTTGAAGTAACTGCTTCAAATAAATTAGCTACATGGTGGACCTTAACATCTAACGTGAATGTGTACAACTCAAAAATAAACGGCGACAATCTCGAAAGTGACCTCACCAATCAAAAAGTAAGCTGGTTCGGTAAGTTAAATAATACATTCAAACTACCGAAGAATTATTCCATTCAACTAACGGGCGACTATACAAGCAAAACTATTCTACCTCCAAACAGAAGCGGCGGAGGTGGCGGAAGATTCTTTGGGGGTGGAAATCTTTCTACAGCGAACGGCTACACGGATCCGATATATGGAGTAGACATTGCAATAAAGAAAGATTTTCTTAAAGATAAATCAGCTTCAGTCTCTCTAAGCATGAATGACATTTTCAGAACAAAGATATACCGCACCTATTCAACGTCTAACTTCTCGAAAACAATTTATTCGACACAGGAAAATGAACGATTAAGAGACCCACAGATGGTTCGCCTCAATTTTAACTGGCGTTTTGGCAAGTTTGATGTCGCACTGTTTAAGCGCAAAAATCTCCGGGGCGAGCAGGAAGGACTTCAAAATGGCATGCAGGGAGTATCGCAGTAAAAATATTATGTTCAGGTTAAAGGCCGGGCCTTAGTCAACTATTTGACTTTTGGTTCGGCTTTTGTTATTCATTGCTTTTATACAAATTGTATAATTCATTTAACCTAAAAATTACGAACATGAAAAAGATCATTCGCTTCCAAACGCTCTATTCCTTGTTATCATTGATACTTATTAGTTTTTATAGTGCAGTGGCCTTTGCGCAGGATAGCGCTGCAAGTAGCTCTACTACCACTTCTACTACTACGCAGTCTACTACTACAGTTCAACCATGGGTGTGGGTGGTTGGCGGTGCCGTGCTTATTTTAATAATTGTTGCATTAGTAAGAGGTAATAGTGGCGGGGGTGGAGCACACACGGATAAAGTAACATATACAAAAACAACCAGTAGCAACGATAATTAATAATTCACATGGTGTCAAAAAAAATGGCTGACAAGTGTCGGCTATTTTTTTAATTGAAATAATCATCAAAAACAAAGATCACATCGATTCAATTTAGCAGGAAAATAATTTACAGTTATCTTTGCGCACTTTTTAAAATTTGCCTTCCGTAAAAAGTTTTATCACAGGCAAATAGAATAAACAGAATTAAATTATGGCATTACGTGCGGGAATTGTAGGCTTACCAAATGTGGGAAAATCAACCTTATTTAATGCGGTGAGCAATAGTGCTAAAGCGCAGGCAAGTAATTATCGCTTTTGTACAATCGAACCAAATATCGGCTTGGTCAACGTGCCTGATCCAAGGCTTAATGCATTGGCGGCGCTCGTGAAGCCTGAGAAAATTGTTCCTACACAAATTGAGATTGTGGACATTGCAGGATTGGTAAAAGGTGCCAGCAAAGGTGAAGGTCTTGGAAATAAGTTTCTCGCTAACATCCGTGAGGTGGACGCCATC
>JBDTVF010000366.1:0-3359 GCA_040007325.1 Ginsengibacter sp. | reverse complement strand
TTTGCAACTGAAACTACGAAACGTAGGTTGGCTGTTGTGAGGCGCTCTAAAGCCCTCTGGTCGCCCATTTTAATTTTCTGTGCTAAAATAGTCTCCTCTTCAGGGGTGATCATGCCGATCTTGGAAATTTCCTGCAGATATTTCTCAACCGCTTGTGAATCACGATTGGTAATCTGCGTAGCAATTTTAAGTTGCCTCATGTGTATTTATAATTAGTGATTAGATACGATTTTAAAGACATCCGCAAAGGGGGAAATGTTGCAAAAGACGTGTTAATCTTCAAATCTTCCGGGAACATTCACAAATTTACAATGCAAATCCCGCATTTCATAACGTGATAATGTATTTAAATAAACTTTATACCAGGAACTTACAAATAGTAACCTTGTCTTCAAAAATTTAATCATCCGTAAATTATCTTCAATAATTTAGCCAAATGATAGATTTTAGGTCAGATACTTTTACAAAGCCTTCTGCGATGATGCTGGAAGCAATGTTCAATGCTAAAGTGGGTGATGATGTTTTTAGCGAGGATCCAACAGTGAACCAACTGGAACGGTTGGCCGCAGATATGTTTAGGATGGAAGCAGCGATTTTTTGCCCGAGCGGTACCATGACCAACCAGGTGGCCATAAAATGTCATACCCAGCCCGGCGACGAAGTGATCTGTGATAAATTAAGTCATGTATACATTTATGAAGGCGGGGGCATAGCTTTTAATTCCGGTTGCCAGGTAAAAACTGTGGAGGGAGATCGCGGCAGGCTTACGGCGGAGATGGTGCGTTCGGCTATCAATCCGGATGATGTTCACAAAGCGGTTTCTAAACTGGTAAGCCTCGAAAACTCTGCAAACCGTGGTGGAGGCAGCTGTTATGAATTTAATGATATACAGGAAATTAAAGAGGTATGTCTCGAAAATAACTTGAAGCTTCATTTGGATGGCGCGAGACTATTTAATGCGATCGTGGAAAAAAACGAAAAGCCGAAGGATTATGGGGAGATATTCGATAGCATTTCCATTTGCCTAAGTAAAGGCCTCGGTGCACCAGTAGGAAGTTTATTACTGGGAACTAATGAATTTATAAAAAAAGCCCGCCGGGTCCGAAAGGTATTTGGCGGCGGTATGCGGCAAGCCGGCTACCTCGCAGCCGCTGGAATATTCGCTTTGGAAAATAACATTGAGCGTTTGGATATAGACCACATTCATGCAAAAGATATCGCAGGTACCCTGGTGCTAAAAGAGTTTACCGGGAAGATGATGCCGGTAGAAACAAACATCATCATATTTGAAGTGATAAATAATTACACGGCCAATACTTTGGCAGAGGCTTTTCATCAATATGGCATTTTGGTGATGCCTGTCTCGCCTACTCAGGTTAGGATGGTCTTGCATCTCGACATCACGGAAAGAATGGTAAAAGACACCATCAAAGTAATAGAAAGCCTGTAGTGCTTTTGCGGACAATTAGCACCTGCTTAATGATGAATTTTGAAAAATGCGCCAATTGATTTTCCTGTCTTGCATTAACTTCGTTCTCAATCATAACCGTTAAATCATTACTTATTCATGCTCCCGAAAATAAACCCTACCCAAACTGAATCCTGGAAAAAGCTGGAGAAACATTTTGAAGAGATGAAAAATGTGCGGATTAAAGACCTGTTTATTGATGATCCCGACAGGTTTTCAAAATATTCTTTTGCCCTTCCGGGAATGGTGAGCGACTTTTCGAAAAACATTGTGAGCGATGAAACAATGCGGCTGTTGCTGCAATTGGCAAAAGACTGCCGGTTGCAGGATGCTATAAAGGCAATGTTCAGTGGAGAGAAAATTAATGAAACGGAAGGCAGGCCCGTTCTCCATACGGCATTGCGAAATTTCTCCGGGAGCCCCGTAATGGTAGATGGTAAAGATGTGATGCCGGAGGTGAAAAAAGTGCTGGAGCAAATGAAATCATTTTCTGAAAAAGTGCACACCGGGGAATGGAAAGGATATTCAGGTAAAAAAATAAAATACATCGTAAACGTAGGAATAGGCGGCAGCGATCTTGGTCCCGTAATGGTTACCGAAGCGCTCAAACCGTATTGGATAGAAGGTATACAGCCTTATTTTGTAAGTAATGTAGACAGCACAGATATCGCCGAGGTGTTGAAGAAAATAACCCCGGAAGAAACGCTTTTTCTAATTGCATCGAAAACATTTACAACGCAGGAAACCATGACCAATGCGCACACCGCAAGGGATTGGTTTCTTAAAACTGCTGTAGATGAAAAGGCAGTGGCAAAACATTTCGTGGCGTTAAGCACGAATGAAAAGCAGGTGAAAGAATTTGGAATAGATCCGGACAATATGTTCGTTTTTTGGGATTGGGTAGGCGGCCGCTACAGCCTGTGGAGCGCTATCGGTTTATCTATTGCGCTTACCGTGGGATATGAAAATTTCGAAAGTCTTTTAAAAGGCGCCTGGGAAATCGATAAGCATTTTACTGAGAAAAGCTTTGAAAAAAATGTTCCGGTAGTGATGGCATTGATAAGTGTCTGGTACATCAATTTCTTCGGGGCGCAGTCTGAGGCTATTTTACCATACGATCAATACCTGCACCGCTTCCCGGCTTATTTCCAGCAGGGAAATATGGAAAGCAATGGCAAACATATGGATAGAAATGGCCACCCCGTTACCTATGCCACGGGGCCTGTCATTTGGGGCGAACCGGGTACTAACGGGCAGCACGCATTTTACCAGTTGATACACCAGGGCACCGTGCTTATTCCGTGCGACTTTTTAGCCACGGTACTTACCCACAACCCCTTGGGCGACCACCACAGGATTTTACTGTCCAACTTTTTTGCTCAAACAGAAGCCTTGATGAATGGAAAATCCGAAGCACAACTGGAAGAGGAAAATGTTGCAAAAGAATTGATTCCCTTCCGCGAATTTGAGGGCAATAAGCCCACGAATTCTTTTCTGATCACCGAAATTACGCCCACCACATTGGGGCAACTAATTGCATTGTATGAACATAAAATATTTGTTCAGGGAATTATCTGGAATATCTACAGTTTCGATCAGTGGGGCGTTGAATTGGGTAAGCAGCTTGCAAAAAGTATCCTGCCGGAATTAGCGAACGATGAAGAAATAACTTCGCACGATGGCTCTACCAATGGCCTGATTAACGAATACAAAAAACTCCGCCAATAACCAGCAAAAAATAGGAAAGAAAATAGTTAAATACCGTGACTTAATTCGTGTAATTCGTGCAAAAAATTCGTGGCAGAAAAAAATTCGTGCCCCTGCACCTAATTCTTATAATTCGTGGCAAAAAAATTAGTGTAATCCCCTACCACTTATCCACTTCCTCATC
>JBDTVF010000365.1:0-3360 GCA_040007325.1 Ginsengibacter sp. | reverse complement strand
GTATCTAAGTTATTGAACACCGATATTTCAATGGATGCAACATTGAGCTAAGTAAAAGAAAGGCCTTCAAAAATTTGAAGGCCTTTTAATTTATTTCTCATCAAAGATTAAGTAGTAACCTCGACTTGATTTGATTTTAGCAATTGCACTTCACAACTAATTTTTACATCATCACTCACTAAAACACCTCCTGCTTCTAAAGCAGCGTTCCACGTAAGTCCCCAGTCTTTGCGATTTATTTTTCCATTAATGCTGAAACCGGCTTTCTCATTTCCCCACGGATCTTTCATCACGCCTCCGAATTCAACGTCGAGCTTTATTCTTTTAGTGATTCCTTTAATAGTAAGGTCGCCATACAATTCATAGCTACCGTCACTATCCACATTTTCATAAGTATTTGCTACAAATGTGATCTCTTTATGATTTTCCACATCAAAGAAGTCAGGGCCGACAAGATGCTTGTTACGGTCTGGGCTACCCGTATCTACTGACGCCGGGTTTAGCCAGAAATCAATTTCTGCTGACATAAAATCGTCGCCGGTTGTATAGATGCTTGCTTCAAATTCTTTAAATCCACCTTTAACATTTGTAATCATCAAGTGTTTTATTTTGAAACCAACTTCGGAATGTGTAGGATCAATGACCCATTTAGTTTTTTCCATTTTGCGTATTTTAAAATTTATAAAAAGAAATTAACCAATTTTGACTGAGGTCATTGTTAAGGAACCTGCGACCACTTTGTCATTGAAAAATTCCAGTTGTTCGCTGTGCTTCTTCAGTCCTAATGTATATAACAAGGGCAAATAGTGTTCCGGTGTGGGTATGGCAAGCCTTGCCTCAGCGCCAAGGCTCTCATAGTTGATCAGCTGCTTGAAATCTCCGCCCGAGATTAAATTCTTAAAAGTATTATTCATTTGCAATGCCCAGTCATAGCCATATTCCGATTCATTCATTTTATCCCAGGCAATCATGCGAAGGTTATGAACCATGTTGCCGCTACCGATTATCAAAACACCTTTTTTCCTTAACTCATTTAATTCACCGGCAAGTTCGTAATGATATTGCGGCGGCTTTGTATAGTCAATGCTCAGTTGCAACACCGGTATGTTTGCTCCGGGATACATGTGCCTAACGACAGTCCATGTACCGTGGTCAAAGCCCCAATCATGATCTAACTCAGCATTAAAAGAATGGAGCAGTTCAGCAGTTTCCCTTGCAACTTGTGGACTACCTGGCGCTTCATATTGTACATCAGAAAGCTCTTGAGGAAATCCTCCAAAGTCATGAATAGTTTTTGGAAAATCCATCGCGGTAATCCTGGTACCCTTGCTAAGCCAATGTGCAGATACAACCAACACGGCTGAGGGAACCGGTATTTCTTTCGCCATTGCCTTCCATTTTTCGCTAAACTGGTTGTTCTCTATTCCATTCATAGGTGACCCATGACCGATAAACAGAACAGGCATTACATAATTTTGCGCTTTAAGCTGGCTGGTAAAATTTTTAAACTCTGGCAATGTTGTCATACTACATCCTTTCTTAAATTGTCTTACAAATTCTTTTCAATTCATTATGCCTCACTTCGCGCCTTTCTTATTTTTTATTAAAGCAGCATCCACACTTACTTTTCCCCCACCGGCAATAAGAGAAATAATTGCAAGGCCAAATAATAATATAAAGTATTCAAGCCCTTCACCTTTATTCGGCTGCATTCCCCAGTTCATAAAAAAACCATTGTGAAGGTGAGTTGAAAAAACCACCCCCAAAAAATTTATGATGATACCTAAAACGGCAAGCCTGGTAAGGAAACCAAATATTAGAAAAAGCGCTGCAAAAAATTCAATGATAATAACCAGGAAAGCCACTATCCATGGTAAACCAGCAGGGCCTGTAAGAAACCCCATAGTGCCATTGTAACCATATCCGCCAAACCAGCCCAATAGCTTTTGAGCTCCATGAGGGAATATGGCAATGCCTAAAAAGACTCTCGCTATCAATGCATATACATTTGCAGGATTTGTCGCTAATAATTTTTTCATGATATTATTTTTAATAATTTTTAATTAAAATTTTCCGTTGTTTTTATTGGGTGAAGATTCGCCATTTGCAATAACTCAATTATATTTTCCAAGGCATCTTTATCATCACTGGTAATTAGCATCTCTCTTTTTACTGTATAAAAGGCTTTGATAACTTTTGAGTGAGGCAATAGCTTTTGTAATGCTTTACCGGCGGTCATTTCACAATCCCCTAAACTGGTTTGATTTTCACGTGGCAGATCGGAAATACTTACAACTATCTTTTGATTGGCTACATCCTTTATTTTCTTTGCAACTTCTTCCTCTGCTCTAACCGGTATGGCAAGAATAATAATATCGGCTTCCCAGCATCCTTCAAATGAACAGTCAATAATTTCCGCATCTGCAAAAGGATTCGCTTCAAGAATTTCATTTAAGACATTTGAAACCTGATCGGAACTTTTATCATTCAACAACAACTTGTAATTGCCCTTTGAAAGACCTTTTGCAATTTCAGTTCCTATCCTTCCTTTTACGCCAATAACTATTATCGTTTGTTTAGTCCTCATTTAATTGTTGATGACAGCAAAGTTATCACCTCATGCATCCTTTTTCCATTGAGTCCACGCAAGAAAAAGTATTGATCCTGATCAATAAAAAATCTTCGCTATTACTATTTGTTTATTGATATTTTACGCCTGATACGGCTGAGCGTTTCGGGCTGAAGCCCCATGTAGGAAGCAATCATATGCTGGGGTACACGCTGCACAATGTTGGGGTATAGCCTAATAAAATCAAGATATCGCTCTTCTAATGATAAAGTATTTATTGAATTAAGTCTCTTTTGCATAGCAAGGTAAGCACCGGTGATCTGTAGCCTTGTATAAGTTTCATATTTATGCAGCTTTTGCAAAAGCTCTTCATGCGCTGCTTTATTTATCAGTACAAGTTCCGAATCTTCTATAGCATCAATGTTATAGGTGGCTGGTTCTCCCGTAAGAAAACTAAAGAGATCCGAAATTGTCCAACCTTCAATCGCAAACTGGATGATATGCTCCGCGCCGCCTGGATGTATTGAGTATTCCCGCAAGCTACCTTTCTCAACAAATGCGATCGTTTTGCAAACATCTCCTTCTTGCAATAAATACTGTTTTCTTCTAAGTTTTTTTGGAGTTAAATAATTTTTTATCAACTCCACTTCTTCAGGATCAAGCATTATTTGCTTGTCGGTAAAACTGCGAAAAAATAGTTCATACATCATTTGAAAAATCAATATTCAATGTAGTCGATTTCGCAAAGATGCAAATATTTAAATGGGAGTATGTTATTATACTTTGAAAAA
>JBDTVF010000364.1:0-3365 GCA_040007325.1 Ginsengibacter sp. | reverse complement strand
GAAATCACTGAAATCTCCAAAGTTTATGATAGCGGGGAAATGGATATCAAAACCAAAGGAAAAAGTATCGTAAGAGTGCTTGAGGTAATCAAAGACGTTCCCGACAAATTATATAATGGCGCTATTGTAAGCTATCTCGGGAATGAAGAACATGGCCAAAGAATATTGATGGATAAAGTAATTGCTGCGATAAAAGAGCTTCACCGGCTGTTGAATGTTAGCAAGCCCTTCCCAAAAGACGAAGAGAATTTATGGAGTTATGATGTCGCTCACCACGCCGGTCTTACACTCGAGGGAGAATATGAATTACTCTCAATTATGAATGAGCTACAAAGACAAGAGTATTTGAAAAGGCATCTCGCAAAAGTATTACCCGTCGTAGCCGAAATGGAATCACTCAAAGAAAAGATAAAGTTAAACGGACATTTCAAAAACTTAAGCTCATTTAATATCCAGTAGCAAGCATTTTTTGAAATCGAATGAGTGCATTAACTCCTGCTAAAATTCAACTGTAATCTATTGAGCAATTCTACACTTTGTTTTGATTTCGGAAATACAAGACTCAAATGCGCATTTTTTTCCGGTGATCAATTAGTAGAAGTTGTTCACATGCAGGATACAAATGAGGAAACAGTTCGCAGCCTGTTGGAAAAATTTAATCCGGTTAAAACAATTCTCTCCTCCGTCATTCGTCATGATCCCTCTATCGAAAAAATATTAGTCGGGGAAACAAGATTTCATAAACTGAATGCTAAGAGCAATCTCCCGTTTACTACTCCTGTGGGTAAACCGGAAACCATTGGAGCTGACAGGCTTGCCCTTGCAGCGGCGGCAGTTTTTTTTCATGGAGAAAAAAATAACCTGGTAATCGCGACCGGCTCCTGCATCACCTATAATTTTATTAATAAATACAATAGTTTCCTTGGAGGCAGTATCTCTCCCGGAATGGGAATGCGCTTCAAATCTATGCATGATTATACGGCTTTGTTGCCGTTGATACAACCTGATCCTGCTGATACGGGATGGAACTTTCCATTGATAGGTTATGATACACGTACGAATATATTAAGCGGTGTTTTATTGGGTTTAGCAGCAGAAATCGATGGAGTCATCGATAAATACCAGGAAAAGTTTGCCAACTTTAACGTGCTTTTAACCGGAGGTGATACAGGCTATTTTGCCCATCTGCTTAAAAATAAGATATTTGCCGACCCCGATCTGATCTTTAAAGGGCTGTATGCAATTAGCGAACATAATGATGAAACCAAAATATAAACTTACCTGCTTATTGCTGGCCGTTTTACCCCTTTTCTCCATTGCACAGGAAAATTCACCCTATTCCCGTTACGGAGTAGGCAACCTCGTTCCACAAGGTAATCTTCTAAATCGTGGGATGGGAGGTATCTCCGCAGGTTTCGCAGACCCGGTTACCATCAATAATATTAACCCGGCTTCTTATGCTAATATAGTTTTTACTACGCTTGATGTCGGAGTAGAATACGATGGAAGAGTTATCAAAAGTCAAAATCCAATAGGGGATTTTAAATCGAATAATGGTATAATTTCTTACCTGCAGGTAGCTTTCCCTTTATTAGGAAACAACATCAAAGCTCAGCAACATAAAACCAGCTGGGGATTTGCTTTTGGATTAAAGCCCGCCAGCAGGATCAGTTACAAAATAAATTCGGCAACAAGAACTTCTATCGACAGCATTTCAACGCTGTACGAAGGTAGCGGGGGAGTAAACGAAGCTTTTATAGGAACAGGTTTAAAGCTAAAAAATTTCAGTATTGGTTTTAATACCGGTTATCTTTTTGGCGACAAAGATTATGATACCAAAATAGGTTTTATTGATTCGTCAGTCTTATATTATAAAGCCGATTATGATACTAAAACACGATTCGGAGGAATTTTCCTTAACGGAGGTTTTCAATATGCTGTGAAAATTAAAAAAGGAATCTTCCGGTTGGGCGCATATGGAACGCTGCAGCAGAGCTTTTCCGCTTCGAAAGATTATAAGGTGCAAACATTTGACTACAATGCCACATCAGGCAGTGTAGATAAAATAGACAGCGTTTATGAAAACAATAACCAGAAAGGGACCGTGCAATTGCCTGCTACTTTCGGGGCTGGATTTACTATAGAAAAAGAGCACATGTTACTTGGCGCCGACTACGAAACCACGAATTGGGACAATTATCGCTTTTTCGGAAAGAAAGATTTTGTACAAAATAGCTGGATAGGAAAATTGGGTATTCAATATTTTCCTTCACCTGATGGTTCACCAAAGTATTTTAATAACGTGCGGTATCGTGCAGGTTTTTCCTTTGGAAAAGATTATATAGCCGCCGATAATAATTTGCCCGTGTACACTGTGAGTGTTGGCGGCACTTTTCCTCTCAAGCTAAGGCATAACTTCTACGATTATCAATATAGCTTTATGAATATTTCGCTGGAATATGGTAATCGCGGCAATAATAGCAACAATATAAAAGAGAATACTTTTAAGGTTGGAGTTGGATTTTCACTCAGTGACAAGAACTGGTTCCTGCGGCGTAAATTCAATTAATATTATTTAAATGAAGAATGACTTATAACAATTTTCATAGTTATTTACTAAGAGCAGCTTTAATTACAGGCTGCTTTTTTGTTTCAGCTTGTGAAAATTCATTAGAAGATATAAAGCAAATATCTTCCAAGAGAATAGGCGTTGAAGAAGCAAAAGGCGTAGAAATTGTGTACAGCATCGGTGATAAAACAAAAGCACGGCTAACAGCTCCCCTTATGCTAAGACACCAGGATACGATTCCCTACATCGAGTTTACAAAAACTGTCCATACAGATTTTTACAATGATTCGCTGGCTATTGAAAGTAAACTTGATGCACACTACGGAAGGTATATCGAAACACAAAGCAAGGTCTTCTTACGGGATAGTGTAGTTGTTTTTAATGTAAAAGGCGATACTTTGTATTGTGACGAACTTTACTGGGACCGGGCAAGAACAGGGCAGGAGTTCTACACAGATAAGCCCGTAAGGATAAGGACAAAAACACATATTCTTGACGGCGACGGACTTGATGCGCCACAGGATTTTAAGACCTGGCATCTTATAAATGGCAGGGGAATTGTAAGAGTTCCATCGTCAGAATTTCCGGAGTAACCCCTATCCCCTGAAGGGGAATAAAACGGACTGATAAATTAACCAAAGTATCTAAATAAAAAATCGATTAACAATTAAATATTAAAAAACATGACTAGAAATGCAACAGCCGTATGGCAGGGTTCAGGTAAAGAAGGAAAAGGCACACTAAGCACACAAAGCACCGTGCTTGATAAAACGCAATATTCTTACAAGTCCAGGTT
>JBDTVF010000363.1:0-3378 GCA_040007325.1 Ginsengibacter sp. | reverse complement strand
TTGCTACTTATGGTGTCAACGGCTTTTGAATGCTTAGGCTTGTGCATTTTATAATAAGCTTCATAAGATTTAATGCCTTGTTTTATGATTGCGAGTTCTTTTTTATATTCTTTCGATCTTCTAAACAACTTCATCAGTTTTTCATAAGCAGGAATATTTAATCTATCCTGGTCAATAATACTTTTATAAAGATCAATCGCTTTTTTATTGTCGTCGTTTTTCTCTGCTTCTTCTGCGTCTGAAAAAATAGCTTTTATAGAAATGCCGTTATTTACTGCCATATTTAAAATTAAAAATAAAAAGAGTAAGTGGTTACCGCTTTTAAATGTATTCAAAATTCATCCAATAGATGTGCCCAAACTTGGTTCAAAATTTGAAGTAGAGGGTTAAATTTTTTTTATGAAAATAATTATTTTAACTGCATTGCTTTCGACAGGAATGCTTTTTGCGTTTGCACAATCGGGCAGAAATCTAAGTCCAAATGTTACGGGTACTTCTCATTTCAGCATTGGCCTCGAGACAGGATTTCCCATCGGAGAAAATGGTAAACCTTATTCGTCTATTCTCGGCGGCTCGCTTCAATATGAATATTTACCAGCAAGCGATCTTGGCATTACGGTTAATGGTGGTTATCTCAATTATGCTTTTAAGTCTTCTTATGGTGGTAGCAGTATCGGTTTTGTTCCGTTACTTGCAGGTGTTAAGTATTATTTTAACCGCGGTGTATTTTTTCATGCGCAATTAGGAGCAGCTATCGGCACTGCACGCGGACAAGGTACCAGTTTCGCTTATGCGCCCGGCATTGGTTTTGCCATCTCTCAAAAATTTGATGCAGAAATTAAGTACATGGGAATATCTAATAGCGGCGGCACACTTAGTGATGTTGGTGCCCGCATCGCTTATAACTTTTGATAGATGATAAATAATATACCGGCCCTGATTAGCCGAAAATTTAAAGATACTTCAACCACCAGTTGTTGTGCGTTGATTTATACCTCCCGTACCACACGCAAGGCTTGTACAAAATTATTACTACACTGATCCATACCACATACACGACAGCTAGTGATATGCCGCTTGTTATACCTTTGGCACGACCCATATTGCCAGACGCAAAATCAAGTTGATCCCAGCTAAAGCCTTGTATAAACATTAAAACAATCATGCTTAGATGAATAAGATAAAAGTGCACAAGGAAATAAAATAATGGTACTCTGCCATAAGTTGTAACTATCTGCATTGGCCGGCCACGGACGTTTTCTGTCGCTGCCAGTACCAGGAACATGATACCTAAAGTGACCAGGGTAAAGAGAAGTGATGGCGGATATTTCGTAATATTCATAAACGACAGAAAAGTATAAATGCTGTTTTTTTGGGAAGACCAGGACACAGGATCTCCATAGAGATTTATGAATCGTAGTGCAATGAAAAGTGTTAAGGCAAAGACACCTATTCCTACAAATAGTTTTATTCTTTTTTCAACAGGTAAGGCAAAAAGTTTTCCTGAAGCGAACCCAATTAAGAGAATGCCTAACCAGGGAATGGGAGGATATCCCATAATGAAAATGGTATGGGGTGTTAAGGGAAAAGCTCCAGGACTGAATAATGGAGAAAGAATCGCTTTTATCATCGATCCTTCGCTGAAAGGAATTAAAGGAAAAAGATCATGACAAAAAATTATTAAAAGCCCGATAGCCGCAATGATTTTTACTGATGCTTTTAATAGCAGGCCAAGAATGATAAAACCAACGCCAATTGCGGCAATCACTTCAAAAATGAAACTGTGAAATCCGAGGTCGAAGAATAAACCAAAATTCACCAGGGTAAATTCAAGTAGTATAAGCCACAGTCCTCTTTTAAAAAGGAAATTTCTACTCTCCGAAATATCATTTACTTTTTGTAAAGAAAGATATGCCGAGGTGCCCGCAAGAAACACGAAGATGGGTGCACATAAATAAGTGATCCATCTTGTGAAAAACAGGGCAGGGGTTGTAGTGGCAAGATTGGTGGGGCTTTGGGTCATGGCATCTATGTGCATCATATCACGCACATGATCGAGCGCCATGATGATCATAACCAGCCCGCGGGTAAAATCTATACTGTGAATTCGTTTCATAAGAATTTTAGTTGCATGGAACGGTTATACTTTTCTTCACGATATTATGCTTTTAGTTTTAGAATGGCAGCCTGCAATTACAAAGGCGATTCCGCTAAAGGCCAGTGCTGAAAAAGCGCTCGTTACTTCATTACCCGTTTCGGCAAAAGGCATCTCTACAGCTCTTGGTATATGCAGAAAGATAAACCAGAGAAAAATCATTGTTCCCAATAAAGTTGCAATAATTTTTACCCAAATTTTAAAAACAATCGAGATACCTGAACCAATTAATGCGACCGCCGCAAAATAAGTCCAGAAAATTTTCCCCGGTATCCATGATGGAACCAAAGTGGAAATGCCTTCGGTATATAAGAGGTGATCTACACCAAAACTTATCATTGTTATGGAAAAGAAAATTCCTCCCAATGAAATAAGTTTTTCCAATGTACGCAACCAGGAAAATTTATTGTGAACCTTTTCACCCTGTATTGCAAACGAACCGGCAATAACAAAAACGCCGCCTGCAAGCGCCAATTCTTTTTCAGCATTACCCCACGAGCCTAAATGTTTATAATATGGATCGACAATAATTTCGTAGGGAATATAATACAGGCAAAAGATTGCTAACAATACGCCTCCCAATATCAGCGAAGCTGTTCTCCCTTTCTTTTGAAAAACTACGCAGCCTGCGAATACAAAAAAAGCTATACCTGTTACATAAGCCCAAAAAGCTTTGAAGGGTATCCATTCATGCAAAGGCGGCAAAATCATCGGGTGAAAATCAGCATCATAAAATTGTTGAAAGCCGACACCTGCTATAGCAATGGCAAAAACAATACGACCGGTCAGTATAAGTTTTTCTCTCATTGAATATGCTTTCTAAACTTTCTCAAATATCACTCAGGTGCTCAATCAATGCGATGTAAGTGCTTGTTCATTCCCGAACAAAGTGGTACAAGATGCTAAACTGGTTATTTTAAACAGCTTACTTTTATTGAGAAATTTTTTTTGAGGAATGCGCAACGATGATCAATTGCTCTTGGTAGCAAAAAAACAAATCGAAGAAAAGTTAGGTTGGGGCAACAGCGTAGACTGGACAAACCAGGATTTTATTGAATTAAGCAAAAAGATTTTTGACGAAATAGAAATATCGATAAGCCATGTTACGCTTAAGCGCGTCTGGGGTAAAATAAAATATGATAGTCTTCCTAATAATTATACACTCAGTACACTCGTGCAATTTATTGGTTATGAAAACTGGAGAGATTTCAGTGTAAAAAATA
>JBDTVF010000362.1:0-3387 GCA_040007325.1 Ginsengibacter sp. | reverse complement strand
TATAATTCAATTTAATACTATACAATAATAACGAATAAATTCTACTATTAGTTGCCAAAACAAATACACAAGGTGTTGAAAACCGTAAAAGAAAAGGTTAAATTAAAATTATAAATTCTCGCTGAAGAATCTTTAAAATGATCGATCAATTGAGGCCTCTACATTTTACCAGCCTTTCTTTTTAATACCTTTGAAGGAAACCGTAAAGTTATTAAAAACTAATAATTACAATGAAAGTCAAAATTGATACCAAAGAGAAATTTCACGTCATAACTATTGAGGAGTCTAATTTGTCTGCTAATATGACAGAAGACCTCACAACATTATTACTTTCATTCATTGACAAAGTTCCCGCAAACGCGATCATCAATTTCCAAAATGTTCAGCAGATAAATGAGCACGTGGCGCAAGCCCTATCAACAACACAACAAACATTTTATGAATCAAATTGTTCATTGGTATTTTGCTGCCTGCAACCTACAATTGAAACGTATCTTGACGAGAAAGAATTGTTGGAAGTGATGAATATTACACCCACTGAAAGTGAAGCGTGGGATATTGTGCAAATGGAGGAAATTGAAAGAGAGTTATTATAACGATCATTTTATTATCCTTTTCTTAATTTAAAACCGTGCTCGCAGTAACTATCTTAGGAAATAACTCGGCAGTGCCTGCACATGGCAGGCATCCCACTTCGCAGGTGATACAAACGTATGATCATAAGTTTTTGGTAGACTGCGGTGAAGGCACGCAAATGCAAATGAGTGCTTACAAGGTAAGGCCGGGAAAGATCAACCAAATTTTTATTTCGCATTTACATGGCGATCATTATTTTGGCCTCATTGGCCTGCTAACTTCACTGGGCCTTAACAACCGAAAAAATGAGATGAATATATATTCTCCCGGGGGGCTAAAGGAGATCATCGAACTGCAGTTTAACGTAGCAAATGCACATTTGCCTTATCCAATTCACTTTCATGTTTTGAATGAAGAAAAAATTGTTTTTGAAGATAAAAAAATAGAGATAGAATGCTTTAGGGTAAATCATCGAATCGAGTGTTGGGGCTTTATTTTCAGGGAAAAGAAAAATATGAGACGGTTAAATCCGTCAGCCATTGCTAAGCACGAAGTACCTATTTCCTGTTATGAAATGCTGCAGGAAGGGAAAGATTATATTTCACCAGGAAATAAAATAATAAAAAACGAGGACCTAACGAAAGAAGGACCTCATTCATTCTCCTATGCCTTTTGTGCAGATACCGGCTATTTTGAAAATATAATCTGCAAAATAAAAAATGTAGATCTTCTATACCACGAAAGCACTTATCTCGATGCGCTTGAAGAGAAGGCAGTTGCGAGATTTCACTCTACCGCAAAGCAAGCTGCTACTGTTGCAAAAAAAGCCAATGTGAAAAAGCTATTGCTTGGCCATTTTTCTTCGATGTATGAAGATGTCTCCGATTTTCAGAAAGAAGCATCGGAAGTGTTTGAAAACACGGAATGTGCCCTTGAAGGAGTTTGCTACCTGGCCTGACCCATGGTTTTAAATACCAAAGATTTTACTTTTTTAAAACAACCCACTCATAAAACTGCGGGAAATGTTTTCGCCACGCAGCTTCATTATGCTGTGCGTCGGGATCTACAACCTCTTTTACTTGCGACGTAGAAGACTGTTCTATTTCATTAATAATCCGCTTTTGATTCACCAGCATGGAATTTCCTTCTTTTCCTCCGGCATAAAAGAAGAGCCTCGCATCCATAGATCCGGCGTGTGAGCGAACCATACTATCTATACCCGGTGCGGTCCAGAACGACGGAGAAAAGACGCCGGCGCCGCCAAATATTTTAGGATATTTCAAAACAGCGTATAATGATATCAGCCCACCCATAGAACTGCCTGCAATAAAAGTGTTTGGCCTGCCTTTGAGGGTTCGATAATTCTTATCAATAAATGGTTTTAGGGTTTTTACCAAGAAATCAACATAGTGATCTCCTTCCCCTTTGCCGAATTGTGCATATGTATAAGGGTTGTATTCAGTCATCCGTTTAGCGTGGCCATTATCAATGCCAACAACTATGGTTTCTTTATTACCAACCGCTTGCAAGGAATCGAGAAAGTCATCAACGCCCCATTCGCCAGCAAATGCTGTAGCTTCATCAAACAAGTTTTGACCATCGTGCATATAGATCACGGGATATTTTTTACCGGAAGCAGCATAGCCTGCCGGCAAATAAATCCATATTCGTCTTTCCCTCTCAAGTTGGGGCATGTAAAAAGCTGTATCAATAATGTAAACGTTAGGTGATGCTGTATGCCCTTTTTTTGGGAACACATCCTTGTTAAAATCATCGGCCCAGCCTACAATTGCGACGCGAACTGTAGTGTCGTGATCTACGTTGAGGCTACGGTTGGCTAAATTTTTACCATCCGGGGTCGTTTCAACTTTTGGCCATTCTCCGCGTGTGAATTTATATTCGTATGGCCCTGCAGCAAGAGATAATGTTATTGTGGAGCTACCATCTTCTTTTATAGGAAATGAATATTGCGCGCTACCGGGGTGCCACCCATTGAAGTTACCCGCGATAAAAAAAGTATCGGACAAATGATTTCCCGGAAAATGATCGAGTATAAACGTTACTGAAAACTGGGCGTTAGCATGTTGTGTCATAATAAAAGAGAAGCAAAACAATAATCGCTTTACAGCAATCATACACCTACGTTTCGCTTAAAAAGCTTGCCCGCAGTTTTTTTCACTTTTTCATGAAACGAGGCGCTTAGCGGCACGAGTGGCAGGCGCAATGAATTTTCGATGAGCCCAAGTTCAAAAAGATACGCTTTCACACCAGCCGGATTATTTTCAATAGACAATAGATCGTTTGCTTCAAGTAATTTATAATGTAATTTTTGCGCAGTATCCAGTTTGCCAGCAAGGGCATTCCTGGTCATATCACAGAAATCTTTCGGGCAATAGTTCGCCGCCACGCTAATCACGCCATCCATACCACAAGCGATCAATGGTAAGGCAAGTTGGTCATCTCCACTAACAATTAAAAAATCGTCGGGGCGGTTTTTCAAAATATGCATACACTGTACTACGTTTCCACTGGCTTCTTTAATACCAGCAACATTTTCACATTCATTTGCCAGGCGAACCGTTGTCTCTGCAGATATATTGCTGGAAGTTCTTGCAGGCACATTATAAAGTATTACCGGCTTCTGCGAAGCTTCTGAGAATGCCTTATAATGCTGAAAAAGTCCTTCCTGCGAGGGCTTATTATAATATGGACTGGCCGTTAATATAGCTGCTGCTTTATCAAGAGGCAGGGCTTCCAGGCTCCTGATCATCTCTGCAGTATTATTGCCGCCTACCCCAACCACAACAGGCA
>JBDTVF010000361.1:0-3388 GCA_040007325.1 Ginsengibacter sp. | reverse complement strand
AATTCTCAGTGCGAATCTCTTACTACGCCGCTTCCTGATTTTCCCTTTAAAAAATCAAGGTCTGCTCCAAGATGGGCCTGCTCAACATGAGTTTGATAAAGGTGAACATAACCCCGCGATTGAATTTTTTCGGTTGGCTTCCATTTAGCTCGGCGCTTTGACAATTCCTCCTCATCAACATCTAAAGTGAGGGTGCGATTAGGCGCATCAAGAGTAATGATGTCACCGTTTTGCACTAATGCGAGATTACCTCCTTCAATTGCTTCAGGAGATATGTGCAACACAACTGTACCAAAGCCGGTACCGCTCATTCTACCATCAGAAATGCGGACAATATCTGTAATGCCCTGTTGCAATAATTTTTTTGGCAGGGCCATATTGCCAACCTCAGCCATACCAGGATAAGCCTTTGGTCCCACATTCTTTAAGACCATTACACTGCCTCCATCGATCTCGAGGTTAGGATCGTCGATACGTTCGTGAAAATCTTCTATATTTTCGAAAACTACTGCCTTGCCTGAATGCGTCAACAAGGCAGGCGTAGCAGCTGATGGCTTTATCACGGCGCCATTCGGAGCGAGATTTCCTTTCACCACAACAATGCCCGATTCCGGCTTAAAAGGTTTTTTTATAGTTCCGATTATATTGCGGTTATATACCTCAGCGGCTGAAGAATTTTCACTTATCGTTTTACCATTTACAGTTATTGCATCACGATGAATTATGCCTGACATTTCTTTTATTAAAGCCGGCAAGCCGCCTGAATAGTAAAGGTCTTCCATGTAGTTTTCGCCGGATGGCTGTATGTTAGCCAGCAAAGGAATATTTTGAGAATATTTGTCGAAATCGTCAATTGTAAGATCGATACCAATTCGACCCGCGATTGCCAGTAAATGAATTACAAAATTTGTTGATCCTCCTATAGCCGCATTGATCATAATGGCATTCTCGAAAGCTTTACGCGTGAGCACATTTGACAATCTCAAATCTTCTTTTACCATCTCCACAATTCTCCGGCCTGATAAACGGGAGATCACTTTGCGCCTTGCATCTGCTGCAGGTATAGATGCATTGTCGGGTAAAGAAAGTCCTAATGCTTCAACCATTACCGCCATAGTAGACGCAGTTCCCATTACAGCGCAGTGGCCCTGCGTTCGCGCCATACATGCTTCTGCTTCTATGAATTCCTCGGGTGTAATTTCACCCAACTTGCTCGCCTGGTCGAATCGCCACAGATCAGATGTACCAATGTTTTTTCCTTTCCAATGGCCTTTTAACATCGGGCCACCGGAAATAACCAGCGTAGGCAGGTCAACACTACATGCGCCCATCACCAGTGAAGGAGTTGTCTTATCGCAGCCACAAAGCAAAACCACGCCATCAATAGGATTCGCACGAATCGACTCCTCTACATCCATACTGGCAAGGTTACGGTAAAGCATAGCCGTAGGTTTTATAAGCGTTTCACCAAGTGACATCACCGGGAATTCAACCGGAAAACCTCCCGCCTCCAAAACACCCTTTTTTACAGCCTCTGCAAGATCACGAAAGTGTGCATTGCACGGGGTTAATTCGCTCCATGTATTACATATGCCGATGACAGGTTTGCCATCAAACATATCTGCCGGAATACCCTGGTTTTTCATCCATGCCCGGTAAAGGAATCCATCCTTTCCTTTACGGCCAAACCAATTGCGGCTTCTCAATGATTGCTCCTTCATTTAATAAATTCGTTTAGGTGAACAAGCGTTTCTTCTTTGTAATAATTAAATACAAAGAGTAAGAAGAAAGTAGAAATCTGATTCTTAAATATATTGAAGTTAGGTCTTACTTACCGATGCAAAACTTACTGAAAATGTAATCCAACATATCTTCATTGGTGATCTCCCCGGTTATTTCACCGAGGTAATGTAAACATCTTCTTATATCTAAAGCTAAAAGATCACCAGAGATCTTATTTTCCAAACCTGCCTTTGTCTCTGCTAATGAAATCATAACTTCTTTCAGTGCACTGTAATGCCGGGTGTTCGTTACAATAATATTTTCAGTGAGTAAAGTATTGCCTGAAGCAACTAAAAAGAGCTTTTCCTGTAATTCATCAATGCCGGTTTTATTTCTTGCAGATATAAAGATGCTTTGCGAACGTTCCTGATGAGAGCGGAAAGTAGCTTCATCAGCTTCATCAATTTTATTTGCCACTGGAATAATATTCTTATTCTGTTTCTGCAATTCATTTACTGCTTCAATAGTTTGTTCAACAGTTGAAGTATTTAGATCATACAGGTAAATAACAATATCAGCCTCTTTTATTTTTTCCCTGCTTTTAAGAACTCCCATATTCTCTATCACATCCTGCGAGTGTTCGCGTATGCCGGCTGTGTCAATAAGCCTGAATAAAATTCCGTTGATATTGATAACTTCTTCAATCGTATCGCGGGTTGTTCCTGCAATGTCGCTTACGATCGCCCTGTTATCATTCAATAAAGTATTTAATAAAGTGGATTTGCCTACATTAGGGCTGCCGATTATAGCAACACTAACACCGTTCTTAATAACATTGCCTAATCGAAAAGATTGAAGGAGACTATTAACTGTGTTTTCAATTTCGATCAATAATTCATTGAACTTTTCACGGTCGGCGAATTCAACATCTTCCTCGCTAAAATCAAGTTCCAATTCAATAAGCGCTGAAAATTGAATTAACCTATCGCGCAGTGACTTTAAAATTTTTGAAAATCCTCCACGCATATTTTTTATCGCCGCATTTTGCGAAGCGGCCGTATTACTTTCTATCAGGTCTGCAACAGCTTCCGCTTCTGTAAGATCAAGCTTGCCATTAAGAAATGCACGTTGTGTGAACTCGCCCGCTCTCGCAAGCCTTGCTCCGTTGGCTACAAGCGCATTCAATACCTGTTGCTGCACATAAGGTGAACCATGGCAACTTATTTCAATTACATCCTCACCAGTGTAGGAGTGGGGAGCTTTAAAAAGGGAAACAACTACTTCATCCAGCACTTTGTCATGATCTTTTATATAACCGACATGAAGTGTATTTGCCGGCTGTTCAGCCAATTTTTTAGAAGGGAATAGCGAATCAACTATATCAAAAGCATTGTTACCACTCACTCTCAGAACACCAAGGGCGCCTATTCCCGGCGGAGTAGCTACTGCAGCAATCGTATCGTTCCATCCTGAAAGTTTACCGTGCATGTGTAAAGGTATAATTCAAATAAATTTACTTGCCTTAAGATCATAAAAAAAGAGATGCGAATGCATCTCCTTTTTGCTATAGCGATAAATTACAAACTTATTGATCAGGATTTGTAAGAGTAACAGGCTGCAAGCGATATGCGTTTACATAACGGCCATTCTGTTGAGCAGGAGTCCA
>JBDTVF010000360.1:0-3389 GCA_040007325.1 Ginsengibacter sp. | reverse complement strand
TAGAAAGTGGCGTGATAGTTTTTATCGTTTGCGACCGGGGTGACAGGTATCTTAGCAGCGATCTATTTGGGTAGCGATTCATCTCCATTCGTTAGCAAGTCATTCTTTTTAAAAGTTATGGTGACGGCACAACCCTCGTGTGGCGCTGAAGAAATTGAGACCTTTCCTTTATAAAGTTCCGCACGGCTAACTAAATTATTTATTCCAACCCCTTTACGTGAGACGGAAGTATCAAAGCCCACACCATTATCCGAAATGGAAACGGATATCTGATCTTTTGTTTCCTTAAAATCGATTCGCATCAAACTTGCCTGCGCATGCTTGATCGTGTTATTTATTTGTTCCTGTACAATTCTAAACAGGTTTAGCTTGAATTTTTCATTCAGATTTTCTTCTTCAAATCCTGATGCAGAGAATTCAATTTTTAAAGGATGTACCTGCATGACATCATTGCTGATATCCTTCACTGATTCTACCAGACTTATATCGCCAAAAGAGGGCGTAATAAGCGTTTTGGAGAGTTTCCTTATTTCATTTATTGCATTGAGTGTATAAGTAGATGAGCTTTTCAAATAGTCAGCACGATTAGCCGCGTCTTTACTTGCCATGTCAATATACAAACGGCTTGCGCCGAGTAACTGGTTTACATTGTCATGAAGTTCCCGGCCAATTTGAGAGCGCTCATTTTCCTGTGCTGAAATAATTGCTTCTGTTATTTCTTTTTGCCGCATGATCTTTTCATAAGCTACTTTTTCTTCGGCTAATTTTCTTTCAGTAATGTCTCTTGAATTGGCCACAATACCTTGTACGGCTTCATCCTCCATGAGATTGATGATGTTTGTCTCAAGCCATCGCCACTTTCCTTTTGCATTAACGAAACGATAGGGTGGTGAATCAACTGACCCTACAGATCTCATTTGGGCAAAAAGACTATGCATGCCTTCAATGTCATCCGGATGAATGAATGCAAAGGCATTTTTACCGGTGAAAAATTCAGGCTCATATCCCAGTATTCTTTCCGATGTCGGGCTTACATAAATGTAATTCGCATCATTATCCAAAATAGCAATAAGATCTGAACCGTTTTGCACCAGGGATTTAAATCTTAATTCACTCAACAGCACTTTTTGTTCTGCATCTTTTCTTTGGGTAATATCCTGCGTAGCGCCAATTAGTCTCACCGGTATACCTCCTTTGTCTCTTATCACATATCCCCTATCCTGCACAAATGAATATTTATCTTCAGCTTCCAAAATCCTGCATTCAATTTCAAATAAACCCTGTGTCTTTGATAAAAAAATCCTTTCGCGCATTTTTTTTACTTTAGCCCGATCGTCAGGATGAATCGCCAGTAAGCCTTCCGGATTACCATCTTCGCTGTCTTCTACTGTTTTTAAAATAATTTTCCAATCTGCTCTACTGCTGTACACTTCACCGGTTTTGAGATTCCAATCCCATACAATATCGTGAGTGGCCATGCTCACAAGATTAAAGCGCTCTGCATTTTCCTCTATGATCTCCAGGTTCTTTTTTCTCTCAATACTGTAGAGAATAGTTTTTTCCAAAATATTAATGTTGTAATCACCCTTAATCAGGAAATCTTGAGCACCGAGTGAAAGCGCTTTCAAAGAAACTTTGGTATCTCCCATTCCTGCCAAAACGATTACCGGTATTCCGGAGTTTACTTGCGCCAGGTTAGTGAATGATTTAAGGTTACTACTTTCAGGTAAAGCGAGGTCGAGGAAAATGAGTGAATAGGTTTTCTTTTTAATAGCCTTACCCGCTTCCTTTAGTGTGGTAACGATATCGATATTTTCTATAACAAGATTTGTGTCAAGCAAATTCTTTTTAAGTGATACCTGGTCTTTCGGATTATTCTCAACTAAAAGAATTGAAATATTATTGCCCGCTTGCACCATTAGATTTATTTTCGTTTCCGAATTTTATTGTTAGTTGATTCGCCAAGATAACGATATCGAATTCATGTGAATTCAATTTATCATTAGCAAAACAAAGATTAGATTATTTACGTTTTGAAAGTATAGACATCTGCCGGCAAACAGACGAGATGCAACGAATACTTAATGATAATAGACGGCGGCGATTTAAAATTAGTTTATTTTTCCTGAGTTAAAAGATATTTGTAAAGAACGGACATTGCTATAAAACTTCTGGTAAATTTGTAAGTTATTTTTGCTTTATTTTTTTGATAAACAGAATTGGATGTATGCAAAATATTTTGCTGGTAGATGACCACGCGATTATAAGGGCGGGATTAAAAATTTATATTGAAGGTATAATCCCTTTTTCCGTGATTGATGAAGCCGCTGACGGCGATACGGCCTTCAGCAAAATTAAAAAGAGTGATTATGACCTCATCATTATGGATGTTAACATGCCGGGCACAGATTCATTTGGCCTTATCAGCAACATCATAGTTGTAAAACCAGCCTCAAAAATATTAATGATAAGCATGAACGCAGAAGAAATCTATGCAAGAAAATATTTAAAGCTTGGCGCCATGGGCTACATTGGCAAAGATGCTCCCGAAAATGAAATAAAAACAGCCATAGAAACAGTTTTAGGTAATAAGCGATATATTAGTTCATCTTTAAGCCAGGCACTTACAGAGGAAGCTCTTGGAAATAAATCTTCCAATCCATTCGATGCATTATCCCCGCAGGAATTTAAGATCATTCATTATCTCATTCGCGGTGAATCTGTAGGTGAGATAAGTCAAAAATTAAATTTGCACACATCCACGATAGGAACTCATAAAGCAAGAATATTTAAAAAGCTCAATTGCAGAAATATCGTGGATATAAGAGCACTTGCGAAAGTTTACCAGGTTATACCTCCCGGATCCTGATATAGAAAATTTACTACACTCACTCACGCGGATTTTTACGTGCCCGGTATTACAAAACGGTGACCTTTAAAGCAGATATCTATGATGACTTTTCATTTATTCATGATGACCAAACGGAGAACTCCTTTCGGACAATCCCCGCAACAAAATTAAGATCCGGACCTATGGAAATTACCTGCCTACCTGGAATATAGATTTTAAGTTAATTCCTGGTGCTGGTTGTTTTCCGCTTTATTATCCAAGCATCGCCAGGAAATTTTTAGATTGCCTTTCTTCATTTTTATTATTGTAATACTTTAATCAAAACTCAAAGCCCCGTTGCCAACGGGGCGTTTTGTTAAAGCAACCTCTTACCGGCTTGCTTTTGTAATAGCGTAAAAATTGCTTTTTGATTAAATTTTTTTGAATACTGTTCCTCTCTTATATTTGCACTCCCTAAAACGCTTTTTACTCGAACGATAATAATGGGAGCATAGCTCAGTTGGTTTAGAGCATCTGCCTTACAAGCAGAGGGTCCGCG
>JBDTVF010000359.1:0-3401 GCA_040007325.1 Ginsengibacter sp. | reverse complement strand
CCTACGATCAATGCACCGGTAGCGCCCGTCGTAACAATCCCCCATTCAGCGCCAGTAAGTTCTGCGAGCTTTTTTCCGGCACCTTCCATTAATTCATCGAGCTGAACATAGTGGCGCGTAGCAGCTTTCATAGCCTTCTCTACTTCAGGCAACATGCGGCAGGCACCAATTATAGTAACTGTACCGCGGCCATTAATAACACTTTGCACGCCAAGTGAATCATAAATATTGGCTGCGGTTGGCTCTTTTAGTGCAGGTTCAGCGAATGACTGAAACGGGAATGCGCTTCCTACGATGCCACCCGCTAACGGCATCATTGCAAGGTCTTTTATTAAATCTCTCCGTTTCATTTATTGCTAATAAAATGATTTTAATTTGTTTAAAAGCAGGCCGCAAACCAGTTTAATAAATCTAACTCAATCTGAAATAACCGCATCAAGAAAACTAATCAGGTTTCTGATTTAATTTCTTTGTACTATCTCTCTCTGCCTCTCTCGTTTTCCAGATGTCTTCCGGGGTAACAGGAGTTGCATTGTTATTAAAGCTTTGTCGTATGTAAGTGCCGATATCTGCAATTTCTTTCGGCTTAACTATACCACCCATTGCAGGCATTACATTATTATATGATTTTCCTTTAACTGTAATGGGGCCTTGCAAACCGTTAAGGATGATACTTACCAATTTTCTTTTATCACCTAACACCCACTCTGATCCGCTTAACGGCGGGAAGCGATCATTACCTAAGCCATTCGTTTGATGGCATGCGCCGCAATAGGTGTTGTAAAGCTTTGCACTTCGTGCAGTGATTTCTTTTTCAAGATTATCTTTTACTTCATCGGGCGTTTTAATATTTGGCGCCGTCGTTTTACGATTCACCATCGCAGATAGTTGTTCTTCGCCAAACTTCGTTTTATCGCCCTTGAACATTATCCTCCATATTTTCCCTTTCTCTGAATCTGAAATATATAATGATCCATCTGGTCCCACTGCAAGGCCCATTGGTCTGTACTTCGCATCGCTCGTATTCACAACTGTATCTACTCCTGCAAAGCCATCTGCGAAAACTTCCCACGGCCCCGAAGGGGCGCCACCTTTGAAAGGGACGAACGCGATAAAATAGCCTGATTGCGGGTAAGGCGAACTGCTGGTAGAACCATGAAAAGCTATAAATGCGCCATTTTTATAATGATCTGGAAATTGATCACCGCTGTAGAATAATAAATCATTGGGTGCATAGTGACCCTGGAAGCCAATGAGTGGTTGCAGGTATTGACTGCCTTGACCTTCTTTTTTTCCATTCCCGCCATATTCAGGGCTAAGTACTTTTTTGCCTTGCAGCTGATCGTAATAATAATAAGGCCATCCAACATTTGATCCGTCTGTTAACCTAAGAAATTCTTCAGAGGGTAATACGGCGCCTTGCCATGGTGTGTATCTATCGGACCAGGTGGAGTGAAGATAATCACGGCCATGCATAACTGTAAACAGGTTATTATCCTGGCGGTTCCAGGTGAGTGCGACAATGCTTCGCATTCCGGTCGCATATTTATAACCATCTTTTTGTAGCTGATTTTCTTTTGCTTCATCGAAGCGCCAGATGCCTCCGCGGGTCTCCAGCAGCGGGCATGAATCTACGCCCGGTGAAAAAGGAGTTCTGTCCTGTATTTGGCAACAATCTGATGGCGCACCAAAAGGAACATACATATTTCCTTTGTCGTCGAATGCGATGGGCTTGGTATCATGTTGCCGCGGCGGTTGCGTGTCTGTTAACAATAATTCGATTTTACTGTCGGGAACAAGATCGCCTGTAAGTTTTTGACGAAATACTCTCGTTACCGAACTAAAATACAGGTAGCCATTGTGAACCCGCATTTCAGTACCGTAGCTACCTTTGTCCTGGTAGTCGTCAAAGTGTTTTATAATATCAACTTTGCCATCATTGTCTTCATCGCGTAATGCAGCGTTTCCACCCAGAGAATCGGGGAATCGTAATTTCACATAGATGTCACCGTTAGTATTGACGTCGAGGTGACGGGCTGCGCCTTTCAGACTATCGACCACTACCACTGCCTCGAAACCTCCGGGTAATACAAGGCCGCCATTGCCGGAATCTCCGGGAGGCAGACCATGTTTGCCATTGCATCTTTGAAAACCAAGACAAACGATTAAAGAAATAACGATTAAGAGAGAATTTCTATTAGATAAAAATATTTTTCCTGAAGCACTTGATACGAAACTCATTCGCAATAAAAATTAATATTCCTTTATCGGTGAAAAATCTGTTTTTTAGAATCCATATTATTTTACGCCATTGCCTTAGATAATTCTTCCTTGATCCTGTTGGCTACAATCTTTTCCTGTCCGGGCTTAAGCATGAATACAGTTAAATCAACACTATTGTCTTCGTCGCCCCATGATATTACTTCAATTGATGGATCGCCGCCCCTTAGTCTATCACCAAGATCTTTGCGGGTAATATTCACTTTAGTTTTATCCCAGGCAATATTCACTTTCGGACTGTGGTTCGCTATGGGCGGCACAGATACTGATACGGTAACTCCGTCCACCTTTTTAATTGTATTCTTTATTACATCAACCCTGTCTTCCCACATTTTCCATTCTTTATCATGATCCGTATTTACATAAGCATCCAATGCGGCATACATTCCGAGCATTTCTTCTTTATTTACTTTCATACCCCGGCCAATAGTTACACCATTGGGTGAATCATTCATTCTCGCAGCTGCGATAATATCTTTTTTACCCATAAGTACTCCTGCGCTTTGCGGTCCGCGAATGGCTTTACCACCAGACAAAGCAACCCAGCTAAAACCCATGTCATTAAATTTCCAAAGATTATTTACCGGAGGTACATCCGCAGCAATATCAATTGTTGCAGGCAGGTTGTGTTTTTTGGCAAGTGCGAGCCATTCTTCATGCATGATCTTTCCTTCCATCGCATTGCAATTCAGAAAGTGCATCGAAGCAGTATTTTCATTTACGGCCTTATCAACATCGTCAGCTGTTTCAACCGGGATGATGCTTACGCCGCAATTATACAGCGCCTGCTCGTAGCCATCATAATGCCCTTTTTGAAGAAGCACTTCTGACTTTATTCCTGATTCTTTGAGGTTGTGAGGAAGCTGCTTTACTTTCTTATCATCCATACCGGTAAGGATTCCTGCCATACCAAGTGTTAATGCAGAGAAAGCTCCCGCGGTAACCATCGCTCCTTCTGCATGAGAAAGCTGCGCAATTTTTTCTCCCACCTTGTCCTGCACTTCATTCAGCATACAAAATTCTTTTGCACTTTGATCAATAGCATCCATCACATCATCATTCATTAGCGAAGCGCTCATGGTAGTATACGTGCCTGCTGCGTTTATAAAGGTGCGAATGCC
>JBDTVF010000358.1:0-3422 GCA_040007325.1 Ginsengibacter sp. | reverse complement strand
AGTGAAAGTAGAAGATTAATATTCTTTTTGATTCAATTTTTATGTTAGCCCCGCTTTTTTGAGCGGGGCTTTTTATTTCCCTGAATTTCCCCAAAAACCTTCGCAGGCTGAACAGCCTTTTCTTTGGTTGGGTAAAATATCCCCCTTGTAACGGGTGTTTTTCTTTCCAGAGAATATAAATCACCCCTTAATAATGGGTTCTTAACCTCTTTCCTTTCTTTCATAACCTTTGGAAATTTGCATCATCAATTTTTGCGAATGGTTTAAATAGTCTCCGAAGTGAGAAGGGCCACGATTGAAAATTGATAGCCCAAACTTTCCACCTGCCCATAACTCGTTGCTTCTATAAACGGAAAGTATACCCGAAAAATGCAAACGGAATTTGCCGAAAATCCGGGACAATAGAGTAGGCACTATTATAAAAAAATTAAACAGAATGAACTACATTTTTAAAGGTAATATCCGCGGTTTTTATTGCGGCGATTGCTTTGATTACCTCTACAAAGCCAAAGTAAAAATCTACGCTATCGATAGTAAGGCGGACACAACTGCACTTGCAGTAGCCAGGGAAAAAGAAACCTTTCACCAGCGCAGCGATGATGAATTAAAATCTCTTTCCAGGCGCTTACTTTACGAAACCGAAACTGATGATCTTGGCAACTTTACTGTTGACTTTTCTAATGCAGCCAATTACAATGGCGGTGCCTTTGATATTGATTTTGAATGTGGGACGGTGCCCGTAAAAGTAAGCCTTAAAAGAGCACCTAAGCCCCGCGGACCTTTTCAATTTAATATTACTACCATACAACCTCTTTGGAGAAGTAACGGTGCGGAAAATGAAGAGAGTTCCATGGCATATTGGGAGTATAGCATTACTTATAAATTCTGGTGCTGGCTTTTGAGACTTTTCGGATTGTATATTATTTGCGGTCGTGTAGTTGATTGCAAAGAAAAAATTCCCATTCAGGGGGTTAAGGTAAAAGCATTTGATGTTGACCTTATCCAGGATGATTTTCTCGGCGAAGCTGTTACTGCTTCTAATGGAAAGTTCAAGATATACTATACTGAATCAGATTTCAGTAAAACAATTTTTCCATGGCTGAATGTTGAATGGCCTGCTGGCCCGGACTTGTACTTCTCAGTAGAAAATGGTTCAGGTACAGTAATACTTCAGGAACCAAGAAGCCGCGGTCATCAGCCAGATCGGGAGAATGCTTCGAATTGTTTCTGCGTGGAACTTTGTGCCGATGTGGATATTACAGTTCCGCCGCCGGTTCCTATTCCTGCATTTTTGAAAATTGGTGGAATAGATTATCAAACTCAAATGCACAGCGCTCCATTTGGAAGTGGATTGACTAATAGCAACTATGCATTTTTTAACAGCCTTCGTCTCAATGGCATTCTCGCCCAAACTTTTGGTGGTATGCCCATGGAATATTGTTTTGAATTCTCCAAAGATTTTGACGGCGCCGGACTTCCGACCAACTGGCAACGCGTATTAGCTCCTCAAATTAATACAACTTATATTGGCTATGTGGAGAAAGCCACATTGATTAATTTTCCTTATCCTCACTACGTTTTTAATAACCAGGATTGCTATGTAAGCAACAGTCCTATAGCCGGAGCAATTACAACTCCCGTTGCATCCGATGGATGGATACTAGTGCCGCAGCAAATGGATAACCCAACCAATCCTGCAGGAATTGGAATGTTTGTAGCAAATGGTAACCAGGTTTCTTTAAACTCCGGCACGCTTGACGCCTTCCCATCTATCGATCTCACAGGATTGGTAGCAGGACAAGACTCAACTTCAACAGGAAAGCCTTTGGCGAGTGACAAAGTTTTTGCGCTTCGCATGCTCGTTCGTCAACAGGGAAATGATGCTACTAAAACAGAGGCAGGCTTGTGTAACCGCATCGCGATTGACAATACACAATATACTGGAATGCGCCACCATCCTGAATGGGGCGCATGGGGACCTGTGACCGAGAATGGTGTTTGCATGCTTGATGTTCAACAATTGATTTCTGCCGGTTGTAGCAAGATTACTAATAAAGTCGATATACTTTATACAGTTGCCCATCCAAATATTGGCAGCATTAGTATGACGCTTACTGGCCCTCTCCCACCAATTAATTTAGGCCCTATACCTCTCACTCAAAATTCCTTTGGCACTATTACTCACGCCTTCGCGCCATCGGACCCATTGTGTGCTTATCTCGTAACCCTTTCCGCGACTTACCTTCTCACTACAGGTGACAGCAACCTCTTACCTGTGCAAGATCAACTTGCATTCTGCAGGTAGGATTTCAACGCCGGTGCTTAACTCTCAGGGCACCGGCGTTTTTTAATTAATTATTTGGAAAAAGACATTTTCATGATAAAAAGATATTGCTAAAAATGCGAACTTAGAATGATAAATTAATATCATGCAAAAGAAAACAACCCCCGTCAAACTTAAAGACCTTCATGTTTGTGTTGACAGGCCCATCTCAACACTCAATTTACATCGCCAGATGTATGAAGCCATTAAAACAAATCCCGATAATAGCCCTGCAAAAACGGGAACTCCGGAACATTCGGTAATGCGAAGTTTTATCGCAAATCCACACCAGCAGTTCTCTGCGGAAGAGCATGTGGTGCTTTCACGAATGGCGATCCTGACAGATAACAAATGGAAAGACGGGCAAACAATTACTGTCGCTTTTTTAGATGGAAGTGCGATACAAAAAACCAAGACTAAAAAGTATGCCCGCTATTGGACAATCAAGAATAAAGCTAATGCTAATGTCAAGCTCAAATTTGTTAGCAGTAAAACTGCATTAATAAGAATTTCTTTTGTTGCAGATAGCGGATCGTGGAGTACGGTCGGTACAGATTGTAATGTGGTGCCGCCTGATCAGCCGACTATGAATTTCGGTTGGCTTCGAAATAACACTGATGACGGAGAATGGGAACGGGTTGTAGTTCACGAATTTGGTCACGCGTTTGGTTGCATTCATGAGCACCAAAGCCCTGCAAAAGGAATTCATTGGAATAAGCCAGTTGTTTATAAATATTATGAAGGACCGCCGAATAACTGGACAAAGGCTGAAGTGGACAGCAATATTTTTGAAAAATATAGTAAGAGTATCACGCAATTCACCAAGCTGGATGTAGATAGTATTATGATGTATTTTTTCCCCCCGGAATTTACAACAGATGGATTTGGTACACCGGAAAACAAACATCTATCACCTATGGATATTGATTTTATCAGGAAACAATACCCAAAATAATTTTCTCAAAATCAGTAGAAAACAAATTTTAAACCGGCAGTTCAATTGTTGTTTTACTGCCTTCACCAGGTGCACTTTCCGTATACATTTTGGCATTGATCAATTTAGCCCGATTTTGAAGATTCAGCAGCCCGGCACCTCCGC
>JBDTVF010000357.1:0-3435 GCA_040007325.1 Ginsengibacter sp. | reverse complement strand
CAAATACCCGAACATTTGTGTGACTATAAAACCACACTTATAATTTATGACTTCAAAATTTGACCAGGACTTACTACCTGATTTTGATAGTGTAAAAGACGACGATGAAGAAATTCTTTGGACAGGCAAGCCAAAATTTTTTCCTTATGCCGTTACTGGTTTAGCCGCTGGTTTTGGGATTGTAATCTTTATTGCGATGTATTTTCTAATGACAAGAAACGCTGCTCAGACTGAATCAAACACTCCTTTTTCATTCTGGTTTCTTGCCATTCCGGTGGGACTTTTTCTTTTTACGTTTCTTCAAAAATTGTTTTCATATAGCAATACGAGTTATGGCATGACCAATAAGAGAGTTATGATGCGGACGGGTTTTATTGGTACTAATTTCAAAAGTATTGACTTTGATAAGATCTCTGATATTGAAGTAACAGTTAACGCAGCCGAACGAGCTTTTAATGTTGGTACAATTAAATTCTTTAGTGGCAGGACACAAACAGATGACGGCGCAACAAGCAAACTTTATGACAGGTGGGAAGCAATATCAAATGTTTATGAAGTTTTTAAAAAGGTAAAACAAGTTTCAGTTGACATCAAAACTGACTATAATTACCCAAATGCATTGAGACCTGAAATTAATCCAGGTTACAAAACCAAATACAAACGAGAATAACCGCAATCAGAAAAGTATTTGTAAAACCATTAGTTGAAAAGCCTCATTTGTGCAGCAGGAGTTCTCATTATCTTCTGTTCAAGCCGACAATCACGTTGTTGTACCTGACAACCGTCTTAAATGATGATTTTATTCCAACATAAATTTGTTTGTACCTTCATCTGGAAAAATTGAATGTCACATTTCGGTTGACTCTTTGCTTTAATAACAGCAATTCTTTTTCAATACAATATGATGAATACGATTATGCTAGTTCATTCTTTTTCACCTCTTTTAAAATTTACAAGATCTTTCTTTATTAAGATGATCATAGTATTATTTTCAGCCCTCTTATTTGCTATCGATAGCAGCGCACAACAACGAACGCTCTTAGCTCTTTCTAAAACAGATCACACATTAGCAATTGTTGATCCGGTTACATTTAAAGTAATGGCCCGCATTCCCGTGGGTACGGATCCACACGAAGTAATTGCTTCATCAGATGGTAAAATGGCTTTCGTATCAATCTATGGTGGAGGGTCGCTGCACGAGATCAATGTGATCGATCTTGTAGCACAAAAACCTTTGATAAATGTAGACACACGACCATTCATGGGCCCGCACGGCCTTGCGTTTGCAAAAGACAAAGTATGGTTTACTGCTGAAGGATCAAAATGCGTGGCCAGCTATAACCCTGTTACAAACAAAACTGACTGGTGCATAGGTACCGGGCAGGATCGGACTCATATGATTTATGTAACGCCTGATGCAAAGAGAATATACACTACTAACGTAAATGCGGGCACGGTAAGCATAATTGTAGATACACTTATGTCGCCACCGCCGATGCCATCTCGAATGCGTCGCCCTGCAATCCCTGCAGGACCGGATTTTCCGCGTCAACCAAGTCCTCAGCCCCGCAACGAATGGAGGCAAACAGTAGTGTCGGTATCAAAAGGTTCAGAAGGATTTGATGTATCGCCTGATGGTAAGCAGCTATGGACCGTTTCCGCTAAAGATGGATACGTTTGGATTATTGACGCTACGACAAAAAAAGTTTCTGCTAAAATTGACGCGAAGATTTTAGGCGCTAACCGGCTTTCGTTTACCCCGGATGGTAAGCGGGTGTTAATATCAACGCTTAGAAATGGAAATCTTTACGTTTTTGATGTACACACTCATAAACTTTTGAAGCGCATAAATATCGGGCATGGCGCAGCAGGTATTCTAATGGATCCCGACGGTACACGTGCTTTCATAGGATGTACACCTGACGATTACGTTGCCGTAGTAGATCTCAAAACACTGGAAGTAACGAATAAAATTAATGTTGGTGGCGGCCCCGACGGGCTTGCATGGGCAGAAAAAAAATAAAAGGTTTTTACTGCTTCTAAGATTTCCAAAGAACAACAAGGAGAAAAGATTGCTTATAATTTCTTTATTTAAAATACACAAAAAATATTATTATGACACAGGTAAGGAAAGAAGACATCAGCCAGGAAGTATTCAACCTTTACGATGATTACGCACACAGCCGCGTCAGTCGCCGCGATTTCGTGCAGAAGTTGTCTGTATATGCAGTAGGCGGCATTACGGTTACATCTCTCATGAGTTTTCTCATGCCCGATTACCAAACTACGGCGCAGGTAAAGGCGGATGATCCCGGGTTAAAATCAGCCTACATACATTATGATTCTCCCAAAGGAGGCGGAAGCATTAAAGCACTACTGTCTATGCCGGCAGATACAAAAGAGAAATTAGGGGGTATTGTTGTAGTGCATGAAAATCGCGGGCTCAACCCGTGTATCGAAGATGTTGCAAGAAGAGCTGCTTTGGCAGGCTTCATAACTATTGCTCCAGATGCACTTACTCCTCTCGGCGGCTATCCCGGCAATGACGATGCGGGTCGCGAGATGCAAAGTAAGCGAGATAAAAACGAGATGCTCGAAGATTTTATGGATGCATATAACTATCTTAAAAATCACAAAGATTGCAACGGCAAAGTGGGCGTTGTGGGCTTTTGTTTTGGAGGAGGCATTGCCAATATGATGGCCGTACGTCTTCCCGATCTTGCCGCTGCCGTTCCATTTTATGGTGCTCAGCCTGCTGCGGAAGATGTTCCTAAAATACAAGCTCCTTTATTACTACAATATGCCGCACTCGATCAGCGCATCACTGACGGATGGCCTGCCTATGAAGCTGCACTAAAGGCTAACGGAAAAGCATACACCGCCTATATTTATCCGAATGTTAATCACGGCTTCCACAACAACACAACGCCACGCTATGATAAAGATGCTGCTGAACTTGCGTGGACACGCACCATTGATTTTTTCAAAGAGCATTTAAAATAAAAATCAAAGCTAAAGAAATGCAGGATTAGGCTGTCGGCTATAGTGCATGCATCAACTTCAGTTCCGGCTATTCGCTGCAAGTCCGGCGCAAACCCCTGCACCATCCTCACCGGGCTTTACGCCGCTATCCGGCAGCCCTTGAGCCATTCTTAAAAAAGGGTGCATTTCAAATTACCGCTGGTTGGTGGAAACACCAACCAGTGCAGCCTCCCATGGTAAGTGTCTCCACCAACCACGTGTAGTTCAGCAAAGCGACAATTTGAAATGCACCCTTAAAAATGGGGCTACTTATTCAATTTATTCTAACTTCATTTAGTCATAAACCAAACTTTACCAGGATTAATTACTTACAAAATGAAAAAGCTTTTCACGTTTACATCCCTCTTAATTCTAACACTTTTTGCCACTGCACAAGAGATGGCAGATACGGCG
>JBDTVF010000356.1:0-3483 GCA_040007325.1 Ginsengibacter sp. | reverse complement strand
AGCCTGTCCACAAGGCCCATAGCAATGAAAGTAAACACCAGGTTAACGACACCAATGAAAACGGTTTGTAGCAACTGATCATCCTGCGATGCGCCGATGCTTGCAAATATTTTTGGTGTATAGTTGAATACGACATTGATGCCACAGAGTTGCTGAAAAACAGCCAGCACAATACCCACGGTTACTGCCGGCAGAACCGCTTTACTGAAGGCCGACTTATAACTCATTTTGGTATTGCCCTGCAACGATTTTTGTATGGATGCCAATGATTCAGTTACGAAACTATCCCCACCAATTTTACGAAGAACTTTAGAAGCCTTTTCTGAAAGGCCTGCTTTCATAAGCCAGCGTGGGCTTTCAGGCAGCATAGCGCCACCAATCAAAAATAATCCAGCCGGAATAGCGCCCAGGCCAAACATCCAGCGCCAGGCATCAACCCCTTCATTTCTTAAAGTATAATTGACTAAGTTGGTAATTAATATTCCGAGCACAATGGTTAGCTGATTAATGGCCACCATGCGCCCTCTTAAATGGGCAGGTGATATTTCCGCGATGTACATAGGCGAAAGCATGGAAGCCATTCCGACTCCGATACCAGCACAAAATCTTGCCCCGATAAAAAAATCTCTGGACGGTGCAAAGGCCATAGCAAGAGATGACACAGTAAATATAGCTGCGGCGGAAATAAGGCCCGGCTTGCGGCCATATTTTTCGCCTACTGAGCCCGCAACGATGCAACCCACAATGGCGCCCAATGCAAGGCTTCCGGTTGCAAATCCTTCCCAGTAAGCATCAAGGCCAAATTGCTGCTGCAAGAAAGGCAATGCTCCCGAGATGACGGCAAAATCAAACCCAAATAAATAACCACCCAAAGCAGATATAAAAGATATGGTAATGATGTAACGGCTGTTGAATTGGTGAAAGGGAGGAGTCATCTTTTTGGATTATTTTAAATATTTGCTGTGAAAAATTATTGCAAATCAAGCCGCGAAAAAGTAAAATGCAATAATAAACATGACATCTCGATAACGCATGGATTTATCAGTTATTCAGATGGATTATTTTACCTAGCTAAAAATGAAATTATCAATTTTGACAAATAAGATTAGGAATAAATAATAATAACGGGAGTACGCTTGGATAGATGGATAGTAGATTCCCTTTTGATCACCGTCTTTTCTAACGCAATTTTAGGGTTACTAATTTTTCAAGGGCTTTGCAACTAAATCCTTTTTAATAAAACAGCTAATTCACCGATAAACCTGGCCGCATTTTCTTTATTGAAACATAACGGTGGTTTCATTTTAAGTACGTTGTCTAAAGGCCCGTCTGTGCTGGAAAGTATGTAAGCTTCTTTCAATTCGTTTTTTATTCGCTGCGCAAGAATCGTATTTTCTTTTCCGTGATCATCAATACATTCCACACCAATAAATAAACCGGCGCCTCTTACATCGCCTATGTGAGGGAATTCTTTTTTGAGTCTATTTAATTCGTCCATCCAATAGTTGCCAACTTCTAATGCATTCTTTTGCAAGCCTTCCTGCTGAATGGTTTCAATTACTGCTTTACCAATTTCGCAGGAAACCGGGTTGCCACCAAACGAACTAAAAAATTCCATACCGTTATTAAATGCATCTGTTATAGCCTCGGTAGTAACAACGGCGCCCATCGGATGGCCATTGGCAATAGACTTGCCAAGCACTACCATATCAGGAACTATACCATACATTTCAAAGCCCCAAAACCATTGGCCCAACCTTCCAAAACCTGTTTGCACTTCATCAATGATTATTAGAATTCCTTTGGCTCTTAAATAGGGAACTAATAAAGATAAATAACCATCCATTAAAGGAACCTGGCCCCCGCAGCCTGAAATAGGTTCAGCAATAAAAGCAGCCAGTGCATTATTTTTATTTTCAAAATTTTCAATCAATGTTTTTGCTTCTGTAAAATATTCTTCTGCGTTAGCGAAACGGCCTTTGTAAGCTTTGGGTAAGGGCAACCGCAGAATTGTATCGTTCGGGCCGGCGCCACCTTTCCTGTCGAACTTATAGGAGCTGATGTTGATGCCATTTTGTGTATTGCCATGGTAGCTCCATTGCAATACGGCTACTGCGGCTTTTCCGGTAATGGTTCTTGCTATTCTTGTTGCCAGGTCAGAAGCTTCGCTGCCACTGTTTACCAGCATAACTTTATTAAGGCTTTGCGGAAAAAGTGATAACAGCTTTTCAGAATAATCCGCATAAGAATCATACAGATATCTTGTATTGGTATTTAATTTTCTTATTTGCCTTGCGGCGGCTTCTGCAATTGCAGGATGGCTGTGCCCCACATGCGGTATATTATTATAAGCATCCAGGTAACTGCCTCCGGCTGCATCGTACATGTACTGAAATAAAGCAGCAGACATGTGTATTGGTGTTTGATAGCTTAGACTTAAACTGGCGGAAGCTACTTTTTTTCTTCTTTCCAGGAGGCTAAGCGTGTCCGGAGTACTAACAGAATAACCTGCATATTCTTTAAAAAGACTGATGATAAAGACAGGGTTGGTTGCCACCCATTTATTAAGCAAGTGCCATGGGGGTTTTTCACTGATTAAAATATAATCTGTATCGTTTTGTCTTGATTTTGCTTCCGCGCTGTTACAAACAGATACGCACAACCTGGCCGCTATAAGGTTCGGTAATATTTCTATTTCTTCTTCGGCAAGAGGGAATTTTTTTTGAAAGATTTCAATAATAATTTTTGCTTTTTCAAAACATTTCTCAGGAAACATCATCATTATATAAGTAAGTAGTATAGCCAGTTCACACACAACAGGCGCATAAGAAATATCGCCAAAGTCAATAAAACCCTGCACGATATTATCTTTAATAATGATATTGGCTTCATTTAAATCTCCATGAATTACGCTTTGCCTCATGAACATAAACTTTGGCAAAACATCATATTCAAAAAGGAAGAAATAATGTAACACCGCCTTCCTTTCGGCAGCATCAGTTATGTATTGGATTTTGTCTTTATTGCGAAGCGCATCCCGAAGATTCCAGTCATGTTCATTTGCTTTTACAATATCACTTTCAATAAACTGCAAGCCATTTAGTAGTTCGGCAGCCGCATTACTTATGCCTGCAAGCACAGCATCTGTTGCCAGCAATTTATTAAGAGCAACTCCTTCGATAAAAGATGAAATTCTTATGTAAACATCTTCGGGTATTCCCTTAGTCAGCGGTAACGTAACGGGTGCGTGCAATTGCAGACCATCGTTTGCTTTTAAAACAGAAATGATTCGTTCTATTTCCTGTACAAATTTTTTTTGGCCTGCATCATAAATTTTTACGAGATAGTTAGTCTCGTCCGCAAGAGACACTTTGTAATTAATACTTCCGTAACCATATAATTTAGAAACTTTAGCTACGGCAGCAGGGAATTGTATAAACTTAATAATATCCATAACTAAAGAAACAAAAAATAACGGAGCCT
>JBDTVF010000355.1:0-3508 GCA_040007325.1 Ginsengibacter sp. | reverse complement strand
CAATAGTGTCGTTATGCAATGGAGGAACTTTGCCTTTGCAAAGCTTATGCATCAACACGAAAGTGCGGTTTACAAAATTCCCGAAAATAGCTACCAGCTCGCTATTGTTCCTATCCTGGAAATCTTTCCAGGTGAAATCATTGTCTTTAGTTTCAGGTGCATTGGCGCAAAGCACGTAGCGCAGTACATCCTGCTGATCCGGAAAATCTTTTACGTATTCATCTACCCACACAGCCCAGTTACGGCTCGTAGATACTTTTTGCCCTTCAATGTTGAGGAACTCATTTGCAGGAACATTATCAGGTAAAATAAAATCACCATGTGCTTTCAACATCGCAGGGAAAATAATGCAATGAAAAACGATGTTGTCTTTTCCTATAAAATGTATCAATCTTGAATCATCGCTTTGCCAATAGTCTTGCCAATTTTCGAGCAATTCTTTAGTTGCGGATATATAACCAATAGGCGCATCGAACCACACGTAAAGCACTTTGCCTTCTGCACCTTCTATAGGAACTTTTATACCCCAGTTGCTGTCACGGGTCATTGCCCGCGGCTGCAAGCCCTTATCCAGCCAGCTTTTGCATTGACCGTATACATTATTCTTCCACTCTTTATGGTCTTCGAGTATATATTGCCGTAAGAACTTTTCGTAATGCTGCAACGGAAAATACCAGTGTGTTGTTTTCTTTTTTAAAGGGATGGCGTCGCTGAGTGCGCTTTTAGGATTTATCAGCATTTCAGGGCTAAGAGACGAACCACAATTTTCACATTGGTCACCATAAGCGGCGGGGTATCCACATACCGGGCAAGTGCCTGTAATATACCGGTCGGCTAAAAATGTTTTTTTTTCTTCATCATAATATTGCTCCGTTTCTCTTTCTTCAAATAAGCCTTTTTCATAAAGATTTAGAAAAAAGTCAGAGGCAGTTTTATGATGAATTGCATTAGAGGTTCGTGAGTAAATGTCAAACGATATTCCTATTTCTTCAAAGCTTTTTTTAATGATCTCATGATATTTATCTACTACCTGCTGTGGCGTGATGCCTTCCTTCATTGCTCTTATGGTGATAGGTACGCCATGTTCATCGCTTCCGCCAACGAACTTTACATCTTTGCCTTGCAGGCGTAAATAGCGTGCGTAAATATCAGCAGGCAGATAGCAACCTGCAAGATGCCCGATATGTACAGGTCCATTGGCATACGGTAAAGCAGCAGTTAATAAATATCTTTTAAATTCTTTCATAGCTCACACCTTCAGTGGATTACACGGTAATTTTATTAAAATCAATGTTTGTTTTTTAAAGCAAGGGTGCAAAAATACCGCAATCACGGGCAATGCCAAAAAGGGATAATGAAGCGAATCAAATTTTAAAAAGACGTTAAGGCAACAAGCACCTAATCAATGATAAATGTTTCTTGTATAGTTATCTTTATAAAATAGGCACATATCGCGTTTCAATTAAACACATGGATCGAAAAGACTTTCTTTCATTAATTTCATTTGCTTCAACTGCAAAAGCCGCCCGCTTAATAATAGGCGATGAAGACAGCGCTTCGAAAATACCGCCATACCTGAAAAAGGACGATGTTATTGGAATCACATGCCCCTCAGGTTTTATTACTATGGAAGAGATTCAACCAGCAGTGCAAAAGATGCAGGAATGGGGATTTCAAATTAATATTGGCAATACAGTAGGAGCCCGGGATTTTACATTCGCTGGAAATGATAAACAACGGGCAACTGATTTTCAAAATATGATCGATGATCCCTCTGTGAAAGCGATCATGCTAGGCCGCGGCGGTTACGGTGCAGTGAGAATAATTGATGCTATTGATTTTAAAAAATTTGCTCTTAAGCCGAAATGGATCATAGGATTTAGCGATGCGACAGTAATCCATTCTCATCTCAATAAAAATTTCGGCATTGCATCGATCCATTCCAAAATGTGTAATAGTTTCCCTGACAACTGGCAACTGGCTGAGCCGACGCAAATTGATTCCATAGAATCGATAAGGAGGTGCCTGGTGGGAGAAAAAGTAGCATACCCGGTAATCGCAAATCCAAATAATAAAACAGGAATGGGTGATGGAATTTTGGTGGGTGGCAATCTTTCAATTTTAGAAAATCTTGCCGGCACGCAGTCAGATGTATGTACCGACAATAAGATCTTATTTCTTGAAGAAGTGGGAGAATATCCTTACAACATAGATCGTATGCTTTGGAATCTGAAACGCACCGGCAAGCTTGAAAAGTTAAAGGGGCTTGTGATCGGTGGTTTTAAAAATAAGCCGGATGATCCTGGCGAAGAATTTGGGAAAAATCTTTACGATATGGTTTTGGAGAAAACCCTCGATTGCAAATATCCTGTATGCTTTGACTTTCCTGTTGGCCATCAAAAAGAAAATTATGCATTGAAATGTGGTGTGAAGCACAGGCTAAGGGTTATGAATGATTCTGTCTTATTTGAAGAAGTGTAATAGTTTATTTGTTTATTTGCCCAATTGTTGAATCCCTTTAAAAAATTTTATTCATTTCATCATCCGCCAATAGCATTGACTACAGTTCCTCCATATTTAAAGCCGGGTGATACGATTGGCATAGTATGCCCTGCTGGCTACATGCCGTATGAGAAAGCTGCAACTGCAATTGACACAATGAAGGAATGGGGTTTCGAGGTAGTTGTTGGCAAAACGCTGGGCAATCAATACAATTACTTTTCGGGTACTGACGAAGAGCGTCTTGCAGACTTACAACACATGCTCGATGATGAAAACATAAAAGCGATATTATGCGGAAGAGGTGGCTATGGAATGGGTAGAATAATTGACTCTGTTTCTTTTAAAAAATTTAAGAAATATCCCAAGTGGATCATTGGCTTTAGTGACATCACCATATTGCAAAATCATATTTACGCTCATTTCAAAATCGCTTCTCTGCATGCAGCCATGGCGGCAGCATTCAATGATGGTGAAAATAAGAATCAGTATGTACAGAGTTTGTACAATGCACTTACGGGAAAGAAAGCTGCCTATATCAGTTCAGGAAATCCGTTAAATAGAAAAGGTAAAGCCAATGGGATTTTAACAGGCGGCAACCTTTCATTACTTGCTCACCTATGTGGTTCTTCATCTGATATAAATACGGAGAAAAAGATATTGTTCATAGAAGATGTTGGCGAACATATTTACAACATTGACCGGATGCTTTACCAGTTGAAGCGTTGTGGAAAGCTTGATGATCTTGCAGGCCTTGTTGTCGGGAAATTTACTGATATAAAGGATACTACAATACCATTTGGCCAGACAGTGCAGGAAGTTATTTATAACATGATAAAAGACTATGATTATCCGGTGTGCTTTGATTTCCCGGTTAGCCACAATAAAGAAAATTACGCGTTAAAAACCGGGATGAAATATGAACTAACGGTTTCGGCTAACTCTGTGCAGCTCGAGGAGTTTTGAGAAGAGTTTTTTATAAATAAAAATTCCCTGAATTGTCTTACAG
>JBDTVF010000354.1:0-3515 GCA_040007325.1 Ginsengibacter sp. | reverse complement strand
TGCCTTTACGCCAAATGGTGACGGCATAAATGATACCTGGAAAATTGAGCCGCTCGAAGCATTTCCTTCTGCAGTATTAAAAGTATATAACAGGTATGGGCAAATGCTTTTTACCAATAACGGCGCAAGTGTTCCATGGGATGGAAGGTATAAAGGGAAGCTGCAACCATCAGGTGCATATCCGTATACTATCGATCTTAAAAATGGCTCGCCTGTTATAAAAGGAATTGTTTATATCGTGCATTAGAAAATTTTACCTAAGCAGCGGGTTTAATTCAGCCCGGAATTTTTAGAAAGCTGCGAGTATATTTTGTTTAGCAGCTCCTGCGCATCAAATGGCTTCGCAATAAAATCATCGGCAAGGCATTCGCTAAAATGTTTGTGCACGCCAAGCTTTGCTGAGAACAATACAATATGAATATGTCTTAAAGAGGCTTTGGATTTTATTTGCCTTGAAATGTTTCTTCCATCTTCTCCTCCTAATGTAATGTCAAGTAAAATAAGATCGGGCTTGAACGATTCGATCTTCGAGAATGTATTTTCCCACCTGTTTTCAATTTCCACAGCAAATCCCTCCAGAGCAAGTATCAATTTTACAACCTTCAGGATTTCGATGTCATCATCTATGACTAAGATCTTATCCATTAATTTGCTGGTTAAATGACGAAACGCGAAAGGTAGACTTTCATCATTAGAAGTTAGAAAATTTTTTCCAATTGCTCATTTATGACCTGCATTTCATTCAGAAGAAATTGCTTTATTGACAGGAATTTTAAAATAGAATGTGGAGCCTTTTCCTTTGATACTTTTAAGTCCTATTATTCCATTATGCCGTTTAATGATCTCGGAAGAAATATATAGTCCAAGGCCGAGTCCTGGATATGTGTCCTCTTTAGCACCATTCACCCGAAAGAAACGCTGAAACAATTTTGCTTGTTTCTCTTTCCTGATACCAATTCCATGATCTCTCACCATTACCGCAATCAATCCATTTTCAAGCGAGCTAAATAACTCAATGTTTCGAGATCTCGGGGAATATTTTATGGCATTCGAAAGAAGATTTGTAAGGACTTGCGAAAGCCGGTCTTCATCTCCATAAACCCTGGGAACCTTCACAAGATCTACTGTTATCTTATGGCTCTTACTGGTCAACTGAACTTCCCTTACTGTCTCAACAATCATTTCGTTGAAGCAAAAGTAATCGAGGTGGTATTGAAGCTTGCCTCCTTCCATCCTCGACACGTCTAATAAATCACCTATCAGGCTGGTAAGCTTTACAATCTGAAAATTCATTTTTGATAGCATCGTTGCTGCCTGGACATCGCCAACGGCAGTAAAATCATTTTGAAGTAACTGAGCAAAGGCTTTGATACTTGTAACAGGCGTTTTTAATTCGTGAGATGCCATGCTAATGAAATCGTCTTTCTGTCGTGATATCTCCTGTAATCGCAGGTTCTCTTCAACGATGTCCTTATCTTTTTTTATCTGCGCCTCATATTTTTTTCGAACAGTTATATCCTCAATCACCAATAAGATCATAGGTTCAACTTCTCCTTCCATTAATAATTTTTGTCCATTTAAAAGGAGTGCACGGCTACCTATCTTTTTGAATTTCTGTTTTAGCTCAAAGTCCTTTATTGATTTGTTGGATGCGAGAATTTGTTTGAAAAAAAATTTTAATTCTGGTATGTCCCATTCTCCATTATTCACCTGGTAAATTTCCCTGTTTTCTACCTGCTCACTTGAAAGATGGAAATTTATATAGAAAGCTTTGTTGGCACTGCGCACCCGCAAATCGGGATGTAAAACTAATAATGGTTCGTGAATAGCTTCAATGATTGCTTCGGCATATGCCAATGCATTTTTAAGCTTTACGATTTCAATATTTGTCCGCTTTTGTTGGAGCATCCGGGGTGTATAGATCATTCACGGGAATGGTCTTATTACAATGTATAATATTTATTGAACCTGGAAAAGATTACTCTTTAAAGCTTCTGATTCCAGCGCCATTATGAAGGAAATTACGATACATTTATAAGAAAGTCAAACCGTTAAATACCAACAGCGTCTATTAGGATTTCTCTAAATTAAAATTACTTGGATTAGAATAAAGTCTTATGCAGGTATTTGAGAACGGAAAGTTAAGGCTCAATCTTTTTAAAAGCTGCCGTCACTTCGTCAAGCCTTTTAATAAATTTCTCTATATCGGGATCGTATCCATAACCATCTGGTGCCAGGCGGTTTTCCTTACCATCAAGGAAAAAATAATACGGTTGTGTATTAGCGTTATATTTTGTTACCTGCATATCGACGTTTTTGTCTCCGAGCGTTTCTATGTTTTGACTAAGCGCCTTCGAATAATATTGTTCATTTTTTTGCAGGTAAATATTATGTACATCAATATAAAGAGATACTATCACAAAATTTTCTTTTAAGCGCTTCATTACATTGGGATCGCTCCACACCTGCCCTTCCATTTTGCGACAGTTCACGCAATTGATACCGGTAAAATCTAACATCAGCGGCTTATGCGTTTTTCGTGCTGCGTTCAGCGCTTCATTATAATCGTAATAAATTTCCATTCCATATTTAGTAACTACTTCAGGTTCGTAAATCTTCATTTGCTCATAATACTTCTGAGGATGAAGCTCATTGTTGCCTGAAGAAGAAATATTGGAAGCCTGTCTAATATTTGCAGGCGCTGAAGTAAAATCCTGTGTTCCCATTGGTGGCAAAAAAGCGCTTATTCCTTTAAGTGGTGCACCCCAAAGACCGGGAAACATATATACAACAAAAGCAAAAGAAGCTATTGCAAAAAACAATCTTGGGATACTTATGTAAGGCAGATCAAAATCATTCTTCGGTAATTCATCATCATGATGAAATTTTAATTTCCCTAAAAGATAAAATCCTAATAAAGTGAATATTACAATCCATAGCGCGAGAAATATTTCACGATCCAACAGGCGCCATCCCTTAGCGAGATCAGCATTAGATAAAAATTTTAATGCAAGAGCAAGTTCAAGAAAGCCTAATGTAACTTTTACGGCATTGAGCCACCCACCTGCCTTACCGAGTACATTTAATTTTCCCGGAAAAAAAGCAAACAATGCAAATGGCAATGCAAGAGCCAGTGAAAAACCAAACATGCCTACAAGCGGGCCATAAAAATTTCCTCTCGCGGCGAGAACAAGTAAGTTACCGATGATAGGACCTGTGCACGAGAAAGAAACCACCACCAGCGTAAGCGCCATAAAAAATATTCCCAGGAAATTACCGGTTCCGGCTCGGCTGTCGGCCCTGTTAGACCAGGATGACGGAAGCTCAATATTGAATGCTCCTAAAAATGAAATTCCAAATACCAGGAACAATGCAAAAAATATAAGATTGGCGACCCAGTTTGTAGCCAGGTTATTTAAGGCAGCAGGGCCAAAAATTACTGTTATTAAAAATCCTAAAACAGTAAATATGACAACTATAGATGATGAATAATAAACAGCATTTTTAATTCCTTC
>JBDTVF010000353.1:0-3521 GCA_040007325.1 Ginsengibacter sp. | reverse complement strand
TTGGTTGTTTTAGCGATGTCCTCGCTTCCAGGTATTAAAGATTCAAGTATCCTGCGATTCTTTCCCAAGGCATTGTTTACATTTCTAATAAGATTGGTAGAATTTGACTTAAGCTGGTTGTTATAGTTATTTCTGCAATAATCATCGCAAAACTTTTTATCGGTTCTCCCTTTTACCTGCTTGCCACAGGTAAGGCAAAGCTTTCGATTATTTTCAGCTGTCATCCTTGTCAGGCTTGATTTACAAAAGAAAGATACATTAATTATATCTATTTACAACCGTTTACAAACGGTTATATCCAACTATAAACGCTTAAAATACGAGTGTCGCTTTCTTTGCAGCCCATCTTTGTGGTGTTGATGAAACAAACGAATTGAATCGTCAAATGAAATAAAAATCTTTTAAAACAAGTTCACCAAAAAATGGTGAGCACAAAACACAAAGTCATGAATGCATTAAGAAACAAAGTTCAACTGATCGGAAATTTAGGCAACGCCCCGGAAGTACGTAACACAGAAAGCGGAAAGAAACTGGTACGCTTTTCAATCGCAACTAATGAGAGTTACCGCGATGCTAAGGGTGAAAAAGTAACAGAGACCCAATGGCATAATTTAATTGCATGGGGTAAGGTGGCCGAGATCGCTGAAAAATATTTGGCTAAAGGCACCGAGGTAGCAATCGAAGGAAAACTGATGAACAACAACTACACTGATAAGGACGGTAACAAAAGATACAGCACGGAAATACAAGTGCATGAATTATTACTATTAGGTAGTAAAACATCAGCTTAATTTATCTTCACCACGGGTTATACATTCTTATGTAAATTAGTCTGTATAATTCGTGGTTCTTTATTTTTAAAAGCTGATGAAATGCAAAATACTTTCTCCATTGAGCGCAATGAAATGTTTGACCTTGCCTTCAGGTTCGTTACCGAAACAAGCGAGAATATTTTTCTTACCGGTAAAGCGGGTACAGGCAAAACAACTTTCTTAAAATACCTAAAAGATAATTGTTCAAAAAATATAGTTGTTGCTGCGCCTACAGGTGTAGCGGCTATTAATGCCGGTGGCGTCACGCTGCATAGTTTATTTCAGTTACCTTTTCATCCCTTTATTCCTACAAAGCAAAGTAAGGCTGAGCTGCTCGCAAAGATCCGGTTCAACAGGGAAAGGCAGAAGCTTCTCCGGAAAATGGAGTTATTGGTTATTGATGAAATAAGCATGGTTCGCTGTGACGTTATGGATGCAATAGATACGATACTAAAATCTGTCCGTCGCAACCACGATCTTCCATTTGGTGGTGTTCAACTGCTCTGCATTGGTGATCTTTATCAATTACCGCCGGTTGCCCAGCATCATGAATGGAAAATATTGCAGGACTACTATACTTCGCCGTTTTTCTTCGATAGTCTCGTGATAAGAGAGCAGATGCCCTTACTTCTTGAACTAAACAAAATTTATCGACAGAAGGAAGATTCATTTGTTTCGTTGTTAAATAAAGTTCGGAATAACAGGATGACTGCTGATGATTTCGAAGACCTTCATATGCAGTATGCGCCTGGCTTTCGGCCATCGGCAGAGGAAAAATATATCACACTAACTTCTCACAACAACCAGGCGGACCAGATCAATCACCGCGAGCTTCAGAAAATTTTGGCTCCATCATTCACGTACGAGGCAAATATTGACGGCGAATTCCCCGAACACATGTATCCGGCAGAAGGAACTCTATTATTAAAGGTCGGTGCACAGGTAATGTTTTTGAAGAATGATGCAATATATAAACGGTACTTTAATGGTAAGATCGGCGTAGTGAAATCCCTCGATGATGATGAAGTAATTGTAGAATGCGATGGCTTTGACATCTATGTTTCTTCTGAAAGCTGGGAAAATTCGAGATATGTTTTAAACAATGCCGATGGCAAACTCGAGCAAGAGACGCTGGGAACTTTCACGCAATTTCCATTACGCCTTGCATGGGCCATTACCATTCATAAAAGCCAGGGTCTTACGTTTGAGAAGGTTATGATCGACGCAGGAGCGGCTTTTAGTAGCGGGCAGGTGTACGTGGCGCTGAGTCGCTGCACAAGTCTTGATGGAATTGTTCTTTTGTCGAAAATTCCTCCCGCGGCTATATCCAACAACGAAAATGTAATTAAAGCTCAAAATAGTTTAACGCACAAAGGCTCGCTTGCAGAAAGATTTGAAGGAGCGAGACAAATATTTACCACGCAACTGTTGGAAGAAATTTTTTCATTTGAAGAAATCATGTCTACACTTGATCTGTTATTTTTCCATGCAGAAAAACAGAAGGAAAAACTGAACGAGGAAGGGGTTACCTGGATAGAAAAATTTAAGAGCGATTTTAAAACAGATAAAAATGTAGGATTGAAATTCATTGACCAGGTTTCCGGGCTTATGAAGGAGGAACCGGTAATTGAAAAAAATGAAAAGTTGCAGTCAAGAATTATTGCAGCATCAAATCATTTTCTTCCAAGATTTGCAGTCTATATGAAATCAGTTCAGAACCATCCTATAGTTACGGAACATAGAGAGGCTGCGACTATCCTGAATGATTACCTGAATCAATTAGTGCTGGCGATGCACAGCGGCCACTTTTTGCTTGAATATTGCCGCGAGTCATTTTCAGTTACTTCGTTTTTGCAACATAAATTGAAGTACGCACAGCCGCGATACAACATATCAACCTATGCTTCCGGTAAAAAACAATTTTCAACTGACATAGCACATCCCGAGTTATACCAGGAACTTAAATCATGGCGGGATAAAATTTGCCAGGAAACACACATGCCAATTTACATGGTTGCCAATGCGGCAAGTCTTGCAGAAATCGCAATGTATCTGCCGACAAGCAAAGAGCATTTGCAACAAATAAGTGGTTTTGGAAAAGCGAAAGTTGATAAATATGGCGATGACATTTTACAATCAGTGCAGGCATATTGCTCCCGAAACAACATTAGCACCAACATGGGTGCGAAGGAAAGGAGTCCTAAAAAAGAAAGAAAAGAAAAAAGTGATGAAATAAAAACTGACACTAAGACTGTTTCTTATAACTTATTCAAAGAAGGAAACAGTGTAGCGGAGATTGCCAAAGAAAGAAATTTTTCAATTAGCACTATTGAAGGACACCTTGCATGGTTTATTGGGAACGGTGATATTGATATAAATAAAATAGTTTCCCCGGAAAAACAACTTCTTATAAAAGGCGCCGCAAAGTCTTATGGGGGTGCAAGCCATAAAATCTTAAAAGATAATTTGCCCGATACAATTTCATATAGTGAAATAAAATTAGTGATGGCTGCTGAAAAAGCAGAAGCGTGATCTCTATTTGTGGAGCATGAAATTCATTATGGCTAATACAGAACCAACAATCGCTAAAAATTGAACAGTGCCAACTACGTATATAGACCTCATGATATCAATTTTGTCTTCTTTGACGAGGAAAGAATCTTTACGATTATTAAATTCAGATGTAACTTCAGCCTTTACAAAATCCAC
>JBDTVF010000352.1:0-3522 GCA_040007325.1 Ginsengibacter sp. | reverse complement strand
GCCGAAATGTCTAATAATTATTCTTTCAAGCCAATCGGCTACGAGATCATTTCCTGAACTTTCAACATGCAGAATCCAATAACTATTTGTAATAAGGCATATGGCTGTCTGTAAAAGATTTCTCCGCATCATTCCAGTTATTTAATGCTTCATTACGATCAGCGTTTACTTTCTTATTGATATCGTTAAAAGTGTTTGTAGCATTATTCACTTCTTTCACGCCGTTATTAAATGCATCCACATCTGATTTTGTTCTTTCACTTTGCGACTTACTGTCAAAAGCCTTTTTCATTTTTTCAAAATTTTCTTTTTTCAAAAAATAATCCATCTGTTTTGGAAGATCATTTTCCGCAGTTTTTTTATAAAATGCCAGCGTCTTTTTGCATGTGCCGGCGAGAGAAGGATCACCATCAAAACTTTTCAAAGTGTCAAGGCCCTGCATTCCTTCGTTTACATATCTTATAAGTGAATTGCGCCCCTGCTCTGCTTCCGTCAGCTTCCCGGCATTCATTGCTTTTACAATTTCACCGTCCTGCCAGTAGCATTTAAAGAAGACGAGGTACACATCATTTTTATATTGATTAAGCTTACCTGCCATTTCAAGTTTGCTGCTCAAATCATTTTTTTGCTCCACGATCTGCACACCGTATTTAGCCGCGAACTCTTTACTCGCAGCAGACATTTTATCATTTGCTTCATTGATCTTCTCATCTGTTTTTTCCTGGAGAAGCAGGAAGGCCTGCATCTCATCAAATGATTGCTCGGCTATATCTTCAAGATTGATGATCTTGGCATAGTCATCATTAAAAACATTGTAACACAATTTTATATAGTCAATACTGCTTTGACGAAGAGAATTATCGCCTTTGTATTTAGGCAGGTCGGTCGTCTTGAACCTGCTGTTGTCAACGCTTTCAAGCACCTGTTGCCGCAGCTTTTCAATTTTCCTGGCCTTACGGCTATGCGCCGCTGCACTCATGTAAGACATATATTTTTGATTCATTTCCGTTTGGGCGTTGCTGATAGCGGTCATATAATCACCGGGATTAGAAATGTCTTGCCCAAAAGATGTTTGAGCAATAGCGCAACTAAGAATTAATAAAGACAGCAGAAATTGTTTCATAAGTCTTTTTAGAATGGTAAATGTTTGTGTCATTGAACTATTATTTATCGGCCTCACCCCCAACCCTCTCTCCGAAGGAGGGGGGCCGTGAAGCATAATATAAGCAGATGTTTCATTAAGATCAATAATTTTTAATCGGACAATAATGTTTATTTTATCATGAGTAACATGAGGTCGTAATTAATTTTTAAATATGGATCTCGGGTAAGAAATATTATCCATTGATCATTGGCTTCCTTTAAACGGTCATTCACCTGGAGTTCTTGTTTTTCAAAAAGATTGTTCTCAATTGTATAAGGTGCCTTGTCGGTTTGTGAAGAATCTGTTTTTATATTATCCTGCGTTGCATTCTTTTCCTGTTCAATAGCTAATGGTATTTGCAGGCTTATATCTTTTTTATCATTTGCATTTACCGAAGCAACGTAGTTTTTCAATTTTGAAAAATAGGATGAGTTACTAATTTTTTCCTGCGCCACTGCCTGGAGCTTTGTAAGATCGGTGGCAGCATAAGGTTTAAAATATTTATTGCCTTCTGCAGGGGCGGAAACAAGTACATAATAATTATCTTTTTCCCGCTGAGGATGTGCATCAAGGGCATCTGGTAAAACAACATCCGGTAATACGCCTTTTGCCTGTGCCGTAGTGCCGTTTACGCGGTAAAGCTGCGATACCGTTAGTTTTAAATAACTATCACTTTTTACCTGGCTTACATCTTTGCCAGGATTTATGGTTGTGTCCATAGGTAATATTACCTGCGCAGTTGCTTTGCCATACGTAGACGAGCCGGTAATTACAGCCCGGTGATAATCCTGCAAGGTACCTGCAACCATTTCTGCGGCTGAGGCGGTATAGCCGTTTACCATTATCATTAGCGGGCCGTCGTAGACTGTACCACGATTTACATCTTTCAGCGTAAACATTTTTTCATCTCTGCCTTTATCCATTCCTACAGGCCCTGCATCAATAAATATTCCTGATAATTCTATTGCCTCCTGCATAGATCCGCCTCCATTGTATCGCAGGTCAATTATTAATCCCTCGATATTTTCTCTCTTAAGTTTAAGAATTTCTTTCGCAACATCATTGGCACATCCATTTGCCCCAGCGCCATCATCTTCCCAATCCTGGTAGAACGATGGCAGTGAAATAAAGCCAACAGTCTTAGTTCCTTTTAGCAGAAAACTTTTCACCTTATCATCATCCGACTCCATCTTTTCTTTAAATAGAATCACAGACCTCTCGGAACCGTCCTGCTTTCTTAATTTCAATGTGGCTTTATCATGATTGCTCATACTTAGCACTTCGTAAAGCTGTCTCAGCCCGCCGGAACTCACATCTATAGGCGTTTTATCTTCCCATTGAATGGATAATATTTTATCACCTTTGTTTACCTGGCCACTTTTAAATGCCGGGCTTCCGGGGAAGATGTTGTCAATAGCTACAGACCCATCATCATTTTCTTTGCAATTAAAACCGAAGGCCATATGCTTTTGCCCAATCTCGCTCTCAAAATTCTCTTTCTCTGATAATGGAAAATATTCGGTATGCGGATCATAGCAGGCGGCAATTGCCTTACAATATTCATCACCCATAAATTGTTCAAAACCTCCGGGACTGTTTTCAATTACTTCAATGATGTGTCTGAAATTCTTTTTAGCCTTCTGTCTTGCTACTGGTTCAATGCTGTCAAGAAATTTCTTTTGCTTGCCGGCACTTAAAGTAAGAATGGTATCCTCGTCGAGTATTATATCGAGCGCAGCAGACTTTAATGTCTTATAAACCTTTACACGCATCGCCTTGTCGTTTACAGGGTAAGCATCATATTCACTGAAAGGAATTTTCTCTGGCAAAGAAAAATTAAATGGAGTCTTGCAAATATTATCGATCATGGTATCCGCACGAGACATGCGTGCAGCGTACATTTTAGTGATCGATTCTAAGAATGACGTTTGCCTGCTGCGTATTTCATCATCAATTTCAAGTTTGTATTTCAATAGGCTGTTGATATCTTCTATTGTAAAGAAGATTTTGTTTTCATCTATTTGCCTTAAAAATTGATCAAAAACGTGAGAAGAAAATTCGTCGTTTAATGGTTTCGGCTGCACGTGAAATTTTTCAGCCATCCGTGCTACGATGAATGCATTTTTTGCCGCAACATCAAATTGCTGTGCAAATAAAAAGATACTTTGAAGAGCGAAGAAAAAGGCAAGCACCAGCCGTTTCATACAGTTAGTTTACAAGGCTTTGAACTTGTAAAATAATTATTTTGCTCAGAATAAATAAGTATTTGCCGGTTTTATTTTTTCAATGTTCCCATCGGGTTTTCACCGCATTCACTATCTATAAAAAAATGGTTGCGTGAAACCCCGATGTATAACAGACTTTGAATTGTAATAAAC
>JBDTVF010000351.1:0-3546 GCA_040007325.1 Ginsengibacter sp. | reverse complement strand
CGATTACGGAAAGAGTGATAACACAGCTTGATGGCTTTTATAAGGGCAATAATTGGGTAACTGAAAGTTTGGAAAAGCGAATATTTTCAGTGGCTTCGGAAAAGGCATTGATAAAGCTTGATGATTATGGTCATTCGGTTGCTCAGTTGGTGTTACACATGAATGCATGGAGAAATTTTGTTTTACAGAAATTGGAGGGCAATGATGGCTTTGACATTGAAGATAATTCGGATTCGGATTGGCCACCAACTTCAGATTGGGATAGAATAAAAAAGGATTTTGAAAGTTGCCATCAAAGATTAATTGATGCGATAAAAAAATTTCCCGTAGAGCAATTGCATTCAACGGTTCCGGGGAGAAAGTATTCGTATCTTTTTCTCATAAATGGAATTATTGAGCATGACTATTATCACTACGGCCAGATAGGTTCAGTGATGGCTGCTTTGAAAAGAACAGGTAACGGTTAACAAACCTAATTATCTGTTTGAAATTTTATTACTTATTTGAATACCGTTAGTTATGAATTCTCAAGTCTTAAAGCCGAAAAATATTAATGAATACATTCTCGCCACACCATTACAGGTTCAGGACAAATTGCTACAGATGGTAAAAACGATCAGGAGTGCAGCACCCCGAGCAGAGGAAGGACTCAAGTGGGGTATGCCTGCATTTTCTTATGATCGTATTCTTGTCACCTTTGCTGCGCACAAAAATCATATTGGCTTCTATCCAACACCTTCTGCTTTGGAAGCTTTTAAGAAAGAGCTTTCAAAATATATAACTGCAAAAGGCTCCGTGCAATTCACGCTTGATAAACCGTTGCCACTTTCTTTAGTTAGCGCTATAACTAAATTCCGCGTAAAAGAAAGCAAGGAAAAAGATGTAAAATGGAAACCGGCGAAGAAAGCCACCAAATAGACGAAACGGTTTTCTCTTCTGCTAAAAAACTAATTAAAGATTTTCTACCTGCTATTAAATCGTACAGATGGTGTATCGAAACTGAACAGTTACCTTCTCACTGAATTTTCTTTTATTACTGATAATCATATAAATGTAATAACGGTACTGCCATTGCATTTTGTAAACAATACAGGAATCTACATCCTTTCAAGAACCATATTTGTTAATGCAAAAGTCATGAGAATGCGGTGTGTCAAAACACAAAGCTCATAAAGCATTTTTAAACATAAAAACAAGTCATCATGTGGAAACACAATCTTAAGCTTGCATTCAGAAATTTATGGCGACATAAAACATTCTCTGCAATAAACATTCTCGGGCTCACTATTGGTCTTGCCAGTTGCATCGTCATTGGTTTGTATGCCTTTAACGAAATTACTTTCGATCAGTTCAGCCCGGAGCGCGGCAGCATTTATAGAATAAATAAAATTACTAATGAAAAGGGTAAGCGGGCGCAGCTTGATGGAATTACGCCGGGACCGCTGGCGTCACAGCTGGTAAAAAACATTCCTGAAGTCGCCGCTACCTGTCGCTTACGGCCCTGGTTTACTGAAATGCTCGTAAGTTATGACACAGTCAAACTCAGTCTTGATGATGTGGTTTATGCTGATAATTCTGTCCTGTCTATATTCAATTTTCCATTGATCTCGGGAGATAAAAAAAATGCATTAGCAGAACCTTTCACTGCCGTAATCACAGAGAGCACAGCCAGGAAATATTTTGGTAAAGCCAACCCGGTCGGTAAAACATTGGCTACACTTAATGACATGCCGGTGAAGATAAATGGTGTGGTAAAAGATGTCCCGCAAAATTCGTCTATAAGATTCAACATGCTTATTTCAATGGCAACGCTGGAGGCGCCTGCTAATAAAGAAAGTTTCAGCTGGATGAACTCCTGGACTACTAATGTTGACTTTACCTTCATCAGGCTAAAGTCCCATGCTGATGCTACAAAAGCAAGCGATAAGATATCTGCTTTGTTGCATGCAAACTTTCCTGAAAAAGAATTTCAATACCGCACCTACCTGCAATCGCTTGATGACATTCACCTTGGCTCAAAAGATATTTTATACAGTGAATCTTTTCATACTAATAGCCGCAGCATTATTTATACTTTGCTTATCATCGCTGCACTAATACTTTTGATTGCGAGTTTCAATTTTATCAATCTTACTACATCAGGTGCACTAGGCAGGGCAAAGGAAACCGGCGTTCAAAAAGTATTGGGTGCATCACAGCCGCAATTGATAAGAAAATTTTTCGGCGAATCTCTTTTTCTATGTACCGTGTCATTCCTGTTGGCTTTACTAACCGTGGCGCTCGTGCTTCCTCTCTTCAATCAATTGGCTAATGCACAGCTTACAATTGAGATATTGTTGCAGGCCAAGATAGCAGCAGCTTTGATTGGATTGCTTTTTTTATTGAGCCTTCTTGCTGGTCTATATCCAGCGATATTCTTAGCAAGGTTTAAGTCAACCGATGTTTTCAGAAATGTGATAAAAGCTGGGAAAGATAATTGGTTGAGGAAAACTTTGGTCACCACGCAATTTGCATTTTCCATATTGCTGATAATTGCAACGATAGTGGTAAACAAGCAAATGCATTTTATGGCAACAAAAGATCTTGGCTTTGATAAAGACCAGGTTGCTGTACTACAGCTTGCCAATACAGGGTTGGAGAGTAAATCAAAGGCGCTCATGAGCGTGTTGAAGCAGCATCCAAATATCCTTTCTGTGTCTTCAAGCAATCGCGTACCGGGCCAGGGCTTTAATGCGTATGGCATTGTTCCCGAAGGCCATTCCGCTGATGAACACCTCGTAGCAAATGTATTTGAGACCGACGCAAATTTTGCCGCTACTTACAACATTAAGATGAAGGAGGGCAGGTACTTTTCTCCGGAAATGCCAACAGATACAACTGAATCTATAGTGATAAATGAAGCTATGGCAAATATGCTTGGCTGGGAGCATCCTGTCGGAAAACGAATCGATATTTACGAAACAAGAAAAAGTAAAGTCATAGGTGTGATGAAGGATTTTAACTTTGCTTCATTGAGAAGTAAGGTGGAACCACTGGCAGTCATGCTTACGGATAATCCGTTATACTTGTCTGTAAAATTAAAAGCCGGCACATTTCCATCCGCTATAGCCTACATGCAAAAGACCTGGAAGCAATTCAACAGCGATCATCCCTTCGATTATTTCTTCTTAGATGAACAACTCAATCACTTTTATGAATCTGATACCCGGTTGCTAAGCGTGTTAAATGTTTTTGCTGTGCTTGCAATTTTTATTGCATGCATCGGGCTCTTCGGACTTAGCATTTATACAGCAAAACAACGAACAAAAGAAATTGGAATCAGGAAAGTGTTGGGCGCAACGGTAGCCGGTATAGTTAGTATGTTGAGTGCCGATTTTGTGAAGCTTGTATTGCTTGCTTCATTGATTGCATTCCCGGTAGGGTGGTGGGCTATGAACGCATGGTTGCAGGACTTTGCTTACAGGATAAATTTGTCTTGGGTTATTTTTATTGTTTCGGGGCTTGTTGCCGTTTTAATTGCTTTGTTCACGATCAGTTTCCAGGCGG
>JBDTVF010000350.1:0-3552 GCA_040007325.1 Ginsengibacter sp. | reverse complement strand
AAAATGACACAAACTAAAAAAGGCACCGGCAACATCGTCTTCGATTTCTATTCCATAGAGGAATTAAATGCAATTCTGGATAAGATGCAGGTGTCGGTGGATTAAGCTTATGCTACAACGATCCTTAATATTTACGCTCTTTTTTTTTCTTTTTATTTTTAATGAGGCCAATGTTTTTGCGCAGCAAAAAAGCGATACCCCGTCTGTAGATAAAGGCGTGCGTGTAGATATGCAAAAGCCCAATGAAGATACATTGCTCGTGAAGGGAAATAACCAGGCAGATAGTTCTGGTAAAGGTTTACTGGCACTTGATACGGCTGTTCGTAAAAAATACAATCCTAAAAAAGCGATGCTTCGATCAGCAATAATACCCGGATGGGGACAGGCTTATAACAAGAAGTATTGGAAAATACCAATCATTTATGGAGCGTTAGGAACTACCGCAGGGATATTCTTTTATAACCTGAAAACGTATAAGCTGTTGCGCCTTGCAGTAGTACTTCTTTCCGATACTATTTCAAGCAATGATGATCAGGTGGATTCAAAATTTAGAGGTCTCACGCTTGAATCCATTAGAACTAACAGGAACCTGTTTCGCCAAAATATCGATTATTCAGTGTTATTCTTTCTCGTTTTTTGGGGGCTTAATGTAGTGGATGCTACGGTGGATGCGCATCTTAAGGCCTTTGATGTTTCTCCGGATATCACCATGAAAATAAGGCCGGGCTTTAATTACCTGACAAATTCTGCAGGTATTTCACTTGTCTTTAATTTTAAGGACAAGCATTAGCCCTCTTTTCTCCGCGACAATACATTTATTTTTAACTTCACCGCAAAAGCGGGTTTTATGAATATAGCATTGGTTGGTTATGGCAAAATGGGTAAGGCAATTGAAGAAATTGCCACAGGCAAAGGCCATACAATCGTATTAAAAGTAAATGACGAAAATCTTTCTGACCTCACTATTGAAAACCTTAAAATGGCCGATGTTGCCATTGAGTTCACCACACCGAAAAGCGCTGTCGAAAATATTCTTTTATGTTTTGAAGCCGGCGTTGCGGTTGTATGTGGAACAACTGGTTGGTTAAAACAAAAAGAATTCATTGAAAAAAAATGCCACGAAGCCAACGGCACTTTTCTTACCACTTCCAATTTTAGCGTTGGGGTAAATATTTTTTTTGAATTAAACAGGAAATTGGCAATCTTAATGAAGCCGCACAAGGAGTATGATGTACAAATTGAGGAAATACATCACACGCAGAAAAAAGACGCACCAAGCGGAACCGCCATCTCGCTGGCTGAACAGGTCATTGAAAATTCTTCTTCAAAAAATAAATGGGCTTCGAAAAGCTACGAAGAAAAAAACGCGGATGCGAAAGATAAAGAACTCGCTATAAGAAGTAAAAGAATAGATCCTGCGGCGGGTACGCATTCTATAAAATATACTTCCGAAATAGATGATATCGAAATAATACACACCGCACATAATCGCAAAGGCTTTGCTGCAGGGGCTCTTTTAGCGGCAGAATTTATTCATGATAAGAAAGGAATATTCATGATGAAAGATGTGCTGGGTATATAGGCGGAAGACTGGTTTTCTTTAGACCTCATCCCAACCCTTCTCCCAAGGAGAAGGGCCAGCAGGTGACTAATTTATGATTGCTCTTATACTTTTTGCCTGTCAAGTCCCTCTCTTTTGGAGAGAGATCTAGGGTGAGGTTAAACTTCTCTATCCCGAACTCACATCATTTAATATCGATGAATAAGGTAGTGTATCCCAAATTGAAAATTGTTATTCTTCAATTTAAATCCGGTAGTATTGCCCTTTTGAATGTCACTGAGGCCCAGTTGATAACGGGCATCGAAGCCAAAGCCACTCAACGTCGTGTAGCCTACACCGACAACTCCGGAAAATTCTGCCGTATTGAATCCATCTTTCACATCAGCTGAAATATTAGAACCCTTATCTTTTGCAGATATGAGAAAACTTATCTGCGGGCCTGCCACTAACGATAATCCTTCCTTTACATAAGCCACGAGCAGCGGAATGGCGATGTACCCTAAATCTCTGCGGATGGTCACATTCAGGTATTTATAACGTGCTCCTAAAAGCGAATACATGATCTCGGGCTCAAAAGCAAAATTTTGTGCAATACCTATTTGTGCAACTGCACCTGCATAAAATCCTATTTTAGAGTCGCTGGCAAACGTGCCACCATTACCTGTTGCGTTGAGGCTGGAAACATTGATGCCGCCTTTCACGCCTACACGGGTATTTTGAGCCTTTCCACAAAGACCAAAACAGCAAAGAATGATAGCGGATAAAAATATTTTTTTCATAAAAAATGTTTACGGTGATTAGGCAAACAAGAGTTTAAAAGTGATAAACAAAGATGTAATATTAATTCTGCAATAGAAAGAAACGATTCTGTTATTTATCCTATCATTTCATATTATCCAACATATGCTTTGTCATTTCTGACAGGCCAAAAGCCGGTTTCCATTTCCAGTCTTTTTCAGCAATAGAATCATCTATACTTTGCGGCCAGCTTTCTGCAATTTGTTGCCGGTAATCGGGTTTATAATTTGTCTTGAAATCCTTTATGTACTTTTTTATTTCCGATGAAATCTCTTTTGGCGAAAAGCTCATCCCGGAGATGTTGTATGATGTACGAATCGTTATCTGTTTTGCATCAGACTCCATTAACTCTATAGTTGCTCTTATCGCATCAGGCATATACATCATAGGCAGGTAAGTATCTTCTCTTAAAAAGCAGTTGTATGAATTTTCTTCAATCGCAGCATGAAAAATTTCAACAGCATAATCTGTGGTGCCGCCACCAGGATCACTTTTATAACTTATCAATCCGGGATAACGAAGGCTCCTCACATCCACGCCCCAACGCTGATGATAATAATTACACCAGAACTCTCCTGCATATTTACTAATGCCATAGACGGTGATCGGCTCAATAATGGTCTGCTGAGGACAATTTCTTTTTGGTGATGTAGGCCCGAAAACTGCTATGCTGCTTGGCCAGTAAACTTTTTGAAGATTCTCTTCTTTCGCTATTTCCAAAACATTCAACAAACTCTGCATATTGAGATGCCACGCAAGAGAAGGATTCTTTTCACCGGTTGCTGATAATATTGCCGCAAGCAAATAAATCTGCGTGATGTTTTGCCTGATCACCTGCACATGCAGCATTTCTTTGTTCATCACATCAAGGCTAACGTATGGACCCGTACCTTTAAGCAAATCATTTTCTTCCCGAAGATCTGATGCGACAACATTTGCGCCTCCATGTATCCTGCGTAATTCAAGCGTAAGCTCAACACCTATCTGGCCGGAGGCACCAATCACTAAAATCTTTTCTTTTATCATAAATTATAGGCAGGCAAAGTAAATTGAAAATATGAAAGAGAAAAATTTGTTGATGCAATGAAGCAGTGTAAAAAAGAATTCATGAAAAATTATCGGAGACATGTATAGTTTTACGCAACGTGAATTTAGTTCACTTAAAAGTTAGCAAGTTTCGGGTAGGATGCAGG
>JBDTVF010000349.1:0-3557 GCA_040007325.1 Ginsengibacter sp. | reverse complement strand
TATTTTAACGCGATGAATACCGGTTCAGGACAAAACTTAAACTGGTTTTTTCAAAATTGGTTTTTCACCAATAATTATATTGATCTTAAAATTAATAATGCAAAAAAACAAAACGGATTCTATAACCTCGCAATAGAAAATGTCGGTGGCTTTGCCATTCCTTTCGATGTGAAAGTTACGTACGCCGATGGTACCACTTCGTTGATGCATGAAACTCCGGCCATATGGAAGACCAATGAAGAAATGCAAGTGATTAAAATTTCCGACAAGAAGAATATTAGTTCTATCGAACTGGACAATGGAATTTTTCTTGACTTTACTCCGGGCGATAATATTTGGAAAGGATAAATTGGCAGGTCGGTGAATTTCTTACTTTAATCTTTCATTGATGTCCAGGTCAAATTTTCTTGCGTAATCTTTCGCTACATCGTACCCGGCATCTGCATGCCTTATTACACCGAGCCCCGGATCATTGCGTAAAACACGGCTAAGTTTGGACGCTGCATCATCAGTACCGTCTGCGACTATAACCATACCTGCATGAATGCTATACCCCATTCCAACACCGCCGCCATGATGGAGGCTTACCCAACTTGCGCCACCAGCGGTATTAACAAGTGCATTTAGAATAGGCCAGTCTGCTACAGCATCGCTGCCATCAAGCATTGCTTCGGTCTCACGGTTGGGGCTTGCCACAGAGCCCGTATCAAGGTGGTCGCGACCAATAACAATCGGCGCTTTTACTTTTCCTTCTCTCACCAAATCATTAAAAGCAAGTCCAGCCTTTTCCCTGTCTCCCTGCCCTATCCAGCAAATGCGTGCCGGTAATCCCTGGAAGGCTATCTTTTGTTGCGCTTTTTTTATCCATCTTATCATCCCATCGTTTTTAGGAAAAAGATTTATCATCAGTTCGTCTGTTACGGCAATGTCTGCGGCGTCGCCACTTAATGCTGCCCAGCGAAAAGGACCTTTGCCTTCACAGAAAAGTGGCCGGATATAAGCCGGTACGAAACCCGGAAAATTAAAGGCTCTTTTTGCTGCTGATGCACTTTCGCCTTCTTTCAACATTTGTTCGTTTGCCCTTGCACGCAAGTTGTTACCATAGTCGAAAGTAATAGCGCCTTTACTTTGCAATTCCAGCATTAATTCTACATGCATCTTCATACTGTCGTAGGCAAGAGAAACATATTGCTCCGGATTTTGCGTTCTTAAAACATTTGCTTGTTCATTACTTAATGTATGTGGCACATAACCAATCAAAGGGTCGTGCGCTGAAGTTTGATCAGTTAATGTATCGGGGATAATATTTCTTTCAATAAGTCTTTGTAACAAATGAATCGCGTTGCAATGCACTCCGATGCTTATTGCTTTTTGCTGTTGTTTATATTCAAGTGCTTTGTCAATTGCATCATCAATATCTTCCGATAATTCATCGAGGTATTTTGTTTCGATCCGCTTTTGTATTCGCCACTTTTCAACTTCCGCAACGAGGGCTACACCTTCGTTCATAGTAATTGCGAGCGGCTGCGCACCTCCCATTCCACCAAGTCCCGCGGTAACATTCAACGTCCCTTTCAGACTTCCATGAAAATGCTTTGCAGCTGCGGCTCTGTATGTTTCATAAGTGCCCTGCACAATGCCCTGGCTACCGATATAGATCCATGATCCTGCTGTCATTTGGCCATACATCATCAGACCCTTTTTATCGAGCTCATCAAAATGCTCCCATGTCGCCCATTTAGGAACTAATTGAGAATTGGAAATAAGAATTCTTGGAGCATTAGGATGTGTTTGTAAAATGCCTACAGGCTTACCACTTTGAATTAAAAGTGATTCATCGTTTTCAAGATCCTTCAAAGCTTGGATGATAAGATCAAGACTTTCAAAATTCCTTGCAGCTTTGCCTCTTCCGCCATATACAATTAATTCATCAGGCCGTTCTGCAACCTCAGGGTCGAGATTGTTTAGTAACATTCTTAACGCGGCTTCCTGAATCCAACCTTTGCAATTAAGTTGGGTACCGGTGGGGGTTTTATATTTTATGGGGTCGTATGAGCTTACATTACCAGATAATTTATTCATACTTATTTTTTTTAGGATCTTGCCTGGTATCGAATAATGTAATTATGTAAATAGTGTTCCCTTTTATTTTATAAAATAATTTATTGTGTTTAGTAAGAACGATCCTTTTTACATTTGGTAACTTAATAGAATTTGTTCCAATTTGGGGTGTCTCTGATATTTGCAAAATTCTCCTGTCAAGTCTTTTTTTAAATTCTTCTGCAACTCTTCTGCCCCACTTTTTTTCCAGATAGTTAATAAGTTTTATCGTTTTACTTAGGAAAAGTTTAGACAGTTTTATTTTGTATGCCATCTTGATGTGGCTTTTAGGTAGGTATCCCAATCAATAGTTTCACCTTCTTCAATTTGCTTTAATCCTTTTCTGATTTCTAAAATTTCTTCTTCAGTCAATTCCTCTTCCTCGTCCGCCATGTCCTTTTTTAGATACGCCGTAACTTCTTCATGCACCATCATCAATGTTTCTTCATCATTGATACTGTCTATGTATTCATGAAGTTCCTTTTTTATTTCTTCCGGAGTTTTCATTAAAATGTTTTATCAAATTTACAAATTTGCAATTGGCTTTCAAACGCATGTTTTCCACTCAAAGCATCCATCTGTCAAATGTCATAATTCTTGATAAACTCAACCGCTTTCACCATATCATCATGTAAAAATCTGTCGGCTTCATTAAAAGAAACTTTTTCCCGAAATGCTTTAATTATTTTCTCCAATGTTTCAGAAGATTTCAGAGGCTTACGGTATTCAATTGCCTGCACTGCGGTAAGCAATTCTATCGCCAATACTTTTTCTACATTATCAATCACACGCATACATTTTACTGCGGCGTTGGCGCCCATACTTACATGGTCTTCCTGGTTATTAGATGATGAAATGGAATCTACGGATGAAGGCGTGCATAATTGCTTATTCTCGCTTACGATGCCTGCAGCAGTATATTGCGGAATCATTAAGCCGGAATTTAGGCCCGGATTTTTTACCAGGAAAAGTGGAAATTCCCGGTCTCCGCTAAGTAACTGGTAAGTGCGGCGTTCAGAAATATTTGAAAGCTCACTCATTGCAATTGCTAAAAAATCCAAACCTAACGCCAACGGTTGGCCGTGAAAATTTCCGCCGCTTAAAATAAGATTATCATCAGGGAAAATATTCGGATTATCTGTTACTGAATTTATTTCTTTTAAAAAAGTATTCAGTACAAACTCAAATGTATCTTTTGTGGCACCATGCACCTGTGGCATACAGCGAAATGAATAAGGATCCTGTAAGCGTCCTTTTCCAAGGGCCTCTATTTCACTTCCATCAAGTAGTTTTCTCATTTCAGCAGCCACAGATACCTGCCCGCTGTGATCTCTTATTGAATGCAGTTTTTCATTTAGGCAATCGTGATTGCAATTGAAAGCATCGAATGAAATCGCAGCGATAACATTTGCCCATTGAAGTAATTTTTCAGATTTAATAAGCGAACACATTCCATA
>JBDTVF010000348.1:0-3561 GCA_040007325.1 Ginsengibacter sp. | reverse complement strand
TCGGCACTGCCGGTGGCTATGGAGAACATGGAAAAATTTGGCGTGCCCCAAAAGATCGTTTCATTTGTTATACCTACCGGTTATACTTTTAACCTGGATGGCACTACACTCTATCTTTCTCTCGCAAGTGTATTTGTAGCACAAGCTGCAGGGATTGATATGCCAATTGGTACACAAATAATAATGGGACTTACATTAATGCTTACCAGCAAAGGGGTGGCCGGCGTACCGCGTGCATCATTGATCATTCTTTTGGGAACAGTGTCATCATTTGGCTTACCCGTATGGCCGGTAATGGCGATACTGGGTATTGATGAACTGATGGATATGGCACGCACATCAGTAAATGTGATTGGCAATACCTTGGCAAGCTGTGTGATTGCCCGCTGGGAAGGTGAATTTGACACAGCGAAAGCCCTTGCGTTTGTTCCTGACTAACTTTTATTAATCTCCCAATACGCATGCTCTTCAGGAGATTGTCGCTAATTTCTATTTCTATTATCAATCTTTGTCGTTTCTTTATAAAATCTGGAACGTTTTCTAACCCTGTAAAATTAATTAAGTGGAGTTGTTGAATATTTTAGGCATTAGTGTAAAAGAACTTCTGAATCCCCAGTTTTACATTGAGCACGGCGGCCTGTGGATGATCCTATTTATAGTTTTTGCCGAGACCGGTTTATTTGCCGGCTTCTTTTTACCTGGAGATGCACTGTTGTTTGTTACCGGAATATTCAGTGATTCTATTGTTAGCGCAGCACTCTTCCATTCCAATAGTCAATGGGTTGATCTTGGCATATTATGGATTTTGATTTCAATTGCCGGTATCCTTGGAAATTTTGTAGGCTATTGGTTTGGCAGAAAGAGCGGACCTTTTTTATTTCAAAGGAAAGACACTTTTTTATTCAAAAAGAAATACCTGTTGCAAGCGCACGAGTTCTATGAAAAAAATGGTGGCGGTGCAATCGTATTGGGAAGATTTGTGCCTTTTGTACGCACATTCGCGCCTATTGTTGCCGGCATCGTATTAATGGATTTCAAAAAATTTATTTTCTATAATATCACTGGTTCTATGCTTTGGGTAGGTAGTATGCTGCTCGGTGGGCACTTTTTACAAAAATTAATCTGGAATGAATTTCAGTTTGATCTTAAAGAACATCTTGAAGTGATCGTGATCGGCATCATTGCCGTTACAACTATCCCTGTGCTATGGAAAGTTTTTAGTAAAAAGAAAGAGCCGGTAAATAATCTTCCAAAAGATAAACAACCAAACAGTTCTACTTCTTTATGAACAACAAGCAAACGGCGATCTTGTCGCTTCCTGTGATTGTTGCAGCGTTAGGTTACTTTGTTGATATTTACGATTTGCTGCTTTTTAATATTGTAAGAATCCCAAGCCTTAAATCCTTAGGACTTTCTGCTGCTGCGATCGATAAGCAGGGGGAATTCATTATAGGCATTCAGATGGTCGGCTTACTAATCGGGGGTATTATCTGGGGAATTGCGGGCGACAAGAAAGGTAGGCTCAGCGTACTCTTCGGCTCCATTATTTTATATTCAATTGCCAATATTGCAAATGGTTTTGTGCACACAGTTCCTCAATATGCAGTTGCCCGCTTCATAGCAGGTATTGGTCTTGCGGGCGAACTTGGCGCTGGCATTACGCTGGTTTCCGAATTATTAAAGAAGGAGCAGAGAGGTATAGGAACATCGCTTGTTGCAGGCATCGGGCTCACAGGCGCGGTCGTAGCGTTTTTTATTTCACAAAATTTTGACTGGAGGGTTTGTTATTTTATCGGCGGAGGCTTAGGCATATTGCTATTATTTTTACGCATAAGCATTTTCGAATCCGGTATGTATAAGGCACTTGAAAAAAATGTGTCAAAGGGAAACTTCCTTATGTTCTTTAATAATGGCAAACGGTTTAAAAAATACATCTGTAGTATTCTTTTGGGATTACCTACCTGGTATGTGATTGGTATCCTGATTGCATTTTCAAACAGGTTTGCAAAAAACTTTGGACTTACGGAAGACATCAATCCGGGAAAGGCAACTATGTATGCTTACATTGCTATTTCCATCGGCGATGTGCTGGCTGGCCTGGTGAGCCAATGGCTCCAAAGCAGGAAAAAAACCTTGTATGTTTTTTACGCCATCACGGCGATAATGGTGGCGCTTTATTTTACCCAAAATGAAAACACCACTGCTTCATACTTTTATTGGATTGCTGCGGGACTTGGCTTTGCAACAGGATTTTGGGCAATATTTGTCACAATGGGCGCTGAGCAATTTGGAACTAACTTAAGAGCGACCGCGGCCACTACCATTCCCAACATGGTTCGTGGATCTCTTCCGCTAATGCTTATTTTGTTCAATGCTTTGCAGGGATATTTTACGTACACTTTAAGCGGTCTTCTCACGGGAGTCATCATAATGATCATAACAATATTTGCAGCCGTAAATACAGAAGAAACTTTCCATAAAGAGCTTAACTACGTGGAGGCATGATTTGGGATTTATTAATTAAAGGGATAGCTTACTATTATAAAAATTAGTATAATTCGTGTCAGAAATTCGTGTTATAAAATTCCTTATCATAAGATTTTCTTCGATCGGCGATATAGTTCTCACGACGCCGGTAATTCGTTGCCTTAAAAAGAAATACCCTCAAAGCGAAATACATTATTTAACCAAAAAAAATTTTGCGCTAATCGTTGAGTCAAACCCCAACATTAGCAAGGTGCATTATCTTGAAAATGATTTAGGAGAAACGATTGCAAATTTGAAAAAAGAGCAATTTGATCACATCATTGATCTTCACCACAACGTCAGAACATTAAGAATTAAAAAGGCGCTGAAAAAAATCTCTTTTCATTCATTCAATAAACTGAATACACAAAAATGGATCTATACCAATTTTAAAATTAACCTGATGCCGCACAAGCATATTGTGGATCGCTATATGCAGGCGGTGCAATCCTTAGGTGTAGTGAATGACGGCGCCGGGTTGGATTATTTTATCCCGGAAAAAGATGTAGTAAAGGATGATGATATTCCATTTTCTCATTCGCAGGGATACATTGCGATAGTGATAGGAGCAGCTCACAATACCAAGAAACTTCCACAAAAAAAATTGATTGAACTATGCGAAAAGATCGAATACCCCTTGATACTACTCGGCGGAAACGAAGATTATTATACCGGCCTTGAACTTTCAAAAATAGATCCTGTCAGGATATATAATGCTTGTGGTAAATTTAAATTGAATGAATCTGCAGATCTTATTCGGCGGTCCAAAATGGTGATAAGTCCGGATACAGGATTGATGCATATTGCGGCCGCATTTAAGAAAAATGTTTTATCCATTTGGGGCAACACAGTACCGTCTTTCGGGATGTATCCATACCAAACCATTTACGAAGTATTCCAGGTAAATAAATTATGGTGCCGTCCTTGCAGTAAGATAGGGTTCGATAAGTGTCCTCTGGGGCATTTTAAATGCATGCAAAAGCAATCGATCGATGCGATGACTGATAGTGTGCATACGTTCGTGAAAAAATAATT
>JBDTVF010000347.1:0-3563 GCA_040007325.1 Ginsengibacter sp. | reverse complement strand
TTCTATACAAGCAATTATAAATGACAGGAAAATTCCGTGTGCAGTTTAAATTTTACAAAGGGTGGCTGGAATATTTTTTATTAAAAATGATCAATTGATCCGTAAAAATTTCAGAAGGTTCTAATTTTACATCAACTATTTTATTTCCTTTCATTAGTTGTATAAATCCGTGGTTGAATAAATTGATAGTTGGATTTCTCTACAAGTTTCACAACAGTTTATACTTTCGTTTCGAAGATTCGATTCAGTTTCATTCCGTAAGCTAACGGAAATCTTTTCAATTATCAATGATCTCTTTTGCTGAACCTTTTTTTGTTATTCTTCAAAAAGCTCGCGCAATTTAGCATAATCATTAATATTATCGTAGGTTTTCTATACTTTCTTACAAATTTTTTCCAATTAATCAGTTCCCATTTTTAAATTGTCAGGCAGTATTTCAGCCGCTCCTTTGGCGTGCTTTCGCTAAAATCTTCATTGCATGTATGCATGTCTTGCACCTATTCCAAAAGGAGTTCCATTATCAGGAAGCAATCTGCAACAAAAAAGCCGCAACAATTGTCGCGGCTTTATACTCCATATTCAATGATCAGTTGTGACTAATTTCGCTTTTCTTATTACGGACAGTGAATGCCCTGCTTGTTGATTCGCTATTTACATCTTCCGTCTTGCTCACCCTAAGGTTGTTTTGAACGTGCGTGACGCCAGAAACCGAGTCGGCAATATCTTCTGCCCGCCTCTTATCGTTCCTGTCGCTTACTGTTCCGTTTAACGTAACTTCAGAGCCCTTTACTTCAACCTCAATATTTGAAGCATCAAGCATCCAATGATCACCTAATTTGTCATTTAAATCTTCTTTAATTCTTTCCGGAGATCTCTTATAATTTTTTGGTCCTTTTCCACGATGGTTATCATCTCTCCACTCATCCATTCTGCGCCTGCGTTCTGCATCGTCGTCTCCAAACCATGAGGATACTTCATCGCGGGTGCGATCCCACCAGCCGCGTTCCTGATTATTATAATTATCGCTCCTCTCTCCATACTGATCATTGTAGTCATTGCTTCTATTGTAATTAGTGTTCCTGGAGTTCCAGTCATTATTCTGCGAATCCCTGTTTTTGTATGGATTAAATTGGTGGTCGTTATTTCTATAAGGTTGCGGATTGTTATAACCGCGCCCTGAGTTCATATAATCAGATTGATACCCTGTATAGTTATTTACATTTGATTGGGGGTAATTGTAGTTGGGATTGTAATCATTCCTATCATATTGGCTTGAAAAATAATCGCCGCTATCATTATTGTTACGCCTGTAACGATCATTATCTGTAAATCTGTCTCTGTTATACTGCGAATCTCTATATCTGTTTTTCATAATTAAAATTTTTTAGTGAATAATACCATAACTAATGAAAATACTATACCCAAATTTCCTCTCAAACCAAAAATTATAATTTAATTTCAAAACTACAGTGATAGTAGGTGTTACAGCAAATTCATACACCTTAAAGTTTAACATTCAACAGATTATGATAAATGGTAGAAAAAATTTTTTGGAAAAAAAATCCACAAATTTGTTGACTTCACTCTACAATAAAAGTGAGGGAAGGTCAATATTAGAAAATATTTTCTATTTGATTCCTTAGAAAATCTTTTTGAAAAAATCCTTCATTTCATTCCACGAAGCTGAATCAGCGGCCGCATTATATTCAATAGGCATATTAAACTTTTTACCGGTTTCCGTAGACGCCGGATTGGTAAAAGCATGCGTAGCGTTAGGATATGATTTGAAAGTATAATCTACACCAGCCGAGTCCATCGATTTTTTAAATGCATCAACCTGTTGAGGAGTAACAAATTTATCAGCTTCGCCATGACATACTAAAATCTTTGCCTTCAAAGAATCTTTATTTACTGGCACACCGGACAGATCGCCGTGAAAACTAACTACCCCATCAAGATCGGCTCCAAGCTTGGCGGCGTTCAACACTATAAACCCGCCATAACAATAACCTATTGCAGCCATTTTAGAACTATCCGTTTGAGGATAGGTTTTTAATTCTTCAATTGCTGCATCTAATCTTGTCTTTGCCAGGGTAGGATCTTTGTAGAAAGGTGTGGCGAGTTCCTGGGCTGTCTTAGGGTCATTGCCTGTTTTCCCATCGCCATACATATCCACAGCCATAGCAATGTAACCTAATTCTGCAAGCTTTTTTGCCCTGCTCCTTGGGTAGTCATTGAGTCCCCACCATTCGTGTACTACAAGCACTCCAGGTCTTTTGCCTTCTTGATTTGCATCGTAGTCTATATATCCAATATAATTTTTTCCATTTATCGAGTAGGAAACGGAATCTTCTTTAATGTCAGGAGCAGCTGATACGGTCGAGTCTTTAACTATGTCGGTTTCCGTGCTGCTTTCGGAGTTATTATTGCATGATATTACGCCAATTGAAAATATCGCTACACTGGTAAAAATTGATTTGAAATTCATTGTTAATATTTAAGATTTTTTAAGACCAATAAGAACCATCAACGGTTTTCAAACGTTATTGTTCAAAAATCTTGCTGAAAAACAAAGGTGAATAATATTTTTTGCAGATTTCGAGGAATGCCATAATCATGGCAGGTGTTAAAAAAATAATATTACTTTATTTGCGTTTATACTTTTACCGAATCCGATAATCCTACTACTATGACCCACTACTTTTTAAAAGATGGTAAAACCGAAATAGGCCCGCTCACTATTGAACAGTTGAAATGCAGGCTTGTAAACAAAAATACTCCCGTTTGGTTTGCCGGCCTAGAAGAATGGACAACTGTGGAAAATGTATATGAGCTAAAAGAACTCTTCAATACGCAATCAACAAAAGCAAATACCGGTTTCTTTACGAAAATGTGGAGCAAATTATTCAAAAAGCAGACTGATAAAAAACACTACCAGGTTGCTTTTAGCAAAAACAGAAATCAGCTCAATTAAATTTTACTTTAACCGCTTTACCTCTTCAGCGATGAGAGAATAATATTCATCATCGAAACAAACAAAGATCACTTCCCCGGGACCCCCGTTTAAATATAGAAAATCACTGACCGCCTCTACCGCGGCTTTTGCCGCTTCCCTTTTTGGATACCGGTATACGCCTGTGCTTATACCGGGAAACGAAATCGTTTTACAATTATTCTCAATCGCGAGGCTTAGCGAGTTTTTATAGCAATTCTGCAGTTTAACTATCTCGCTGTTTTTACCACCATTCCATAGTGGCCCAACTGTGTGAATGACAAAATTTGCTGGAAGATTACCTGCAGTCGTAATTACTGCCTCACCAGTTTTGCAACCACCTTGTTTCGCAATTATTCTTCTGCAATCTTCTAAAATGGACTTTCCACCGGCACGATGTATAGCACCGTCTACACCACCTCCACCCAATAGGGAGCTATTAGCAGCGTTCACTATCGCATCTACTGAAATTTTGGTGATATTGCCTTTTACAAATGAAATTTTATCTGCTCCTTTTGCCATAAGTCTAATCTTCACCTTCGAGCCTGGCCAACTCACCTTCATCTAAATC
>JBDTVF010000346.1:0-3566 GCA_040007325.1 Ginsengibacter sp. | reverse complement strand
ATCCTTCTTCTTCTTTATATACTGTCCGCAAAACTTCATGACGGTTTACGATCTCCCGCAATGATTTTCCTAAGGCTGCTTTGTCCAGCTTGCCGGTCAGTCTTAGTACTCCAGGTATATGGTATCCCACACTTCCCTCCAACTGGTCTATAAACCATAACCGCTCCTGGCTATAAGATAATGGGAGATGAGAAAGAGCACTTCTATCACTCTTAGTAATCTTATTGTATTTCTTGCTGACTGTATTATTGCTGTTTAAAAAATCGAGAATTGCCTCTTTATTTTCCTTAATCTCCTCGAGAAGATTTTTATCCGCATTTTTTGGAACCTTCAATTGCAGCCGCCCTTCTTCTAACCGAATATCAATCCGATTCTGTTTTGCCAAATACAATAAATCAATTACACTCTTACCCATAAAAATTTATTAAAAAATATTCCTTTCCATTATAAGCTTATAAATTCAAATTCCTCTAAATCCTGTTCCTGCGAATCTGTATCTAATTTTATTTCTAAATATTTACTCAATTCGTCAATTGTTGAAAATTGAAAAAGATCTTTAATAACCAGCACTTCTATTCCCAACTCCTTATGTATAGCCGTTAACAATCTCATAGCCATAAGAGAGTGTCCGCCAAGCTCAAAGAAGTTGTCATACACCCCAATTTTTTCTGCGTTTAATAATTCCCGCCAGATTTTAGCCAGCCTTTCTTCCAAACTATTGCGGGGCGCCACATACTCACTCTTGATAAGCTCATTTACGGATACTTCAGGCAAAGATTTTCTGTCTATTTTTCCGCTTGGTGTTAATGGGAAGTTTTCCAGTTTCATCCATAATCCCGGTACCATGTATTCGGGCAGCTTAGTTCTTAACCAGGTAATGATTTCTTCCTGATCAAATTCTTTATCAATGGAACTAACATAACCAACAAGCCGTTTGCCTCCACTTCCATCTCCTTTCGCAAGTACGACCGCCTGGCTTATTAAATCGCTTTGAAGAAGAACACTCTCGATCTCCCCGAGCTCAATGCGGTATCCTCTTATTTTCACCTGGTCATCCATACGGCCTAAGTACTCTATATTTCCATCGGGCAACCACCTGGCTAAATCTCCACTCCTGTACATTCTTGCATTTTGCTCTTTACTGAAAGGATCTTTAATGAACTTTTCCTTCGTCAATTTTGGCAGGTTTAAATAACCGCGCGAAACCTGATTTCCAGATATATAAAGCTCTCCAGGAACGCCAATTGGGCATAATGAATCGAATTTATTCAATATGTAAACTTGCACATTAGCGATGGGATTTCCTATGGAAACAGTATTATACGTAAACGGATTATCTGTTAATGTTGTGCAAACTGTATTCTCGGTTGGCCCATAAGCATTGATTAATTTGATGTTCTGTGATAATAAATATTCAGCTATAGATTCATTTAATGGTTCGCCGGCTGAAACAACAGTTTTTATAGATCCATACATGCCCTTAACCATAATTTGATAGGAAGGAGGAAGGGTTACTATATCTACCTGATGATTTTCCACAATTTTTTCAAAACCTTCCGCAGATAATAAACTTTCTTTTGAACATTGTATCAGTACACCTCCACTTAATAATGTACAAAATATTTCAGAAGTGGAAGCATCGAAACCGAATGATGCAAACTGTAATGATTTCATTCCAGGTTTTAATCCAAAAGCATCAATCTGAGAAAGGGCAAGATTAATAATACCCACATGTTCAATCATCACCCCCTTTGGTTTACCTGTTGACCCAGAGGTGTAAATAACATACGCAAGACTATCCGGTTCGATATTGAGATTGAGGTTTTTATCCGGCTGCGCAGATATTTTATCTGCTTCAGTATCTAATTCTAAAATACTAAAATTAGAATTTTTAGAAAGTTTTTGTGCAGTGGCTACGTTCGTAACAATAAATCGCGCAGAAGTATCTTCTAAAATGTAATTTATCCGCTCTTCAGGATACTCAGGATCTATTGGAACATAGGCTGCACCTGCTTTTAGTATGCCTAAAATTCCGGTTATCATTTCAAAACTACGATCAATACATATCGGTACAAATGTATTTTCTTTAATTCCCTTATTGCGCAACCAGCCAGCAACCTGGTTTGACCGTTTATTGAGTTCGTCATATGTTAATTTCTCTTCTTCAAATATGGCAGCAATATTACCAGGTGTATTGCTTACTTGCTGCTCAAACAATTCTACTACACTTTTATTTTTAGGATAATCTGCCTTTGCATTATTAAAATCTAAAAGGATTTGATCCTTTTCTAACTGAGTAATTAAATTGATTTCTGCTAATGTACTGCCACCATTTTGTACAATTTGGTTTAATACATTTTCAAAGTGATTGCTTATTTCTTGTACATATTCCTTCGCCAGCAATTTGGCATTATAGCTAAAGCGAATAATTATTTCATCTGCACTTCCTATCACTATATTTAAAGGGTAATTAGTTTGCTCGTTTACCGAAACACCATCCACCTGTAATTTCCATTTCTTTTCACCCAAAACTTTATTCACCGGGTAATTTTCGAATATCAATAAACTATCAAAAATCTCCGCAGGGATGTGAGCCCAGGATTTAATGGCAGATAACGATGAATACTGGTATTGCCGCGATAAAACCTGTTCGTTCTGTAAATCCGTCAGCCACTTTTTAATTTCGCTTTCACTATTGAAATGTGTATGCAGGGGAAGTGTATTTATATACATGCCAACACGATGTTCTATGCCCGATAAATCATCCGGGCGGCCAGATACAATAACACCATATACAACATCGTCATTACCGGTATAAGCATGAAGAAGATAAGACCATACACCTTGCATAAGCGTGTTTAGAGTCAGGTGGCTGTCCCGTACAAAATTTTGTACCTGCCGGGCTTTTTCAATATCGAGTTTTATATAAACTGAATCATAGGTGCCGGCTCCTTTGGTAAGCTCAGACGTTTTATCAATGAATGGAAGTAACGTTCCTGATTCAATATTTTTAAGATAGTTTTTCCAATATGCCTGTTCTTGGTTTTTATCAACGCTTTCTATATACCGGATATAATCCTCATAATTATCTGCCTGCTTAATTTCTATGCTTTGCCCTTCTGAAAGTAATTCGTAAGTGTTTAAAAACTCTTCCATTAACACCGCCATTGACCACCCATCAGAAATAATATGATGATAAGTCCATATCATTTTGTAACGATCATTTGGCAGCCTGATCATGGCTATGCGCGACAGTGGAGCTGATTTAAAATCAAGCGCCCTTTCCCGTTCCGTCTTTTTATATTCTTTAAGTGCACTGTTCATTTCATCAGCAGGCATGGCGCTGTAATCCAAAAGCTCCATTGGCAACGCAACCTCTTTATAAACACATTGAACAGGTATATTAAATTTATCATTGTAAAAGGCTGTCCTTAAAATGGAATGCCGCTTTACAATTTGCTCCCAGCTTTTAGTAAATATTTCAATATCTGCACCTACCAATTCACACTCAAACTGCTCTTTGTAAGCGCTTACTTTACCATCGTAAAGAGTATGAAACATCATTC
>JBDTVF010000345.1:0-3568 GCA_040007325.1 Ginsengibacter sp. | reverse complement strand
TTTGATACCTGCGAAGATGATGCAGTCACTGATTGCATGGATAGGACTAACGATGATGATTGTACACCTGGCTGTTACATTGCATGGCGAAGCGATTGTTGCTTTGCCACATGTTGCGATGCATTGCAATTTTACATAAATGCTTTACGGCAACTTGCAATTTTTTCAAACTACAAACCTGTTTACGATTGCGATTGTGGATATTATGGAGTTGAATTGTATTATTCAAATAGAATTATTATTGATAGGGGTAATGATGTACCCGCTGCAAATAACGCTACTATACTTCGCCAGCTGTGCGATAATTTTCAGCCGGGTACCAATGCTGATGGTAATCTTAATGAATATAAGAATGAATGTGTGAGCGAGATCATTGCTATCAATCCACAACAGTATAGCAACAGCACTATTGCCTGTGAAGCAGTTGCAAGATCAAAGAAACTGATCAACAGCGAGGGCATGCATTTGGTAGAACATATTTTGTTACGGCCACGGTGTAAAAATTCAGACGGTTTTTATGATGATTGTAATTGTGATTATCTGCTACGTCCGTGTGTAAACGATTTTAGTAATAGTAGAAAGATTAGTGTTTGTCATTTCAAATGGATACCCGGCGAAGAAGATCCATGTTTGGAAGATGCAGTTACCTACTTCACTCCCGGATGCGATCCTTATTCATTTATTGCGACTGTCGCTCTGCCTGCATGGCCGCAACGTTTCCGGACTGCAGAGAATCGTGCGGTTATAGAGAAATTATTACAACGTGAAGCGCCGGCACATGTGTTGTTGCGTATTCTCTGGCTTAATCCACGAGACTTGTGCTGCTTTGAATTCTATTTCAAAAAATGGAATCTTCATCTCGCTAAGGAATTATGCGACCCGCAATATGATAATTGTGACTTCCTCGGTTTATTGTTTCACAAAAATTACCAACCACTTTCTGATTGCAATCAATGCAAACCTTGTACATGCAATGATGAACTTCCCGTTTCATGCTTTGACGATGAGTTGGAACCGTGTGCTGATTTTGACTTGCTTACACAGTTAAATAATTTGTATTGCTGGAACAGGACTGATTATGATACCTACAACTGTGAAGCAGAGGAGATCGTGCAGGTACCTGTTCCTATACAGGCAGAAAAAGTGAGGGCAGCACAACCTGTTGCCAAAAAAGGTCCGGCAAGAGAAGCAGTTGCAAAACCAACAACAGAAAACGATAGCCGGAAAAAATATTTGGTATTACAGACAAGAGCAAACGCTTATAAAGAAAATATCCAACAGGTTGTAAAGTCGACAAAAGGCAATAAGGTTGCAGAGAATGCCCTCCGCTTTCTCGCAGATGCGCATCCTGATGCGAGTCGTTATGATGATATCGTCAATAAGATTCTAAAGGACAAAACGGACAAGAGAAAAAATATTAAGGGGCTGGCTATTAAAGAAAAGCGCATACTCATCAACAATGTGAGCTGGCAGTACTTTGACAGGGTTTGCATCGATGAAAAGAAAAACAATAATATCACGATGAATCGTGCTCTTTTTAATCATTTGCGAAAAAATAAAATTGATATGCATTCACTGTATGATGATTGGAATGGTGCAGAAATAAAAAAAATGGAGCCTGCCATCGATTTGAACGAAATAAAAAAAGCGGTAACATAGAAAAGAATTATGCAGCACATTATTAAAAAGCAGATCATTAATCTTTCGCTTCAAAAGAAGATGGATGTATTTCAAATTCAGCAAAAGATGAGTGCAGATTACTGGAGCAATATTGTACCGATACTGGAAAAAGCCTTTGATGATATAAGCACCGCAGATGAAACGATAAGTATTGACACACTTGAAATAGATCTTGGAACCTTTACCGAAAGGGAAATTGAAATAGGAGAGTGGCAAGAACTTCTTGCGAAAAGAATTACGGAGCAACTGTTGCCTGTTAAACATCAACTCTCATCGCAATTAACTGTAAGGCGAAAAGCAAAATCACTAGGCACTGCGGATCAATGGATTTTTTATATGTGCCACGGCTTTCTCCCCTGGAATGTGATGAAGATTGATACTGATTGGTATCAACAAGTATTGGAAGCATTTGCAGCTGATGCGACAGCAATAGATAAATTGAGAAAGCTGATCAATAGTAATGTAGTTGCTTTGAAACGCATCATTCTCCGGCATGATGAGAAATTTCTTGTAGCACTTGCTGAAACACTTACAGCTAAAAGCCAGATTAAATTACCTGAATTGCTTAACCAAACAGTTAAAGAGAACAAGCAGTTATTAAAGACCATTCCGGGCATCACCACACAGCAACGGCTATGGTATCGTGTGTTGCAGGTAGTTGCCGGCCCCGATAAAAATTTAGATGCTGCTGAAATTGTGAAGCGAATTGTGGATGACATTCCCGCACTTGATAAACTTCCCGGAAACAGTGATGGAGAAAAGGATATAAAGGAAATTATTGATGATGGTATTTATGTGGCAAATGCGGGGATGGTTTTGCTGCATCCTTTTTTGGCGGGCTTTTTTAGGAATATTGGAGTTGTCGAAAAGGATGACTTTGTTGACCTCGCGGCTTATCAAAAAGCCATTATAATCTTACATTACCTGGCAACTGCCAATGTCACACCTGAAGAACACGAACTCGTTATTCCAAAAATGCTATGTGCATTTCCGTTAGATGAGCCGGTATCGAACAATATTTTGATCAGCAACGAAGAACTGAAGGAAGCAGAAGCAGTGCTTCAATCGGCAATAGCACAATGGGACATACTGAAGGGCACATCACCTGAAGGTTTGCGGGAGAGTTTTCTTCAAAGGAGCGGAAAGCTGTTTATGAAAGATGATCAACCACAATTGCAGATAGAGGCGAGTGCCATCGATGTACTGCTCGATCATCTTCCGTGGAACTTAAGCATGATCATGCTACCATGGATGAAAAATTATTTAAGGATAGAATGGCGATGAATGACATCCTAATATAAATAAATTATTAAATGAAGACGGCTCAACTTAAGGAGACAAGCCATATTAAAAGAGATAATTCTTTTTTCCATAACGAAGAAAGACAACCTTTTTTTGATACGGCTGGAAGTGAGAAATCTTTTTTTGGGGCAAAAACAAATACAATTCAGAGACAGCCGCGCCCTGATGAATCTGTTACAAAAGTTGATAAGCCTGAAGAAGAATCGACGCCATCAACGCCGACACGAAAATTCGGTCGTGCGGGCAAATGCAATTCGAGCCCTGAATTTCCAAATTTCACTTGTCTTACACAAGCATTAAAACTTGATATAGATGAAAATCTCTGGAACAATGCTCACCAGTTTTATCGCGTGGCATCATTATACCCTGGAGATAATCAATTAATGTTAGATACTTTCCTGAGGTATGGTCTTGGGGCTAATCTTTTGCAGACAAGTTTTGGGTTCCTTGGTGCCAATAAGAAATTGGCGACAGTACTTTCTTATGGAACAGGTGTCGGTCTTAAGTCTTACGAATTTTTAAAGAGTGGAAAGCTGGAATTGGATGTGCCGATACCACTTGGTAAAGGAGTGAATCTCGATTTAAA
>JBDTVF010000344.1:0-3599 GCA_040007325.1 Ginsengibacter sp. | reverse complement strand
TCATCAAAAATTATTGAGGCACGGTTTCTTTTTGAACCAACTGAAATGGAAATTGCGGCCTGACTGCTCCCCACCACTTGCCATAATATTGTATACCTCCGCGATAATCTTCAAGCTCAAATGAAAGACATTCTTCAAAATTGAAAATTGGAATTGAAGTATCTCTTACAATATTTATGGAAATGTAATATGGCCCATCGTTAAGAAAGTTTCCGGGAATGTTGCATTCACCTTCAATGATGCCAGCCTCACAGGAAGCGATAGGCGAAAGCAGATCAAAAATACATTCTCCGGAATAAGCAAAAAGCACGAGGCCGGAGCTGAGTTGCGCATCATCGAGGAAATTCCAGAATTGAAATTTTACAGTGAACGGCGTTCGTATGTCTAGCGGAGCGCCGGGAGCTACATGCTGGGGTACCAGCTCGACATGCTTGAAACGTACCTTATCGTTTCCCGGTGCCTCTTCCGGCGTCGCCCAGCTTTGCTGAATGTTTAGCTTTTGAACATTAGATATGTATTTATTAACGACTGCGGATGTTGCGCCGATATCTTTCATAACGCCCTTATCAAGCCACAAGGCTCGATCGCAAAGATTATTGATCGCCTGCATGCTGTGACTCACAAAAAGAATGGTTCGACCATCGGCCTGCGATACTTCACGCATTTTACTCAGGCATTTTTTTTGAAAATCCGAATCTCCTACAGCTAACACTTCATCCACTATGAGTATGTCCGGCTCAAGATGGGCAGCCACCGCAAATGCCAGCCTTACATACATTCCTGAAGAATATCTTTTTACCGGGGTGTCTATAAATTTCTCGATACCCGAGAATGCAACAATCTCATCGAACTTGCGACGGATCTCCTCTTTCTTCATTCCAAGGGTATACCCGCTAATGAAAATATTCTCACGGCCTGTGAGTTCCTGGTGAAAACCAGTACCGACTTCGAGCAGGCTGCTAAGTTTGCCATTACCTTTAACGGTGCCATGGGTTGGCCGTACAATGCGCGAGATAATCTTAAGCAATGTTGATTTGCCCGAGCCATTGCTGCCGATAATACCTAAAGCTTCTCCTTTTTTTACTGTAAAATTTATATCCCTAAGTGCCCAAATGAAGTCTTTATTATCCTGTGAAAGTTCATTGTGTTCGGGATCGAAAAATGGATTTGGCTTTTTTAATATTGATTTATGCCACCAAAATTGAAGATCCTGGCGAAGCGATCCGGTACCGATAGTACCGAGCTTATATAGTTTGGACAAATGATCCACTTCAATCACTACATTGGATTCATTATTCGTCATACTACATCTATAAGTTTAGCTCCCTGTTTATTAAAGATCATCAGTGCAACTATCAAGATAAATATAGTAAAAACCATGCTGTACAAAAGCATTCCTATATTCACAGAGCCTTCCCCCAGAAGCCCCATCTTAAAAACTTCAAATAACGGGGTTAGTGGATTGATCTCAACAAGAAAACGCCATTTAGGTGAAATAGAATTGAGAGGATAGATTACTGGTGTTAGGAACATCAACAGCCTTACGCCAAGGGTGACAAGGTTACTGATGTCGCGGTATTTGGCCGTTAGTACAGAAAATATAAGACCCATTCCCAATGCAATAATGCCCACGCAGACTATCGCAAGCGGAAGAAACAGAAGCCATGTATTAAATTGAATACTGAAATTTCTGAAAAAAACATAAAACGCAACCATACAAAGAAGGAACGCAAATTGAAGAAGGAACCTGAGAAAATGTGTACAGATAACAGAGACTGGTATAATGATGCGGGGAAAGTAAACCTTACCGAATAAATCAGCATTATCCTTAAAAGTAGTGGAAGTGCCGCTTAAGCAGTCACTAAAAAAATTCCAAAGTACGATGCCTGAAAAATAAAAAAGTACCGGGGGAATAGTTCCGGTGGAAATACCCACCATCTTATTAAAAACAAAGATGTAGGTAACCAATGTAACCAGCGGAGGAAATATCAACCAGAATGGACCTAAAATAGTTTGCTGGTAGTTAAGCAAAAATTCGCGGCGAACAAGACTCATTAAAAAATGGCGATAAGACCATAACACCTTTATGTCTTCAAGACGATAGCTTGTGCGGGATGTGATTTCCCATTGCCATTTCATTTCGTTTTTTTGCATCAGCAAATAGTGATTCAGGAAAGATTTATGAAAACTTGCAGTGAAACAAATTATAGGACATTTTTTTTCAATTTTACTTTTTATAGTATTTCTTTGCTATTCTAATTGTCAGAGTTCCAACCACCGTAAAATATCGTTTATTGATTTAACATTCCATCCAGTCCAGTTAACTGGCGATCAACACCAAATTAATTTCAAACATTGGAAATTGCTTTCCAGTTCATGTAAAATTATCGAAGTATTTTCTATGATTGGTCTAAAAGAATGGTAATGCAAATCACCAAAAGTCTTACAATAATGTCTTTTTAATGTGTTGGTAACCCAAATAAACAATTTGATTTGTTAGCGGGGAAAAGAAATAAATTTGAAAATACGCTGTAACCTGGAACACAAAACGATTTAATGAAACTAGTATACGCAACTGATTTTGACTCAAAAAATATTCACAACTGGTCCGGGCTCGGGGTGTATTACGGAAAGATGCTTAGCCAGGCGGGCTTCGATATGGATTACCTGAGTGATCTTGCATTACCCAATCCCCTTTTCCATTTTATAAAAACGCATTATAACAAGCGTGTTTGGGAAAAGATCTATTCTCCGCGGTTTAATAAATCAGTTTCAAAAAACTATGCGAATATTATCCAGGGCAAGGTAAAAAAAGGATCTTACATCATTTCTCCAAATACTGTTGTGCTGGCAAACCTTGGTAAGAGTTACAAAACCATTTTATATGCTGATGCAACATTGCAGGCGTTAAGAGAATTCTACCCTGAATACAGTAAGTTCACCAAAGCCTGCCTGGAAGAAGGAGATGAGATAGATCAGCTTGCAATCACAAATTCCGATCTGCTTATATATACTTCGCAATGGGCTGCTAACTCAGCGATCAATTATTACAATGCAGATCCGAAGAAGATTTTTATTGTTCCATTTGGAGCCAACCTTGATTTTACTCCAAATGTTGCAGAAGCGAAGGAGATCATAATAAAACGCGAGATCAACTCTCACGTGAACTTGTTATTCCTTGGTGTAGACTGGGAGCGCAAAGGCGGAGACTATGCACTGGAAGTTGCTCAAAAGCTAAATGACAAAGGGATTCGTGCTACTTTGCACATTGCGGGGATAAAGCATTTGCCACATAATATTAAAAGAGACTTTATCGTAAATCACGGCTACATATCAAAAGCTACTGCAGAAGGGCAAAAAAGACTTTCTAACCTGATCGCAAGCAGCAATTTCCTAATTTTACCGAGTCTTGCAGATTGTACGCCGGTATCTTTTTCGGAAGCAAATGCATTTGGCGTGCCTTGCATTGTTTCAAACGTGGGAGGTCATACGAGTGTAATTACTAACGAGGTAAATGGTGTAGTGTATTCGCATGCTGACTTCGCACAAAAATCTGTGGACTATATTCTAAAATTGCGTGACAGTAACCGGGCCTATCA
>JBDTVF010000343.1:0-3612 GCA_040007325.1 Ginsengibacter sp. | reverse complement strand
TAAATAAAATATTTTCTGTTCGCCATATTGTCGCCCGAATTTTGACGCTCACCCTCTTAAAATTCTTTTGGACAAAAAAATTTGAGGCTATTCTCAAAATATGTTCTCACCAAAAATCCTGCTAGCACCGCATCGCTTTCCGAAAATTTTGCGGTTTCAAAAACAGAAGAAGAAACGGGAACATTAGCAGCCAGCAAATCCTCGTGAGTATATTTTCCATAGAGCCATGCACCGTTGGTAAAAGAAGCTGCACTTACAAGAAAGACAGCTATAATTTTTTAAATGTCATGTCTTTATTTTTTTAATAAAGTATAATTAATGATAAGCAAATATGAAAACAGGTATGTAGCGATTCTGAGCAAAATTGCAAAGAGCATGTTCAACAACTATTGAAAATCTTCTTTAAAATATTTCGAAATAAATATTTACTCATAACCCTGCCGGCATTATTCATGCTACCTTGCTCTTTTGATAGGCGAGATCGCTTCTTGTCTATTTAATAAATTATAAAAACAGCGACTATACAAATACCGGCAACAAAAAATTATGCGGAACTTTACACTGAAAGGATTTTGGGAAATACTAAAGGATGCAGCGACAGGATTTTCAAAACACCATGTATTAAAACTTAGTGCCTCACTGGCTTACTATACAATTTTTGGTATAGGCCCTATGATGTTGGTCGTCATTTTTTTTGCAAATTTATTTTGGGCACGTGAAGCAATTAACGGGACTATTTTTCATCAACTTAGCGGCCTTGTTGGTAAGCAGGCGGCATTACAGATACAGGAAATAATAAAAAACGCATCTGTAAGCGGACAAAATTTTGCAGCAATTTTTGGTTTTGTTATGCTGATCATTGCAGCCACGAGTGTGTTCAGCGAAATGCAAAGTTCTATTAATTTGATATGGAACTTAAAGGTTAAGAAAGGCAGGGATTGGTTAAGGATGCTAAAGAACAGGTTGCTTTCTTTTTCTCTTACGGCAAGCCTTGGCTTTTTATTATTGGTTTCACTGTTACTGAGCAGCCTTCTCGACGGCATGATGCAAAAGCTTCAAAACATATTTCCAAATGTGGGTTTCATCTTTATTTATGTAATCAATATCGTGCTTACTCTCTTCGTAGTAACGATCTTATTTGCTATTATTTACAAAGTACTTCCAGATGCAATCATCGGCTGGAAAGATGTGATGGCGGGCGCTTTATTCACCGCTGTATTATTTATGATTGGCAAGTTTTGCATTACACTATATATAGGCCACAGCAGTTTCGGCACTTCGTACGGCTCAGCCGGCTCACTTGTAATACTATTACTTTGGGTATATTATTCTTCCATCATTTTATACTTTGGCGCAGAATTTACCAAGGCTTATACAATGAAATATGGCTCGGTGATAAGGCCTGATAAATATGCAGTAACCATACAAAGAGTAGAGATAGAAAGCGGCGAAAGCAGTGTACAGGAAAATGAAAAGCATGCGGGAGAAAAAGAAGAAGAATTGAAAAAGGTAAATAAAAATAAAAAGACGAACGCATCAAGCTAACATCTTATGTACCTATAAAAAAAACCTTCCATTTGGGAAGGCTTTTAAAAAAAATGTTCGCTGATAAACTAATTAAAATTTAGCGGCAATATATTCCACGAGTTTATCGTCAGGCATTTTAGTAGAAGTTGATTCTTCTGTTTTGGCATTTTTAAATTGAGCCGTATCTGCCAGGTAATTTATGAATTGTTCCTGTGCGGTACCGGTACCTGTAACGTGTATGTGTGTCGCATTCGTCAAATGTGAAGCAATGTCTTTTAAAAATTTCGCCATTATATTTTGCTCCTGGTTATTAGCATTTCTTTCGGCATTTGCCGTCAATGCATCTGCTTCTACATGAGCAAGCACCGCAAAATTTTCATCTCCCGGATTTTCACTTCCTACTACGGTGGCGTGGTGAGTATCCATCCAAACGCCAAATGTTTTTTGATGATTCATAATGTTGATTTAATGTAAGATTTATTTTTATTTATTTGCCGGCTAAGAATTGTTGCTGTATTAATTTGTTCGCAACACTACCTGTCCGTTTGCATATTGCACACTGGCATCGTCTTCTGCAGTTATAAAAAAGCCTGTGGGTTTATACGGGGTTACTGTTTTTAATGAACTCTTCATTTTACCGGATAAAAATCCACTTGAAGTATTTAAGCTTCCAATATTCTTTGTTCCGTTGCTCGCGGTTTCCATCCACACCACATAAGTCTTTTTAGATGGATTCAATCTTTGAGGATCTGCCAGGCGCTCCACACTCAAATCAACAGAGGTGTTTTTGTTTTTATCAGATTTTATTTTTACTGAACCTTCAGCAGCAGGCACTACAGACGAGGTACCAAAGGTCATTTTTTTTGCGCAAGAGCTAAGAGAGAAAGCTGCAAACAATATTGTTGCAAACAATAATATTTTCGCAGTTACATTTTTTACATTAGTTTTTTTCATTGTAATTTTTTTTTAATTTTTAGTTTACACCACTAAGTTTTATCCCAGGCAACAACTATTCTGTTTACTTCTTTTACTTTTTAAAATGAGTTTTTAAAACCGGGAGAAATTAATTTGTCAGAATGGTATTTTAGGAGATGTCTTTGGGTCTTATTTGTTATGATAGTAACACAATCATGCCTAAAAGGTTCACTTAAGAATTAGGTCTTTAAATATTAAAGAAAAAAAATAGCAGGTTTTTAATACCCTGTTTGGGAATGTATTTACACATACACAATAGTTAGTTATCATGCTTAACCTCAGCCAGGTTGCTTGCTTCAATAAAAATCTTTTTTACATCCGGGAGTTCTTTCCTGATATTTTCTTCCAACCTTTGCACTGCTTTTGTAAGGTCTCCGCTGGTCAATTCGCTTTTAAATTTTACATCAAGAGCAAGCAGCAATTCATCAGGCCCCATCTGCATTGTAAGCGGCCTGTTTAGTTTGGTAACATCGGGATCTGCGTCAACGATGTCATAGATCGCTTTTATTTTTTCTTTGGTAGCGCTCTCGCCTATTAGCAAGTTCCTGCTTTCTATAATCAGGATGATTGCTACAAATGCAAGTACCAATCCTATTAATATAGAAGCAACACCATCTAAAACAGGTAAATGAAAATAATGACTGCAAAACACACCGCAAAAGGCGATAAACAGGCCGGCCAGCGCTGCGCTGTTCTCGAAGATAATTACAAAAAAAGCAGGGTCTTTACTGGCACGTAACTTATGCCAAAAATGTGATGAACCATTTGCCTTGGTAAATTTTCGCCAGGGTAACACAAGTGATATACCCTCAAAAACTGCCGAACACCCGAGAACAATATAATTCCATGTGGGGTCTGCAGTCACTACCGGGTGCGTGATGTGCATAATGCCTTCATAAACTGACATGCCACCACCCAAACCGAATATTAACACAGACACGATGAGGGTATAAAAGTATAGTTCTTGTCCGTAACCGAATGGGTGCATTTCATCCGCAGGCTTTTTACTTTTATGAATTCCCCACAGTAATAATAATTCATTGCTGGAGTCAACGGTGCTGTGAATTCCTTCAGAAAGCATTGCTGAACTGCCGGTAACAGATGCCGCTA
>JBDTVF010000342.1:0-3641 GCA_040007325.1 Ginsengibacter sp. | reverse complement strand
GTGGCAATAATTTGAAGGGGATCTGTAACGGCAAGACCTGTACGCTTTAATCCATAATCAATGCAAAGAATTCTCGCCATAATAGTTTTTTAGCCATCGGCTTTACGCTTTAAAAAAAATGTCGAGCAAAACAAAACCCCCAAAAACGACAGACGCAATTCCATTTGATGTAAAAAAAGCCCTATCAACTTTGCTCAGGTCTTTAGGCTTTACCAATGTATGCTGGTAAACAAGAAAGAATGCAAAGGCTAAAATACCAATCCAATAAAGCCATGAAAAATTACCTGCAAATCCTGCTACAAGCAATGAAGTAAAAGATAAAAAATGCAGGAACTCGCTAACACGAAGGGCTCTATAAATACCAAGCCAGGAAGGTATCGAACGTAAGTTATTAGCACGGTCAAAATCTTCATCCTGCAATGCATAGATAATATCGAAACCGCTTACCCAAAATAAAACGGACAGAGAAAAAAGAACCGGCACCAAAGCAAACTTTCCGGTGACCGCGATATAGGCGCCCACCGGTGCAAGACTAAGACCGAGCCCCAACACAAGGTGGCAAAGCGGCGTAAATCTTTTTGTATAACTGTAAAATAATATCACGAATAAAGCGACGGGAGCCAATACGAGGCACAATGCATTAATAAAATAAGTTGTTATGAGAAATGCCAGGCAGTTGAAAATTATAAAAGCCATTGCATTTCTTTTGGTAATAATACCGGAGGGAATTTCACGTATAACCGTGCGCACATTTAACTTATCAAAATCCGCGTCGAGCCAACGGTTGAAAGCCATTGCTGCACTCCTTGCGAAAACCATACATAGAATCACTAGCAATAATAGCAGCCACCACGGCTTGTAAGTGTGATAATCCATTGCTCGCAATCCAAGGAAAAATCCAATGAGGGCAAAGGGCATCGCAAAAATAGTATGCGCAAATTTGACAAGAGAAAAATATGTCCCGACTCCACCCCAAACCCCTAAAGAGGCTTTCACAGCTTTAAATGATTCTGGCATTTTATTTTTTAAATCATTTTCCATAAAAAAAAACTTCATTTATCAGCTCTGGCTTTGTTCCCCTTTAGGGGTTAGGGGGTTTCTTACCACTTCCCAAAGAACAATCCCTGCTGCAACAGAAATATTGAGTGAATGCTTCATTCCAAATTGCGGGATTTCTATGCAACCATCACACAATTGAATTGTTTCCTGTTGCACGCCTGACACTTCATTTCCAAATACAAAAGCATTTTTTTCCTCCTGCAAATTCCCAAGTACCTCAAGAGACATACTATTAGTGACCTGCTCTATTGCATACACCTTATAATTGTTTTGCCTGAGATGTTGGATTGCAGTATCCGCCGTTTCAAAATACTTCCACGCAACTGAATTCTGAGCATCCAGCGCTGTTTTTGTAATTTCTTTATGCGGAGGGGTTGCGGTATAGCCGCAGATGTAAATGGCTTCAATAAGAAAGGCATCAGCCGTGCGAAATACGCTTCCTACGTTGTAAGCGCTTCGTATATTCTCCAGCACCACAATGACAGGAAATTTTTTTGAACGCATGAATTCATCCACAGTTTTCCGGTTAAGCTCTTCCATCTCCAGTTTTCTCATCAAAAGACTATTAATTTGCAAAAATAGTTAAAAGCCTCATCCCAACCTTTCTCCGAAGGAGAAGGACAAGGATTATTATAAACAATCATTAGAGATTCATTTAACTTACTTTTTTTATTTTTTAATTTATTAAATAAAGGCTTTCAGTCAAGTCCCTCTCCTCCGGGAGAGGAGTTGGGTGAGGCCTCCTAGATTATGGCTTCAGCAGACACTCCTTTAATGAAACAGCATAATGCCATCAAGATGAAATATCCTGATGCTATCCTGCTTTTCCGTGTCGGCGATTTTTATGAAACCTTTGGACAGGATGCGATTACAACCTCCCGTGTTTTAGGAATTACACTTACCAAAAGAAGCAGCTCATCCGCAACAGCTGCGGAACTTGCAGGATTTCCCCATCATGCATTAGATACTTATTTACACAAACTGGTAAAAGCCGGCTATCGTGTTGCCATTTGTGACCAGCTCGAAGATCCAAAAATGGCTAAAGGAATTGTAAAGCGTGGCGTAACCGAATTAATTACGCCAGGGGTTGCCACTAACGACAAGTTGCTTGAGCACAACAATAATAATTTTCTTGCAGGTATTCATATTTCTGAAAACAAAACGGGTGTTTCATTTCTTGATATTTCAACCGGTGAATTTTTTATAGCTGAAGGAGATAATGAATACATAGATAAGCTGCTGCAAAGTCTTAACCCTGCGGAAGTTATTTTTCAGAGAAACCAGCAAAAGAATTTTAAGAAATTATTCGGCAGTAAATTCTATACTTATTCACTTGATGAATGGATTTTTTCCGAGCAATATGCAAAGGAGAGCTTACTAAAGCATTTTGGAACACAGAGTCTGAAAGGTTTTGGTGTAGAAGATTTGAAGGAGGGAACTATTGCTGCCGGAGCTATTCTTCATTATTTAAAAGATACCGAACATCCCAATCTTCAACATATTACTTCGCTGCAACGGATCGACAAAGGTGATCACTTGTGGATGGATCGCTTTACCATTAGAAATCTTGAACTTTTAGGAGGCGTGGAGGGAAGTAATTCATTATTAAAGGTGCTTGATAATACTGTGTCGCCTATGGGTGCAAGGCTGCTGAAAAGATGGATGGTACTGCCTCTTACAGAAATCAATAAAATAGAAGAAAGGCAAGGCCTGGTAGAATATTTTATTAAATCAACCGATGAAAAAAATAAGTTTACACATATAATAAAACAGGCGGGTGACATTGAAAGACTGGTAAGTAAAATTCCATTAAAGAAGATAAATCCGCGTGAAGTTTTGCAAACAGGACGTGGGCTTAAGCTTGCGAGCGAGTTGAAAGAACTCTGCGACAATTCTCAAAATGAATATTTAAAGCGACTTGGTGATTCGCTGAATCCATGTAAATATATCTGTGATAAAGTATTTAAGGAGATCATTGAAAATCCACCGGTCGCCGCATCCAAAGGCAACATGATTGCCGCAGGCGTCGATAACGCTTTAGATGATTTGAAAAACATAGTTGCTAACGGCAAAGAGCACCTGCTTAAGCTTCAACATAAGGAAACTGAATTAACAGGTATCTCTTCTCTAAAAATAGGATTCAATAATGTATTCGGCTACTACCTGGAAGTAACGCATACGCACAAAGACAAAGTTCCGGATAGCTGGATAAGAAAGCAAACGCTTACCAATGCTGAAAGATACATCACTCCCGAGCTAAAGGAGTATGAGGAAAAGATAACCGGAGCTGAAGACAAAATTCTCCAGATAGAACAAAACATTTTTGAACAACTGGTAAATGAACTGCAGGATTATATCGCACCGATGCAGCTTAATGGCCACGTGTTTGCCGTGCTGGATGGCATTACCTGTTTTGCAAATAATGCGTTGCAGTTTAAATACAAAAGACCCATTCTGCATAATGGGCACGAGCTTGAACTGAAAGAAAGCAGGCACCCGGTTATGGAAAGAAATCTGCCGCAGGGAGAAAGCTATATTGCCAACGATATTTTTCTTGATCCGGCTTCACAACAGATCATCAT
>JBDTVF010000341.1:0-3651 GCA_040007325.1 Ginsengibacter sp. | reverse complement strand
AAGATAGAATAATTCTGGAGTTATACAGAACTAAAAAGAAAGTAACGATATAACAGTACGCTGAATTTAAAGAAAAAGAAAAAGGTACACTTAAGCCGGGCATGCTGGCTGATCTTGCTGTTTTATCGCAGGATATTTTTACAATTCCAACGCAGCAATTACCGGCAACAAAAAGTGTATTAACCATGATTGATGGCAAGATTGTTTATGAGGATAAAAGGGAAATATTCAATGATTGAAATTTTGTCATTACACCGGTTGAATACAGGCAGAGTTTTAATTAATAAAAAAAAATTCTTTCGCGGTTCATGAACTCCCTGAGTCGGCTTATAGGAACATCAGCTGCGATAATCATACTTCAAAAGGACTCTTTTATTTTATCCCTTCACCTCCACCTTCGTTTTCTTGATCACGGAAGTAATGCCTGCTATCACACCTGCAATATCTGAAAGGTCTGCGGGTATAATCATGGTATTATTTGTTTTGGCGAGGTTGCCAAATTCATTGAGGTATTGCTCCGCGATGCGCAGGTTTACAGCATTCAATCCACCTTCTTCATTTATTGACGAAGCAATTTCCCGGATACCTTTTGCGGTTGCTACGGCTACCAATTCAATTTCAGCGGCCCGGCCTGTTGCTTCATTTATACGTTTCTGTTTTTCACCTTCGGAGAAGGCAATCGTTTCCTGCTTTACGCCTTCAGCACGATTTATTTTCGCCTGCTTATCACCTTCTGATTCGGCAATCAATGCTCTCTTCTCCCGCTCTGCACGCATCTGCTTTTCCATCGCATCTTTTATACTTTGCGGCGGTGAAATATTTTTTACTTCATAGCGCGACACTTTTATTCCCCAGGGCACACTTGCTTTATCAACGGCTTCTACGATAGTACCATTCACGGTTTCACGCTCTTCAAAAGTTTTATCGAGTTCCATTTTTCCTATCACGCTACGCATGGTTGTCTGCGAAATTTGAATAACGGCAAACTTATAATTGTCTATTCCATAAGAAGCTTTTTGCGGATCAATTACCTGCAGGTATAAAACACCATCTACTTCCACGGCAATATTATCCCTCGTGATACATATCTGCGATGCCACGTCAATGGCTTGTTCTTTTAGATTTTGCTTGTAAGAAATCTTATCAATAAAGGGAATTAAAATATGAAAACCAGCCTCAAGGGAGCGGCTGTATTTTCCCAATCTTTCTACGATATAAACGGAACGTTGTGGCACCACTTTGAAGGTGGACATAAAAGCGACGAGGAGAAATAAAACTAATACAATAAGAATAACGGTGGATGCTGATATCATATAATTTTGATTGATTTCACAATTAATAAAATGCTTTCGTTGCCGACAATAATTACGTTCTCTCCCTTCTCTATAAAATCGGCCGAGGCTGCCGGCCACGTTGTTCCTTTAAAATCAACTTTGCCATTTTCGCCTGGTGAAATGGCTGTATCGGCCCTGCCAATCTTGCCCAAAAATTCATCTTCCAATAATTCTCTTGAAGGATTTTTTCCATAAATAAGTTTCTTAACCCAATTCCTTAATAATAAGATGGTCAGCACAGAACTGATGACAAAAATGATCAGCTGTAAATTTATAGGCAGATCAAAACAAAGAGTAAGTATGGCAACAATCCATGCGCCTACGCCAAAAAAGAAAACGATAAGGCCGGGAATTACAAATTCTAATAAGAAAAAAATAAAGCCGATGATAAACCATATCACTGCGGGTTGTTGTAAAAGATTCATCGTAGCAATCTGTTGTTTGGTAGGTTTCAAATATAGATTAATTAAGGGAGATAAAATGTGTAACTACGCCGCATATAAAACCAATTTGATTCTTAATAATACCGAAACAAAAAGTCTATTGGCGATTTTTCGATCTAAAGTTTCATAACATAGATGCCTGACACCATTTTCGCCATTGCTTGTCTTCCATTTAGCTGTTTGCCAATCCACGTGAGCTCGTGCTTCACTACACTTTGCTTACTTCAGGTAATTTCCAGTCGGGCCTAACATAATGGCAGGTATAACCATGCGGATGTTTTTGCAAATAATTCTGATGCTCTTCTCTGCACTCCAAAAAGAAGTATACAGCAGGTTTTGAATAAGGCAAAATTAAAAGCAGGGATAAAGCAACACGCCAACATGCACATGCTAAAACAGTTTTGCGACCCACCAGCTCGTATGTCGTCCTCCTGATAAGTTACTATTGCCGGTATATACCACATTTTTAAAATCAGCTATGATATAGTTTAGAAGGGTTGAATTAAGCAGAATTGTTAATATGAAAAATTGCATGCAACCCTTGTAGCTATATGTCTTTCCCGGAAAAAATAATTACATTAGTTTCCGGAAATCCAAACATGAAATAAATCAGCTTCAACTATGAAAAATATATGTCCATTGTTATTTGCTTTTTTAATAGTAATCAATAATTGCAATGCTACTACCTGGAATGTAGGGCCGGCAAGAACATACACAATGCCCAGTCAGCTCAGGTTATTAGTACAGGACGGAGACACCATCTATATAGACGGTGGTAATACTTATGCCAATGACGCTACCAAATGGACAAATAAAAATCTAAAATTTATAGGACTTGGTACCGGCGCAAACCGGCCGGTGTTGCGATACACCGGCGATATTCCCAATGGTAAAGGAATATTTGTTTTTGAATTGCCTGGCACAAGTGATAATCCTTACCTGGAAAATATTGTATTTGATGGTGCGCAGGTTTCTGATGTCGACGGGGCTAACGGAGCAGCTATCCGTTTCCAGGCAAATAATATAACAGTCAATAACTGCAGGTTTACGAATTGCCAGAATGGTATACTTGAAGGCAATGCAAGTGTAACAACCAGCAATGTAATTATTCAGAATTCTGAATTTGATAACAACGGTTACCAGTTACAAAACGATCCAACCTATTCCGGTTATGAACATAATATTTATATAAGTGCCAGCACCGATACATTGATAGTTGAGAACTGCTATTTCCACCATCCGCGGGGACAAGCAAACTCTTTGAAAACAAGAGCGCAAAGAAGTTATATATTATACAACCTGATAGACGAAGAACCTACAGGTTATGGCAGTTGGGAAATCAACATTGCGCAGGGTGGGCTAAACGTTATTGTCGGTAACATTATCATACAAGGCCAGGCTTCAGCAAACCATGGCATTATTGGTTATGATGCTGCTACGAATGCATTAGAAGATTTTTATTTTGTGAACAATACTGTCATTAATAAGTATGCAGGAAACATTACTTATTTCAATACAATTCCTTTATCAGGCATTAATACTTTTAAAATTTATAATAATATTTTCGCCTCGGTTACAGCCGCATCCAATACAATGTTTGGCGGTAATAAGCCAGGTGTATTAGACAGTTCCAATAACACAATCACTAATAATTATTTAACTCTTGGCTTTACGAATCCATCATCTGATGATTACTCTTTAACGAGTGCTGCAACAACTGTTAATAACAAAGGAACAGACCCCGGAATTACTAACACTTCTTATTCTTTGACTCCTGTAAATATGTACCAATCATTTATGACTTCTTTACTGTCACGTACCGTTATTGGAGGAGTGATTGATATAGGTGCTTATGAATATTTTGGAGGAACTCT
>JBDTVF010000340.1:0-3665 GCA_040007325.1 Ginsengibacter sp. | reverse complement strand
TCTTGTACTTTTTGAGCGCTTTATCAATATTTTCGCAATCTTTTGAATCAATAATGAGCATAAAAAATTCCTTTTGTTTTTTAGGAATGCGAAGATAAAGTAAATTTTCAAAAATATAACCCTCGTAACCGGATAATTTTTTAAAGAAGCACGTAATAACAGGCAAATATGTTTACAGGCATTGTTGAATCTATTGGCATTTTGCACGAGATTACCGAAAGAGAATCAAACAAGACATTCTACATAAAAAGTGAACTGGCCCCACAATTTCGGGTTGATGAAAGTATTTGTCACAACGGTGTTTGCCTTACAGTAGAAGCTATTAGCGAAGATATTTACCAGGTAACTGCGATAAAAGAAACACTTGAGAAGAGCAATCTTGGCGATTGGAAACGTGGAGACTTAATTAATCTCGAGCGTTCTATGATGATGAATAGTCGCCTCGATGGGCACATTGTTCAGGGTCACGTGGACGGAACTGCCGCTTGTTTAGAAAGAACAGATAGGGCCGGCAGCTTTCAATTTGATTTTGAATTTGATAAAAAATTCGCGGCATTAGTAATAGAAAAAGGTTCTATTTGTCTCAACGGCATCAGTCTTACAGTCTTCAATCTTGGCGCGAATACCTTTAGTGTTGCAATTATCCCCTACACTTTTTCCCATACTAATATGCAATACCTTCAAAAAGGAATGAAAGTAAATGTTGAATTCGATCTTATTGGCAAATACGTGAATCGTCTGCAATCGCTTCAATAATTAGTTCCACTGTTTGATAACAAGGTTTCTCATGAGTAATCGCAACAATTTTAATTTCTTAAGAATTTTTGCGGCAATACTTGTAGCAATCACTCATTCATATGCCATTACCGGCCACGCTCATGCCGAATTCCTTCACAGCATTACAAATGGAAAATTTTACTTATCCTCGGTTGGTTTATATATTTTCTTTTTCACAAGTGGGTATCTCGTGAGCCTGAGTGCGGCCAACTCAAAATCTCCATGGCAATTTTTGAAAAAACGAATCTTAAGAATATATCCTGCGTTGATCATTCTTACGATCGTCAGTGTATTTGTTGCAGGACCACTATTGACAAAACTTAGCTTTAAAAATTATTTTACTGATAGTGATACCTGGCAATATTTATGGACCGCAACAGGCTTTCGAATTCGGTTCATGCTTCCTGGCGTTTTCGAACAGCAGCAGTTCCCTATGGCAGGATTTAACGGATCACTTTGGAGCCTGACTCTCGAGCTTGAGTTATATTCTCTCTTATTTATCCTGCTTCTTATTGGCATTTTTAAAAATAAGAAATGGCTGATGATAACTTTAACGGCACTCTTAATTGCTTGCCTGTTATTGTCAGCTATTGATGTACGAACTGTTTTATTGCCGAATGGAAAAGGGTTGCTATTAGCGGCAACTTTTTTATTTGGAGGAATTTTGCAAAGCGGTTTTATTCCAAAAAAATATTTTCTCCCATTATTTGCTCTTAGTGCCTTGATGATTTTTTTAAAATCCCGTGGAATACTGGCAATAGACATCTTGATTGATGAAGTGGTTTTCTTTAGCCTCGCCACTTATTTCATCGCTTTCACAAATCTTTTTAAGATCAAGATAAAAAATGATATCTCCTATGGTATTTATATCTACACATTTCCCTTGCAGCAAATGTTTTTTCAATTTTCAGGATTTAGTCAATCGGTAATAATCAACCTCCTTTTGTCGCTAATGTGTTCCTCGATACTTGCGTTAATATCCTGGCGATATATTGAAAAGCCAGCCTTGAGGTATAAAAACTAATTCTCGTGGACGCTTGTATTTCTCATCGCGGAACTAACAGCATTGTCCATTATTCTTTCCGCATAGGGCCGTGATATGTCATTTAGCTCTTCAATTTTTGACTGAATTAAATCTTTATCTTCCATTGTTAATGCCATTTGTAATGCCTGCATAGCATTAGCAGTACTCATCATTTCATCCTGCGAAAGGTTGCCCGTATTTTTTTGTATGAATTTTTCTGTTGTCTCTAAAAGCTGCTCGCCTTCGGTTCTTGCTTCGAGCAAGGCCCTTGTTGCAATATCATCCTTTGCATGGGTGATAGATTCAAGCAGCATCTTTTCTACTGCTTCGTCAGTCAGGCCATATTGCGGCTGCACTTCAATACTTTGCTCTACGCCACTTCGAAGTTCCTTCGCCCTTACTACCAAAATGCCATCAGCATTTATAAGAAAAGTTATCTCCACTTTGGGCAAGCCGGCCGGCATTGCCGGTATCGCTGAAAGATTAAATTCAGCAAGCTTCCTGTTATCCTTTACCAGATCCCGCTCGCCCTGGTAAACTGCGATTTTAATTCCGCTCTGGCCACTAACCTGTGTTGTATATTGTCGCGATGCCGTAGATGGAATCTTCGAATTTCTTGGAATAAGGGTATCCATCAACCCACCCCTGGTTTCTATGCCGAGAGAAAGCGGCGTAATGTCAAGTAACAAAAAGTCTTTATTATTTCCCGCCAAAATATCTGCTTGTATTGCTGCACCAAGCGCCACTACTTCATCGGGATCAACTGTATTATTTACCTGCCTTCCAAAAAAACCTGAAACGCTTTTTATCACCAAAGGAACTCTTGTAGACCCGCCCACCATTACAACATCTTGTATGTCTTCAGTTGTGAGAGCTGCATCTTTCATCGCGCTTTTACATGAAGAAATAGTTTTCTCAACAAAAGGAGCTATGAGTGATTCAAACTCATCTTTCGAAATACTGAGTTGTATGTTATTAATCGTTGATGAGAAATTATCAGTCGATGAAAGAGCTCTTTTAGCTTCTTCAGCTTTTATTCTTAATTGCTGTGAAAGCTCTTTATTAGATTGAACCTCTTTTTCGTTTAAGCCTGCCTGTTTAATCCAGAATTTCACAATTGCATTATCAAAGTCATCGCCACCAAGGTAAGTATCTCCATTTGTAGAAAGCACATCGAAAACGCCGTTGCTTATTTTCAGTATTGAAATATCGAAGGTGCCGCCACCAAGATCGTACACAGCAATTGTTTTCTCCTCTTCTTTGTTAAGGCCAATTCCGTAAGCGAGGCTCGCAGCAGTCGGCTCATTTATTATTCGCAATACATCGAGTCCCGCGAGCTTTCCTGCATCCCTTGTTGCCTGCCGTTGTGAGTCATTAAAATAGGCAGGCACTGTAATAACCGCTTTATTAACCGGCGTTTTTAAAATGTGTTCTGCACGCTGCTTTAATTCTTTTAGAATAAACGATGACAGCTCGACCGGTGAATAGAATTTATTACCCACCTGCACTTTTACCAGGCTTTCCGTATCGTCATCAATAATTTTATAAGTAAAAAAAGACCCATGTTCTTTTAGGTCGTTGTAAGATTTTCCCATTAGTCTTTTGGCTGAGAAAATCGTGTTGTGTGGCTCAGTGATCAGGAATTCCTTTGCATCGTCTCCTACACTTACTTCACCTGCGTCGCCAAAATGTATAACCGACGGGACCAATGAGTTGCTATCGTGCTCCTTCAAAGCAACTGCCTTTTTACTATCGGGATGTATAATTGCTATGAGGCTATTGGTGGTACCGAGATCGATTCCGACAATGATTTCATCTTGTTGTAAAGTTCCTGTTGCTATGTTTATTCCAATCTTTGCCATTT